>NZ_CP007440.1:5734293-6041742 GCF_001579845.1 Rhodoplanes sp. Z2-YC6860
ATGGACAGCACCTACGACGGCATCATCCTTGGGGCCGGCCACAATGGCATGATCCTGCAGGCCTATCTCGGCAAGGCCGGCATGAGGGTGCTGACGATCGAGCGCAAGGCCGTGACCGGCGGCGGACTCTCGACCTTGGAAGACCCGCGTCATCCGGGCTTCCTGCACAACACCCATGCCTTCTTCCAGCGCGCCATCACCGCGATGCCGTGGTACGCCGACCTCGAACTCGAGCGGCACGGCGCGCGCTACATCGAGCCCGAGCTGAACGTCGCGCTGATCACGCAGGACGATGGCGTTCTGGCCTGGTGGACCGACATCGAACGCACCGTAAAGTCGTTCGAGCAGTTCAGCCGCAAGGATGCCGAGACCCTGCGCCGATGGCAGCATGAGTTCGTGCCGATCGTGCAGAACATCCTGACTCCGGAAGCCAAGGCGCCGCCGCTGCCGCCGGCCGAGCGCCGGCGCCTGCTCGAGCGCAGCGCCGCGGGCCGCCGGCTGATCGAGGTGAGCGCGCTGTCACCTCTCGAATTCGTCAAACAGGAGTTCGAGCATCCCACGGTGCAAGCCGGCCTCTTGTTCTTCAACGGCTTGCGGGAGGTCGACCTACGCGTTCGCGGCTTCGGCCATCACATCGCGGCGCTTCTGGCGAGCCCCGCCAAGGCTCAGATGTCGCGCGGCGGCACCGCAGCGCTGGCCCGGGCGCTCGAAGGCGCCGTGCGCAAGAGCGGCGGCGAATTCCGGCTGCTGACCGAACCGAAGCGCATCGTGGTGGAGGGCGGCCGCGCCGTCGGCATCGAGACCGCGGACGGCGAGACGATCCGGGCGCGGCACTTCATCGCGTCCTCGCTGAATCCGCATCAGACTTTTCTCGAACTTCTCGACGAGACGCTGGTGCCCCTCGAGATCCGCGACCGCGTGCAGGCCTTCCAGTACAATCTGCTCGCGCCGCTGTTTGCGCTGCATCTCAATCTGCGCGAGCCGCCCCGCTACACGGCGGCCGCCAAATTCCCGGAGCTCGCCAAAGCCTTCATGGTCATCATGGGGCTCGACGCGTCCGACCAGTTCAACGACATCGTCCGCCACCACGAGAGCGGCACCATTCCGCCGCCGGTGATGTGGGGCGCGTGTCCCACGCTGTTCGACCCGAGCCAGGCGCCGGCCGGCCAGCACACCGCCTTCATGTGGGAGAAGCTGCCGTATCACCTGAAGGCCGGCTGGTCCGGCGGCGGCGAGGCGCATGGCCGCGACATGCTCGCCCTGTGGCGCAAGCACGCCCCGAATCTCGCCGATGCCGTACTGGACCAGTTCACCCGCACGCCGCTCGACACCGAGCGGTCGCTGCCGAACATGCGCGAGGGCGACCTCCTGGTCGGTGCTTTCACCAACGGTCAGATCGGCCACCACCGGCCCTTCCCCGGCGCCGGCGCGTATCGTGCGCACCTGCCAGGCCTGTATCTTTGCGGCTCCAGCAGCCACCCGGGCGGTAACATCACCGGGCTGCCCGGTTACAACGCCGCTCAGGTCCTGCTCGACGACCTCGGCATCAAGTCCGGCTGGGCACCGCGCCCCATTGCAGATCAGCTTTCAGCGCTCAGCGACCGCTGACGAGAACCAATTCAACGCGCCGGCGGCGGCTTATTGGCTTCAGTCTTCCAGTCGAAAGCGGAAAAAGACTGGATTTCGCACTGGTCGATCAACACCGACAATCGAGAATCGACCATCTCATCGCGCTGGAAGAACACCGCATAGTAGCGCGGCGGCAGCAGAAACTTCTGCGCCTTGACGCAGACCCGCCAGGACGCGCCTTTCAGCGACTCCAGGCGGTCGGCTTTGGAAATCTCCAATGTGTCGGTCGGCGCCGCATTGCCGATGATTTCCTTGAGCTTGTTGGCGATCAGGAATTTGTAGGCCGGCTCAGGCCCCGCCGCATCGTTCGAGGTCCAATCCGGCAGCAGCCCGGACATGGCACAGCCGCCGAGCATCAGCATCGAGGCAATCGCTAAAGCTCGGGTGAGCATCCATCCCCGGAGGCGGTACAATCCGCACGGATCAACAATAGGGCCGCGTTTGGACGCCTAATCTACGGCCGAAGCGCGGCGCGGACCGCCTCAATGACCCGATCTTGCGTCGTGACGTCAAGATAGGCGTGCATCGGCAAACTGATCACTTCTTCGGCAAGCTGATCGGTGACCGGAATACCATTATCGGCCACCGGGAAGCGCTTGTAAGCCTCCAAACGATGCAAAGGTTTCGGATAGTAAATGGCGGTCGGGATGCCCTGGGCTTTAAGCTTTGTGGCAAGACCGTCCCGCACGCCCGGCTTCAAACGGATGGTGTATTGCGCCCAGACCGACGTCATCCCTTCGGGGACCACGGGGACGATCGCGACGTCTTTCAGGCCTTCGGCGTAACGCCGCGCCCCGCGGTCGCGGGCCTCGATCTCGTCGGCGAAGATTTTCAGCTTCTCGATCAGCACCGCGGCCTGGATGGTGTCGAGGCGGCTCGTCATGCCGATCCGGACGTTGTCGTACTTGTCGGCGCCCTGCCCGTGGACGCGCAGGCTCTTGAGCACCTCGACCAAGCCCGCGTCATCGGTCAGCACGGCGCCGCCGTCGCCGTAACAGCCGAGCGGCTTGGCCGGAAAGAAGCTCGTCGCCGTGGCTGGCGCGATGGTGCCGAGCTTCCGGCCCTTGTACGTCGCGCCAAAGCCCTGCGCCGCATCGTCGAGCACGAACAGCTTTTCTTCCTTGGCCACCGGCAGCAGCGCGTCGTAATCGGCCGGCAGGCCGAACAGATCGACCGGGATCAGCGCCTTGGGGCTGAGCCCCATCCGGCGCGCCGTCGCGACCGCACGCTTCACGCTCGCCGCGTTGAGATTGAAGGTTTCCTCATCGACGTCGGCAAACACCGGCGTGGCGCCGAGCAACACCACCACTTCGGCGGTGGCGCAGAAGGTGAAGGCCGGACAGATCACCGCGTCGCCCGGGCCAATGCCCTGCGCCATCAGCACCAGCATCAGCGCGTCGGTGCCGCTGGCGCAGCCCACCGCATAACGCGCGCCGCAGAAATCCGCGAGCCGCGCCTCGAAATCGGCAACCTCCGGCCCCTGGATGAACAGGCAACTCGCAGTCACCCGCGCGATGGCATCGTCGATGGCCTGGCCGAGACGACGGCGCTGGGCAGCCACGTCGATGAACGGGATCGGAGCGACAGGAGTACGGACGGTCTGGTTCATCAGCAATTCAAGTTCATGTACGGCGAGGAAGGCACGCGTCAGCCGGCAATCCGGCGCGGGCTCTGGTTGCGCGATGCGGAGGCACTCACGGCGGGACGATGTTCAAGGCAGCGCGTCGCGATCTCAAGGCTCGCCACGCCTTCCTCGCCGGTGACCGCGGCGGGCTTGCCGGTGCGGACCGAGTCGATGAAGGCGAGAAGTTCGGCGCGCAACGGCTCGTCATGGCCGACCGAGACATGCCGCATCGAATAGGCGCCGTCAGGCTGAAAGCCGA
This sequence comes from Rhodoplanes sp. Z2-YC6860, assembly GCF_001579845.1. GTDB lineage: Bacteria > Pseudomonadota > Alphaproteobacteria > Rhizobiales > Xanthobacteraceae > Z2-YC6860. The sequence goes on from NZ_CP007440.1 coordinate 5,737,806, forward strand.
AGCATTCGGTGACCTGGCGGGTCAGCAGATCGCCCATCACGTATTTGCCGCGCGTCGCGACCGTGACGTTGCGGGCTTTGAATGGCGTCAGCCAGTTGGTGTTGATGTGCGCGAGCACGCCCGAGGCGGTGCGGAATTGCAGAAGTGCGATGTCTTCGCGCTCGGCCACCGCGCTCGAAAGCTGCGGCTGCACTTCGACGATGTCGGAATCGGTGAACCACTGGATCAGGTCGATGTCGTGCACGGCGAGATCGATCACCACGCCGACATTCGACATGCGCGGCGGAAACGGACCGACGCGGGTGATGCCGATGGAAAGAATGTCTTCGCCGCGGATCGCTTGCTTGATCGCAGTCACGGCCGGGTTGAAGCGCTCGACATGGCCGACCATCAACGTCACGCCGGCCTTCTTGGCGGCGGCGATGATGTCGCGCCCCTCCTCGACCGTGGAGGCGATCGGCTTCTCGACCAGCACATGGATGCCGCGCCCGATGCAGTCGAGCGCGATCTTGTGGTGCAGGTGGGTCGGCGCGGCGATGGACACGGCATCGACGCCAAGCTGCAGCAATGCCTCGTATTCAGTCACCGCCGGGCAGCCGAGCACGCGCGTGACCAGATCGCGCTGGCCGCGATCGGGATCGGCAACGCCAATCAACTGGGCATTGGGCAGTCCGGCGAGAACCCGGGCATGGTTCGAGCCCATGGTGCCCACGCCAATTACGCCGATACGCAGCGGCGCGGTATCTGTCACGGCTTGCACCATGATTGCCCTATTTCCCCAACGGCTTAGTGACCCCGGCCCGTCAGTAGCATGCTCTGCACCGGCTGGCGAATATTACCTGCGGAAATGCCCAAACACGTTTTGCGTCAATGCATTACAGGGGTCATGGGCAATATACGGACCGCAAGTGTCGATTGCGGTTCGCCCGCAGTTACTCCGCGGCGTGCATTTTTCCCGGGATTGCCAGGGTCAAGCCGGCCGCCAGAGCATCGTCGCAGAACGCCTTCATGGCCGATAGCGACAGTTCGGCGGGGTTCTGGGTCGCCGGCAGCTTTTCGAGGACATCGGCGGGCGCCGTGATGATGTGGCACCCCATCGCGTCCGCCTCGATCACTTTGAGCACCTCGCGGGTCGAAGCCCAGGCGATCGCCACGTTCGGCGTCTTGCGGGCGCGGGCGATGGCGTCCTGCATGATCGGCCGGTCATCGATTCCGCCTGCGTCTCGTTGCTTTTTAACGGGAATGATGGTTGCGTGCGCCCGGTTCAAACGGGCGTGGCCATGCGGCGGTTTTTGTTGGTTGCAGCGAAGCTCGCGGTGTCGGCCCTGCTGCTCTATTTTTCGCTCCGCCGCATCGACCTCAGCACCATCGGCGAACGGCTGAACCGGCTGGAACTTGCTTGGCTTGCCGTTGGCGTCGCCATCTGCTTGGTGCAGGTCGTGCTGGTCGCGCTACGCTGGCGCCAGATCGCACTTCTTTGCGATGCGCCGATGACGGCGCCGCAAGCCATTCGCTTCAATATGATCGCGACGTTCTTCAGCCAGGTTCTGCCGTCCACCGTCGGCGGCGATGCCGCGCGCATCTGGCTGCTCGGGCGTGCCGGCGCTGGATGGACGCGCTCGACCTATTCGGTGCTGCTCGACCGCTTCATCGGCGTGCTGGCGCTCGCCGCTTGTGTTGCAGCAGGTCTCTACTGGTCGTTCGGCCTGATCTCCGATCCGATCGCGCGCATCGTGCTGGTCGTTATCGGCTTCGGCTTTCTGCTGGGCGGGCTCGTGTTCCTCGCGCTCGGCCGTTGGCCGCTGCTGACGCGCTGGAAGCTCACGCGAAATCTCGCCGAACTGTCGGTGCTCGCCGGCCAGATGCTCAGTGCGCGCGGCTCGGCATCGGCAATCGTGCTGGTCTCTCTGCTGATCCACATCTCGACCGCCGTGCAGGCCTGGGGCGTGGCGCAAGGCATCGGCTCGGGCATCAGCGTTGGCGACGCCTTCCTGTTGGTGCTGCCGGTGCTGCTGATTGCCACCATCCCGGTTTCGATTGCCGGATGGGGCGTGCGCGAGAGCGCGCTGGTGATGGCGTTCTCTTACGCCGGACTGCCGGCGGCCGACGGGCTGGTGGTGTCGGTCCTGCTCGGCGCCGTGATGTTCGTCACGGGCCTGATCGGCGGAGCGGTGTGGCTCTTGAACTTCGACAGCCCTGCACTGGCGATGGCGTGGCGTTCGCCCGCGCCGCCCACCAAACAGAGTTAGCGGGCGTTCCTTTGACCCGGTTTCGATGAGGCGTCATCGAGGCTTCTGCGCAATCGCCAGGATCATGTGAGCCGCCATCACCCTCGGTACGAGCGGACACAACAGCAGTGCCGTGCCTTTGGTAAGCTTTGAATTTACGTTCAGGCCGAACGTGCCGTTCAACCAGCGCTGAATGCCGGAACGCTTGTGGATCATCTTGACGTCGTCAACGGCGAAGCCGTGAAGCGCGAGGGTATGCGCCAACTCTGCGCGTGTCAGTCTCCATTGATAGAAGCGGCGAGCCTCGGTGTCCGGGGCCCGGCGCCACGGTTCGAGCAACGTTGCGGCCAGCGCGTGCCGTACATTGACGAACGGTACAGAGATAAAGAGCCGTCCGCCCGGCTTCAGCACACGAAATGCTTCGGTTACCACTGGCCCGAATCCCTCTTCGAAGTGCTCGAAAGTTCCCCAGGAAAAATAGCCGTCGAACGATTCCGGAGGCAGCCCAGTCGCGCGAATGTCGCCGACCTCGAACTGCATGTCGGTGTGCAGTTTTCGCAGTTGACCGATCGTCACCTGCGAGATGTCAAGCCCTAGTGTAGGATAGCCCGCGCGGGTGAGCCACGCGACCCAGTCGCCAAGCCCGCAACCGCCATCAAGCAGCCGGCTGCCCTTGGGCATCTGCTGGATGTACGGCCACATGACCTGAAATTCTTCGCGCCGTTTGATCGACTCGGCGCGATCCTTAGGACCGCCCTGGGCCTCCCAGATGCGGGTCCATTGTGCTTCAATCGCCGCGATTTCGGCTTGGCCTTCGGTCGGATCAAAAGCGCGCTCGTCTCGACGCATATGTACCAACGCACCCCAATTGCGCGAACACGCACACTCAGACGACCAATCAACCGAGGGCCTCCGGCCGACGATGCATTCTCGCCCATTCCTGAAACGCCGGCAATGTCCACAACTGCCATGAGGTGTCGCGGCGCCCGCTTGCGAGTTCCTGCATCCAAGTCGCGATCTGGCCCGGATGGAACAGGCCCTGCCGCGCCAGCGCGCCAAGCCTGGGGCGTGGCGCAAGGCATCGGCTCCGGCATCAGCGTTGGCGACGCCTTCCTGTTGGTGCTGCCGGTGATGCTGATTGCCACCATCCCGGTTTCGATTGCCGGATGGGGCGTGCGCGAGAGCGCGCTGGTGATGGCGTTCTCTTACGCCGGACTGCCGGCGGCCGACGGGCTGGTGGTGTCGGTCCTGCTCGGCGCCGTGATGTTCGTCACGGGCCTGATCGGCGGAGCGGTGTGGCTCTTGAACTTCGACAGCCCTGCGATGGCGTGGCGTTCGCCCGCGCCGCCCACCGAACAAAATCAGGGATAAGCGCGAGGGGCACTATCTTCCATCCGTTGAGCTCGGCCGCTCTGTCGCCCTCGTCAGCTTGACGGCCACGCGACAGCTTGTCCGGACATAGCCGATATATTCGAACGAAACATTCTGCTCCGCGACGTATTCCATGAAGGCGCGATACTCCTGATCCTGCCATCCTGGATAATTGATCAATTCGTCGAACAGAATGATGCTGCCCGGCACGAGCCTGTCTCGAAGAGCCGTAAGCACGGTCTTCGTAGAGCTATAGAGATCGCAATCCACATGCAGGAAAGCGACCTTCTTGCCCGGGTTCTGCATCAGGAACGGTTCGAGTGTCTTGTCGAAAAAACCAGATACGAGCCTCACGTTGGAACGGACCGGCGGGAGCTTGTGTTTGACGTCGAAGGCTCCGGCCTTGGCACCCAGCGACCAATCTTCCGGCAGGCCGACGAATGAATCGAACCCGTGCCACGTTACTTCCGGCTTCAGATCGGCAAGAAGATTGAGCGAGTCCCCTTTGTAAACGCCAAACTCCATGAAGAGGCCGTCCTTGTCGTTGGCCTGATCCAAAGCCCAGCTCAGCAATTCGCTCCTGCCTTTGAAACCCTTCGCGTGGGACAGATAGTCATGTTCAAATTCTGCGGAGGACATGACCCCACGAATTTGCCACATCAGGTCGAGATCGGTGATGACCGTTTCGACGAGCTTTCTGACAACCCGCCGCACGATTTCTCCCGTGCGGTACCGAATTCGCGCGCCCAGACGCCGAACCCATATCGTCAGCCACCCAACCATCGATGCGATTTCCTGAGAGCGCGAATCCGACCCCAAACTAACACTTCGTCATCGAGGGCAGACGATTAAATTGGAACGTAGCCGATTACGGCAAAGCCTCGGGACGGCGATGCAATCGCGCCCATTCCTGAAACGCCAACAGCGTCCATAGCTGCCAGGACGTATCGCGGCGGCCGCTCGCAAGCTCCGCAGACCAGGCCGCGATCTGGCCGGGATTGAACAGCCCCTGGCGCGCCAGCGCTTGGGTCTCGGTCGCGGCGGCCAGACGCTCCGCGGCCGGGCCGTTCAGCATGGCCGCGACCGGCATTTCAAAACCACGCTTGGGCCGCGTGAAGACCTCGGCCGGCAGGCGGTCGCGGAACGCCGAACGCAGAATGCGCTTGCCGACCGGCCGGCCGCCCATCAATGCCAGCTTCTGCGAGCCCGGCAGGGCGAAGGCCCATTCGACCACGCGGTCGTCAAGATAAGGCGTACGGGTTTCGAGCGCGTTGGCCATGCTGGTGCGGTCGACCTTGACCAGCATGTCGCCCGGCAGGCCAAGCGACACGTCGCAGGCCAGCATGGCGTTGATCGGGTCGCTGAACGACGATGCCGCTCGCCGATCCAAAACCAGGCTCTCAAGCGAGATGGGTTCATCCGGCGTCCGCTCCAGCAGCCGGTCAAGCTCCTGCTCGGAGGCGAGCCGCATTAACGCCGCCTGGCGGCGAACCGGATCGGCATCGGCGGTCGCAGCAAAGCGGCGCACGCGCCGCAGCGCCTCCATCAGCCGGCTGTCCTTGCCTTCCGGCAGGCGCATCGCCAGTCCGGTCAACGCAGCGCGGAGCGCGCCCGGCAAGCGATTCCACAGCCCGGCATGCAGCTCCGACCAATAGCGGCGGTAGCCACCGAAAACCTCATCGGCGCCGTCGCCGGTCAGCACCACCTTGACCTTGCGGCTGGTCGCTTCGGACACGAGAAATGTCGGCACCGCGGATGCGTCTGCGAAAGGCTCGTCAAGTGCCGTGAACACGCGGTCGAGCACTTCGCCCACGCGTTCCCCACTCACCTCGATCTCGTTGTGCTCGGCGCCGAGATGCCGCGCGACTGCCGCGGCCATCGGGCGCTCCTCGTAGTAACCACTGGCGCCTTGAAAGCCGACCGTGAAGGTCTTGAGCCTGCCGCCCGAGGCTGCAACCGAAGCCGCAACGAGCGCCGAGTCGATGCCGCTCGACAGAAACACGCCGACCGGCACGTCGGACACGAGGCGCGCCTGCACCGCGAGGTCGAGGCGCTGACGCAGGCCAGCCTCGATATCGGCGATGTCCATCGACGAATGGGTGCGGGCCGCCGTCAGTTCGTACCAAGGCTCGACCACGAGCCCCCGCGGACCGAAGCGCAGCCAGTGGCCCGCCGGAAGCTTGCGCACGCCGCGGGCGATCGACCATGGCTCCGGCACGAAGCGGAGCGTGAACAGTGCGCGCAGTGCAGCCGGATCGACTGGGCGTGTCTCGCCCAGCATCGCCTCGCAAGCAATCAGATCGGTGCCGAAGGCGAGGCGTTCGCCGGACTGGGCATAGACCAGCGGCTTCTCGCCAAACCGGTCGCGGGCCGCAAACAGTGTGCGCGCCTCCGCATCCCAGATCGCGAAGGCGAACATGCCATTGAGCCGCGGCAGGAGCTCCGCGCCCCATTGCTGCCAACCCGCAAGCAGCACCTCGGTGTCGGAGTGCGATTGGAAGCTGTGGCCGAGACGCGCGAGCTCGTCACGCAGCTCCGCGTAGTTGAAAATCTCGCCGTTGAAGGTGATGGAGAGTCCGCCGCGGCGCATCGGCTGTGCGCCGAGCGGCGACAGATCAATGATGGCAAGGCGGGTGTGGACGAGCGCGCAATGCGCATCGGCCCAGGTGCCCTCGCCGTCCGGTCCGCGCATCCGGATGCGACGAAGCGCCGTCTCGCAGCGCCGCGCTGTCTCCTCCGTGCGGAGGCCTTTCAGATCGACCAGGCCGGCAATGCCGCACATCGGATCGTGGTTATTTCAGCGCTGGCCGAGAGCAACGCCTGCAGAGTCGGCAGGCGTCAAAAGAAACAACATATCGGAACCATTCAAATATTCTGAGACTTCAATCGCGAGCACGGCTGTTCATCTGCGCCTTTTGCATCAGCGCGAGGTCCTCGCGAACCATCTCCTGCACAAGCGTCTCGAAGCTCGTGCGATGCTGCCATCCCAGCTTCTTTCGCGCTTTGCTTGGATCGCCCAGGAGCTGCATCACTTCGGTCGGCCGGAAATAGCGCGGGTCGATCTCGACCAGCACGCGACCTGTCGCCGCTTCCACCCCGGTTTCATTGACGCCCGAGCCGCGCCATTCGATCCGCTTGCCGATGCAGGCAAACGATTTCTCGACAAACTCACGCACCGAATGCGCCTCGCCGGTGGCGAGGACATAGTCGTCGGGCTCAGGCTGCTGGAGGATCATCCACATGCCTTCGACGTAATCGCGGGCGTGTCCCCAGTCGCGCGTCGCATCAAGATTACCGAGATAGAGCTTCTGCTGGACGCCAAGCTCGATAGCGGCGACCGCGCGGGTGATCTTGCGCGTCACGAAAGTTTCGCCGCGGGTCGGCCCTTCGTGGTTGAACAGGATGCCATTCGACGCATGGATGCCATAGGCCTCCCGGTAGTTCACCGTAATCCAGTAGGCATAAAGCTTCGCTGCCGCGTAAGGCGAACGCGGATAGAACGGCGTGGTCTCGCGCTGCGGGATTTCTTGCACCAGGCCATAAAGCTCCGATGTCGAGGCCTGGTAGAAGCGCACGCTTTTTTCCATGCCGAGGATCCGGATTGCTTCCAGCATCCGCAATGTGCCGAGACCGTCGGAATTGGCGGTATATTCCGGCGTCTCAAAGGACACCATGACGTGGCTCTGTGCCGCCAGATTGTAGATCTCGTGCGGCTGCGTCTCCCGCACGATACGAATGAGGTTGGTGGCGTCCGTCAGGTCACCGTAGTGCATGATGAAGCGCACATCTTCTTCGTGCAGATCCTGGTAGAGATGCTCGACGCGACCGGTGTTGAATGACGAGGAACGGCGACGGATGCCGTGCACCTCGTAGCCCTTCTTGAGCAGGAACTCCGCCAGATAGGCGCCATCCTGACCGGTGATGCCGGTGATCAGGGCAACTCGTTGGCTCATCGTCTATCCTTCAATGTCGTACCGGGCGATCGAACGGCAATCGTAATGGTCATTGCGTAGCAAGGTAAGCGCGCGTCTGACGCCGATGCGCGGCGACGAGAAGCGCGTAAAAAAGCTGATCGAACCATCGCAACGGCAGCACCGTTGCGAGAAACAACAGTCCCGCACCGCGGACCGCCGAAGACATCGAGCGGTTCTCGTTCCAGCGCCGGCAGAGCGCCGTAAGCCTGTATTCGTCGCGATATTTCTTCCGGATGTAGTGCCAGATCGTACCGTGCATCTTGGCCGAAAGGCTGACCAGCATGCCGTCGGTCCGCACCCAGTAGATGAACATCGGCTTGTCGATCCGGATCGCGCGATAACCCGCCACCAACAGGTGAATGTTGAAATCCCAGTCCGCATAGCCGCCATAGCCGTCGCGCATCGTCTCGTCATAGCCGCCGATCGCGGCCCACGCGGATTTTCGCATCAACAGGCAATACGGCAATTCATTGAGAAACAGCTGATCGAACGGATCGAAGTCGCATTCGTGCACACCCTCACGCCCGCCGGTCAGCTTGATGTGCGAATAGACGAACGCGACTTGCGCAGGCGCAGCCTTGAGCAGCGCCATGGCCTCGGCCAGAAACGTCGGCTCGAGGACGTCGTCGCAATCGAGCGGCAGCACGAACTCGGTGCGCGCGGCCTTGAATCCGATGTTGCGCGCGGCTGCGAGGCCCTTGTTCTCTTGATGGATGACGCTCGCGCCGGCAGGCAGATTCTGCAGCCGCGCCTTGGTGTCGGCATCGGTCGAGCCGTCATCGACGATGATGATCTCGAAATCGCGGAACGTCTGCCGATCGAGTCCCGTGAACATCTGGTCGAAAAAGCGACCGCCGTTGTAGCACGGCACCACGATCGTGAGCTCGGGCACGCTCATGCCCGGCTGTCGCTCACCCGCAGCACCGACCAGATCTCGCCCCAGGGCGTGCCCAGTTGCTCGACGACGAGGCCGGCCGCGGCGGTTTCCCGGCGGAATTCTTCCTGGGTCGGTTCGATCTCGTGATCCGGGTCCGAATAGTAGTTGGCGCCGACCTCGCGCCGCATCGCGAGCCGCCAGTCGCGTTCGAACAACGGCACCCGGATCAGGAAACGCCTGGCCTTGGTCTTGTCGATCAGCGCGGTGAGAAACGCGTGGCGATCGACGATGTGCTCCAGGACGTTGGAGAGCACGACCACATCCCATGGCCCCTGCGGCACGGCCTGTGTCGCGTCAGCTTCGACAAAGCTCAGATTGGCGGGATTGTCTCGGGCCCGCGCTTCGGCGAGACGCTTGGGATCGTAGTCCACGCCGATCACCTGCGACTTCGGCCGGGCCCGCGCGATGGAGCGCGCGACCGCGCCATAGCCGCAACCGATGTCGATCACGCGCTGACCGTCTGAAATATTTCCGATGAAGAAGTCGTGGTAGCGCATCAGACGATGCTTGGGATGCTCGCCTTTGCCGTGGATCATCGCGCGCTCATTGACGACGTGATCAAGGTCGTCCTGCAGGGTGAACAGCCGCTTGAGCGCCGCGCCCGTATCAGGCCCACGCGATTCCAGAACGAACATGCCCTTCAGCAGCAGATGGCGCAGCCGCATCGGCAGCAGTTGCCAAATGAGCGCCAGCACGTTGGCGACCTTGAGCCCGAAAGCCTTCATGCTGCATTCCTCAAAGCCTGCTCGAACACGGCGTCGTGCCGCGCAAGCCACTGTGGCAGGTCGAACCGTTCCACCGCACGCCGCCTCGCGGCCGCACTGAACTCCGACCGCTGCCGGATGATCTGGCTCATGCCTTCGGCGATCGCTGCGGGCTCGGGCGCAATGTCCTCTTCAAACGACTCCGGGATCGCAAGACCAACACCAGCTTCGGTGCCGACCAGTTCCGGGACGCCGCCCGAAGCCGAATAGAGCACCGGCAATCCGCTCGACAGCGCTTCCAGCACCGAGTTGGGACAAGGATCGTTGTTCTTGGTCATCAGATAGGCGTCAGCACTCCGATAGATCGTGGGCGCCTGTTTTGAATTGTAGGGGCCGAAGAATTCCACCGCCTGGGCCAGCTTCAATTCGTCGATCCGGCGCTGCGCCTGCGCGCGTACGCTTGGGTCGATGCCGCCGGCAACCTTGAGCCGCACGTCAAGGCCGCCGCGCCGCGCGGCGGAAATCCCTTCGATCGACGACATCAAGCGATACCCGATCGCGAGGTCGAACTTGCCGGTGGCGAGAAAGGTGAATGGCGCATCGGTCGGGCGGTGTGGAACGTTTTCAAGGCGAGGGCTGAAATGGCCGGTGTCGACCGCGTTATACAGAATTTCCGATCGACCAGCGCGTGGCCCCAGAAATTTCTCCGCGCAACGACGACAGAATTCGCTTTGATAGAACACATGGTCGGCAGCGGCGTGAACGCGCGCCATGCGGGCATTCTCGGCCCGCCAGTCGAATGGATACCAGCCCGGATAGAACACACCGTTCTGATTGAGCACCACCGGGACGCCTGAACTGCGCAGCCTGTCGATCACCGGCTGCGGCAGGTAGATCGCGTTGGACAACATATAGACCAGGGAAAACCCGACACGAGCCTCGGGATATCGGGTCTGGAGCAGCCTGACCTTGACCAGCGTGCCGCCGTGATCGCCGGCCCGCGCTCCGCCGTAATAGACGGCCAGCCTGCCGTGGCGCGCCCGCGCCGGCAAAGCCGCCAGCGCGGCGCCGCCAATGAGGCCGCGATAAAGCGCGCGGATCGTCTTGCGAGCGGCGGTCTCGGCCATGGACGGCTCAGAACGCCTTCAGCCGCCGATACGCGACAGCGACCATGCGAAGCAGCAGCCAGCCGTCAGTGAATCGAGAGATTTGCGTGGTGCCGTAGGTCCGGGCCGCATAGCGGATCGGCACCTCGACGATCTTCAGGTTGAGCTTGGCCGCGCCGAACAGCAAGTCGAAGTCGCCAAACGGATCGAATTCGCCGAAGTAAGAGCGGTTGGCCGCGATCCGCTCATAGTCTGTCTTGTACAGCACCTTGGTGCCGCACAGCGTATCGGTGAAGCGCTGGTTGAGCAGCCATGAGAACAGCTTGGAAAACGTCCAATTGGCCACGTGATTGAGAAATCGCATCGCCTCGTTTTCCATCGGATAAACGAGGCGTGAGCCATTGATGAACTCGCCCTTCCCGGACGCGATCGCCGCATAGAACTTCGGCAAATCCTCCGGTGGCATGGTGAGATCGGCGTCGAGGATCATCATCACCTCGCCTTTCGCCGCGTCGAAGCCGTTGCGCACGGCGTTGCCTTTGCCCTTGCCGTCCTGCTGGATGAGCCGGATATCGAGTTCGGGATAGGACGCGATCACACGCTTGATTTCATCGACCGTGTTGTCGCTGCTGTGCCCCTCGACAAAGAGATACTCCATCTCCTTGGCGAACCTGGGCACGCGCTTGATCGCCGGCTCGATATTGCCGGCCTCATTGCGGCATGGGATCAGCACGGTGACCGAAGGATTACTACGGTTGCCGTCACGCGCCGTGATCAGCGAGCGCGCCGCCACATAGTCGCGAAGACACATCCGCCGAATGACAGGAAGCGTGCCGATATAGCGGTTGATCAGCGGCCCCAGCCCGAGCCAGCGCTTCGGGACGAGTTGCCGCCATTCGCGCTTGATCGGCTCGAAGTCCGTCAGCATCAGGAGGTTCGACATGTCTTCGGACGACAGCCAGTTCATCTCGACGGTCGGCATCTTCAGACCAAGCCACTCGCCGAGCTTCAGCACCGGCTCCCAGATCTTCGAATAGTAGCTGACGATCAATCGGGTCTCGGGCAGACAAAACCTGTGCAAGTGGCTGAGCGCGGTTTGGCAGTCTTCGAGATAGCCGATCGTGTCAGAAAGAATGATGACGTCGAATTTTTCGTTGATCGTCTCCAGAAAGCCCGGGTCTTCGATGTCACCGACCAGGAAGTTGAGCCCCGGGTGAAGCTTGCGCGCCTCCCCGACCATGGCCGGACTGATATCGATGCCCAATCCGTAAGACGGCGCCAGCGAGGCCAGCAACTGACCATTGCCGCACCCGAGTTCGAGCACACGGAGTTTTTCCGGCACCAGAAATCGCATATAGGCGCGGTCGTCGGCATAGTAGTATTCGTTGCGCGCGAGCCATTCGCCGCGCGCGGGCGCCAGGCGCTCATAAAGGTCGCGAATTCGCGATTTGCGCGGCGACATCGCGGGAGCAGCGCCGGCGGCGGGCTTATCGTCGATTGTCAGAGACATCGCTAATGCGCCGCCGCACGTTTGAATTGATTGAGGAAGTACAAAGGCTCACGCGGCGGGATCAAATCCCACAGGCTCGGGAAGCTTGCGCGAAAGTTTCGATCCAGCTCGCGGCCATCGGTCACGCCGAGCGCCGGCAGCAGCGAGCGGTCGCCAATGATCGAGACATTGTAGGCGGCGTTTTCATCGCGCCGGATTTGCAGATCGGGCGCGCCGGCAAGGCGGCTGAGCAATTCGTTGTCGCTAGCTTTTCCGGTCACATCCAGAACGACGCAGGCGCGCGCCGCGCAGGCTTGGCCTTGTGAATCGTGAAGCGCCGTCGAGCCTTCGAAGGTGCGGTGCACCGGCTCGATCTGCCGTAGCATCCATTCGGCCGGCGGCGCATTGGATTCCTGTTCCAGGAGCCGCGCTTCGATCTTCGGCATCCCGCCTTGGTGCAGTTCGAACCAGCGGCCGCCATATTCCAGACCCGCGTACATCCAGAACACATCGAAACGGACATTGTCCCGCTTGCGGACGTAGAGCAGACGCGCGTTCGTGTTGTTGCCGTCCGTGACCGTTCGCGTGAGCACGTGGCGTACAGCAGCGCCCGCGGCCTCATCGCCATAGTAAGGCCGGCGCAACCCGATGAGATCCATGCTGGGGACGTCGAAGGCGAGCAGCGACGATCCCGGAATGAGCGGCTTCTGCCAGATGTAACTGACGGTGGTCAGCAGGCCGAGTGCGGCGAAGCCCGCAAGGCCTGCGGTCATCAGATGCCGCCGCCATACCCCGCCCGAAGCAATGCGATCGGCCGCCAACGCCAGCAGCATGACAAACGGCAATATCGTGTAGACCGGATAGCCGACGTAGGGCATCGATTGGCTACCCATCCCCTGATACGAAAACACGTAGAACATCAGACCGAAGCCGACCGAGGAAATCGCGGCCCAAGTCAAAATGAACGGGTCGGTGGACTTGCGCCGTCCGGTGACAGCGCCCGCCCCCCATACGATGGGCAGTCCCAAAGGCGCCCAGATCCCCAACGACACGACAGCGACCCGGAGCCAGTCATTCGGTCCAAACAGCTCGGCGTGGGCTTGGCCGGCGCCCGCGATATATTTGACAAAAGGATAGACGAACAGTGTGGCCTCGCCCGGGATCGCCGCAGCGTAGCGGGCACGCACGATGTTCCACAGAATTACGGCGATGATTGCGAGCGCCGGGAGCAGCCAGATTTGCCAACGCCGCAGCAAAGACAATCGCCTGCGCCCAAACTCGATCCAATTGCGAGACCCCTGCCATCGATCGGGAATCATCCAAGCGACCAGAAGCGGGCCAACAATCAGAAAGGAAATCGGATCGGACAAAATGATGTGCGTCAGGCCCAGTCCGCAGAGCCAGCCGCCTTGCCCCTCGCGTAATCGAAGAAATGCATAGAGGCTGAGCGCCTGACAGAACGGCGCATTGACCAGCCAGATCGCGCCAAACGCGCGCGAAAGTCCTGCCAACATCGGCGAGCACGCGACGAGCAACGCAGCTGCGCAAGCGATCACCGAGGTCACACCGGCGCGCAGCAAGCATGACCAAAACAAGACCACCGTCAGCGCGAGATATGCGGTGACCATGGCCTGTCCATAAAGCGGCCGGAACGGGACCTTGGCGGCATCGAGCGCCGCAAAGACCGGCGCTTGGTACAGTTCCGGCGGCGCGCCGTGAAAGTAATAGAAAATCCAGAAGACGAAGCGCGCGATCTTGTCGAGCACCGCGGCCGGAGAAGCCACGTCCTGGGGTAACCACGAAAAGATATCGAAATAGGTGTGGATCTGTCTGAAAGCGTAGATGTCGTTGGTAGAAAGGAACTGATCGTTTGGATCGATCAGACCAATCGCGAGGGTCGCCGCGACCAGCACCACTGCGACAATGGCGTCGCCATAGCAGGTGCGCTGGCTGCCAGCCTCGGTTGCCAACCGGGCTGAACTGAGATCGGCCGGCAGAGCCTGGGTTGTCTTCATCATTGTAACAATCGAGACTCAGGAAGCCGAAGGGCCCGCAGCCGGCGCGGACGTTTCTGACCGTGGCGGATTCCATTGGCGCAGTGTCGCGAGCAATGGACGCTCCAGCAGGATGTAACAGATCAGACCGGCCACAACCGCGGCCACAACGACTCCGGAGAGGACGACGAGTCCCGGCAACGCCACACCGAGATCCAGCGCGCCGCCGGCCTTTTCTACCACGACCAAGACGTTGAGATGGATCAGATAGATCGAGTACGAAGCAGCACCGATCCATAGCAGCAGCTTCGGCGTCTTCCAGTCGGCGCTACGCTCGCCTTCGACCAGCCCCAGGACCATCAGCGCCGCTCCCGTGCCGTAAACGACGCGGCCCAGCAATTCCCTGAGATCAAGTCCTCCATTCTCCAAGATGCCTCCAGTGAAAAACACGATGGCGCCGATCGCCAGCACCACCCGAGGACAAGAAATGCGCCCTGTCCGGACGATCATGGCTGCGGCCATTCCAACAAAGAACAGGATGTTGAAGTCGCGGCCAATAAACAGGAGCAGTGGAGTCTGCGGTTTATCGAAGATGCAATATGCGATGAAGCACGCCCAAACCGCAAAGGCTAAAATGCCGGCCGTCCGGTTCGCGATCGCGATACCGAACAACACATAAAACAGCACCTCATGCTGAAGGCTCCAGGCGACACTGACCAGAGGAACGCCGGATTGCGGGAGGAGCAGGAATGACAAAAGCAAGCGGTTCGGCGCCATCGCCGGCAAAGCTGCTATCGACGACACAACAAAGGACGCCGCGACCATCGCTATCGTCACCGCCCAGTAGATTGGGTAGATGCGCACGATCCGGCGGTACGCGTAGCTGCGAAGGCGGTCGGGCCATCCGCAGTCGTCGGCGTGCACATAGTAAATAATGAAGCCGGACAACACGAAGAAGAAATCGACGCCAGCATGACCGAAGCGAAACCAGCCGACGGCGGGATATCCGAAGTAGACTTCGAACATGGTGCCGCTCGCGTGATACAGCACCACCAGAACGGCGGCAAAACCGCGGCAGGCCTCGAGTGTCGTAATCTTGGTATTGGGCGCAGACATCAGATCAACGTGAGGAGGCAAGGCATTCCAGTGCGGCCGCCAGCACCTCTTCGACCGAGATGCCGCGCATGCAAACGTGGCCCTTGTCGCACCAGCCGAATTGGCCGCATGGGGCGCATGCCACGCGATGGCAGATGATACGATGGCTGGCCGGATAGCCCGCAAACTCCGGAAGCGTGACGCCGCCCCAGAGGATCAGCGCTCTGGCATCCACCGCGCGCGCCGCGTGCATCAAGCCGCCTTCGGTGCCGATAAAGAGCGCGCTACGCGCCATGAGCGCCGCAGCCTCACGGAATGTGGTCCGGCCGCGGATATCGACGACATCCGGCATGGCTGGCGTGCCGGGGACACCGACTTGAACGATGGTGATGTCCGGTCTTGCGTTGCGCAGGCGTTGGGCCAGTTCAACCCACCGTTCCCGCGGCCATGAGCGCAGCTCGCCGAACCATTCGGGATTGGAATCCGGTTCACAAACGACAAAGGGACCTGTGACACCTGCATCGGCCAACACTTCAGCCGCGTGGCGCTGCTCTTTCTCGTCGAGATAGAGTTCGGGGCGGAATGAATCAGGCCTGATGCCGAAGCCAAGCAAGGTGGTTTCGATCGCGTGTCCGCCCTGCTTCCACACGAAGTGCGTCTTGAACTCTTCGGCGGCGTAGCTGTGGATCAACATATCCACGTGCACCAGCCGGCTGGTATCCGGCTTTCTGAAGCGTTCGGCGAGCGCAAAGATCGCGCGTTCATACGTTTTGCGGATGCCCGTGACTTTCAGGAAGCCCGCGAACGCCAAATCCAGCGTCCGCGTGAGTCGGCCTTTCGCCTTGGCCGGCAGGAACGACACGTGCGGATTGCCGAGAAAAATCGTCCGGTCCGAAATGTCCGCACTCCGGTCATGCATGCAACCGACCAGCAGATCGGACAGTTTCGGCGTGTTCGCGACGATCACCGGGCGCTTGTCATGGGCGTGCAGCGCACGAAATACACCGCTCCAGATCAGATCCCCGCCGTAACCCATCGTGATCGCGCTTCTGGGCGTCCGTCAGAGCGGAATCTGCGTGGCGAGCGCGGCCCACGGATCGCGCAGCAGCTGACGATGACCGGCGATTGCGGCACGCTCCTTGACCAATGAGGTCAGAAGCGCGAGCCATTCGCGTGTCATGCGTTCGGCGGTGTGAGGGAAGCTCGGCATGCGCTCGGCCAGTGCGAAATAATCGGACTGAAGCCGCATCAGCGCCGGAATGAAGCCATCCCAGCCCGAGAACGAAACGCCGAAGCCCTCGCAGTATTCCGGCATGCAACCCGAATCCCGATAAAGCAGCGGCAAGCCGCACAGCGCGCCCTCGTTCTGGTGATTGCCGCCGGGCTCATTGACCGAGGCCGTGAGATAGGCGTGGTGCGAGCGCAGTTCAGCAGCCAGCACTTCGCCATCGAGCGGCTCGACATAGCGGGCATTCTGAAACCTGAAGCCCTTGGGCAGTTGGCCCACATACGTGAAGGCAACGCGATCACGCCACTCCGGCCGCCCGACCAGCTCATCGAGCGCGCGGTAGATGTCGAAGCCTTTCAGCGGGTGATAGCCCCAATGATGAGTCACAAGCTTGATCGGCCCCTGCCCGCTCCAGGGCCGGAAGCCGTTCGCATTGAACACCGCGCGATCCGAGCCATTGCGGACGACGAACCATGGTGAGCGAAGATGCCTCTGCCACACCGGCAGCTTGGTCAGCCATTCGCCGACGAACACCGTGGCGTCGGCCACATAATTCGCCCGCACCAGCTTGTGGTTGATGAACGGCTCGCCTTTGCGTTCATCGCATTCGTTGATGCGATGAACGACGAAGGCAGAAGGATTGCGCAGCGTGAGATAGCGGAGCACCGCGCCCGCGCCGAAGGTGACGTTGGGGGAACGGGTGCGCGGATCGACAATGAGAATGACGTCGATGTCGCGATCCTTCAGCGAATGCACCACCGAATGGCGGCTTTCCTTCAGCGCGCTGCACAGCGCCGCGATGAAGCGATTGCCGCCCCCCCACGGACCGGCATAGGGACGCTGATTGATCGAAACCTTCACAGGCCTTGGCGCCCGGCCCAGAGCGCCAGTCCGCGGCGCGCCAGCGCGATGGCGCCCTCACCGTTCTTCTCCAACTGATATTCAGCCAGCACCTTGGCGCGGGCGGATTCACCCACGCGCCTGGCGAAATCCCGATCGGTCCAGACGCGGTCGATCGCCTCGCCGAGCTTCCGGGCATCGCCCGGCGGCACCAGCACGCAGTGATCGCCGCCGCGTATGCCGGTCCACAGCCCGCGAATGTCGGACAGGATCACCGGCCGGCCGCAGCTCATGGCCTGCAGGGTGACGCTGTAGCCCGTCGGCTGATAGACGTCCTTCAGCGGCACGATCACGGCGCGCGCGCGGTTGTAGAGCTTGCGCAGATCCTGATCACTGATCGAATCGGAGCCGAAAAAGTCACCGGCCGTGACCGTGATGTGCCGTGCGCTCGCCGGGATTTTGACGGGCCGCCGCGTGATGATGATGGTGCGGTGACTGCCAGGCGCGGCTGCCAGGAGATCGTAGTCGCGGTTCGGGTCCTGCCCCACCGCGATGACGAAATCCTCCTGCGGCTCCTCGGGCATCGGACGCCAGAAGTCGGTGTCGATGCCGAACGGAACGACCGACGAGCGCTCGGCTTCGAGACCGTAGCGCTCCATGGCAAATTCGCGATCGGCCGCACCGAAGCAGAACACATGATCGAGGCTTCGCAGGGCCCGCCGGATGAGCCCTTGGACCGATGAGCGAGCCCATGGCGGCACGCGTTGATCAAGATCGGACAGCGCATGAAAGCCGCCCATCATGATCGGACGGCCGCGCTTGCGGGGCAGTCCAAGCCCGAGGCTCAAGGAGAATCCGTCGGTGTAGCTGATGACGACCTTGGAGTTGCGGAACGACGGCGCGCGCAGCCGGCTCGACAGCGGCCGCACCCCGAAATTGGTCGCGGCGATGAACGCGCGCTCGGCGATGTCGGCTGCGCCGCCGAGCAGGCCCGGCACCGCGCCCGCGCTCGACATCATTGCGGCCGAGATGCCGGCCCGGTCGAGATCCAGGAAGCCATAGAAGAATTCGCGCGGCGCTTCCTCGCCGCGCTTGAGCTTCTCGTAGCGGATGTCGCGTCCGCCTTTGGCAAACACGGCAACATCGGCGTTGCCCGAGAGCGACGATCCGGTGATGGCGTTCATGCGACCTTGCCGCCGAAGTTGCCGGCGTACCACTCGATCATTCGCACGATGCCTTGCTCGAGGCTGACGGTCCGGCGAAAGCCGGGATAGCTCTTGCGAAGCAGCGTCGAGTCCGCGCTTTTGATGCGGCGCCCCTCTGGCTTCGACGCATCGGCGATGAGGTGCGGATGACGTCCGGCGACACGGCAGATCGTCTCCGCGAGCTCCCGCAGAGTGACGGTCTCCTCGGTGCCGATGTTGACGACGCCTTTGAAGCCCGCCTCGACCAGCCCCGCCATCGCGTCCGCGCAATCGACCGCATGCAGATAGTTGCGCCGTTGCGTGCCCGATCCCCAGATCACCACAGGGTTGTCGCCGTCCATCACCTTCTTCACTTGCATCGGGATCGCCTGGCTGGCATCGCCCGACCATGTGTAGCGTTCGCCGTAAATGTTGAATGGCCTTACAACAGTCAGCGGCATGCCGATCTCTTTGGCAAGCATCAGCGCCTTCTGCTCGAGCATGCGCTTGGCCCAGCCATAGCCCCAGTTCGCCATCTCGGGTTCGCCGGAGAACAAGGGCAACTCGGTGATGGTGTCCGGACCATCGTCCGGATAAACGCAGGACGATGAGGCGACGAGCAGCCAGGCGGCAGGCTTCCGCGCCAACACACGGATGAGATTGCCGGTGATGCGTTCGTTGTGATCGAGGATGCTTAGGTGGTTGCCGGCCGAATAGCCGACGCCGAAGGCGCGGCTCGCCAGATGGAGCACCACCTCGGCATTCGCCAGGGCACGCTCCATCGCCGGCTGCTCTTCGAGATCGCCTTCGCGGATTTCGATCCGATCGGCGATCTTGGCCAGATAGTCGCGCCGCCCTTTCGAGAAATCGTCCGCGACGATGACTTGGGCGCCGGCCGCAACGAGACGCTCGGCCAGGAAAGAGCCGATCAGGCCCGCGCCTCCGGTCACGACGACGCGACGATTTGCGAGATTCATCGTTGAGCCTGGCGCATTACTCGGCGGCACGCGGCAGCATGCCGCTGCCCCGTCCCGCGAGCACATCGTCGCGCAGGAAGTCCACGAGCCGGTCCCGCCAGGCACGCTCGAAGGGCGTCACGAAGTGGCCCGCGGCGCGCTGAAACTCCCGGCCTCGCTTCACGCCTTCTGCCGGGTCCGCCATTTGCGCCGTCACCTGGATCAGATCGTCAGTTGTTGAGGCATGACCGATCTCCGGCAACTTGAGGAAATCGGCGAAATGCAGCATGGGCAGCGAATTCGCCAACTGCTCCGATCCGTCAGCACCGGCTGGCGTATAGGCCACAACCGGTTTTGCATGCAGCGCGGCCTCGAGCAGGATGGTCGACATCGGCGAGATGACGCCGTCGATGGAGCACAGAATATCGTGGGTGTCGCGATAGTCCGGCAGCGACATATGCTTGTTGCCTGCTCCGATCGCTTCGAGATAGGCGCGCATGTTGCGGTCGACCACGATGTGATCGAACTTGGCGCGGGCGAGACGGGCGCCATAGCGGCCGCCGCCGCCCCAAGGATGGGGCCGATAGACGAACGAGACGTTACCAAGGCGGCCGTCGCTGACGGCCCGATCCAGCGCCTGTAACGCCGCAAGCTCGTCGGTCTGGGCGTTGGAGCCGGCAAACAGAATGACCCGGCGGCTTGGATCGAGTCCATGATCGGCACAGAACTGTGCGCGGTCGATGCGTGGCCGATCGCGGTAGACATCGAACTGTGCCACACCGAACGGCACCACACGGTCGCGGTCCATGCGAATGAACCGCACCGCATGATCACGGGTCTGCGGCCCCCAGACCAACAACCAGTCCGGCGCGCCAACCATGGCGCGCTTCGTTGAAGGGTTGTCCCAGGAGTTCATCGCGACAACCAGCGGGATGGCTCGCTGCCGGCACTCGACCACGAGATCGTTGAGAAAGACGCTGTCGAGAACGCTGGGATGCAACACAACGTCGGGCCGCTCGCGATCGAGAAGGTCCGCCAGCGCGCGCGGAGGCTGCGCGGAAAGCCTTTTGTCCACGATCCGCCGGAACACCATGCCGCCGAGCGGCAGACCGGCCAGTGTCAGCAGCGCTGCCGATTTCCAGCCCAGAAGCTTCCAGCGGAACTTGCGAATCGCCGCCTCATGCTCGCCCGCTCGATACTTGAGCTGATCGACATAGAGCAGCCAACGCCAGGTCTGCTGCCGCTTGGCATCCACGGCGACCTTCTCGAACGGCGCACCGAGCGGCAATTGGGCCGGATCGAGCTTGACGCGCTTGCCGCCGTCGTTCGGGAAAATGAAGCGGACATCGGCCTGCTCGACCAACGGCTGGAGCGCGCCGCTCATCACGAAGTGGCGACAGATGATGTCGTGCTCGAGAAAAACCAGAACCTTCATGTTTGCAGTTTTTCGCGCGACAAAACCCACTCGACCAGTTCGATGTCCCACTCGGTGTCGATCGACACATGCTCGCCGTCGATGACCAGCGCACCGGCCTTGCGGCCCATGATCGAGCCCTGATCCGCCAG
Organism: Rhodoplanes sp. Z2-YC6860; assembly: GCF_001579845.1. GTDB lineage: Bacteria > Pseudomonadota > Alphaproteobacteria > Rhizobiales > Xanthobacteraceae > Z2-YC6860. The sequence goes on from NZ_CP007440.1 coordinate 5,758,478, forward strand.
GCACTCGCGCGTCATCGCATAGGCGATGCCGTTGCGGTGATAGACCGGCTTCAACTGCTGGCGCGCGATGATCGCGCCGCCGTTCGGATCGTAGTAGCCAAGCTTGCCGTCCGCGACGGTCAGCTGCTTCAACGGATGCGCCTTGGAATCCGTCGCCGAAACCGTCCAGACCGAATCCCAGCCGCCCTCCGCCATCATCCGGATGGTCGAAGAGACATGCGCCGGCGTGCGCAGCGGCGATGTCGGTTGCAGCATCACGACCACGTCGTAGCGGCGGCCATCGACGGCTTCGGTCGCCTGCAGGGCGTGCCACAGCACGTCGTAGTCGCCGATGCGGTCGCCGGAAATCGACTCAGGCCGCATGAACGGTGCATCGAGCCCTGCGGCCTTGGCGGCCTCGGCGATCTCGGCATGGTCGGTCGACACCACGGCGCGGTCGATTTCCGGCACCTGTTTGACGATATCGCCGACGCGAGCGACCAGCGAGCGGCCGCCAACCTCGCGCAAATTCTTGAGCGGAATGCCCTTGGAGCCGCCGCGCGCCGGCACCACGGCAAGAACCGTACGGCCGGCGATCATTGACGCACCCGGGCAAGAGGACGTCGCGCCAGCCGGTCCAACAACGGCAGCAGCAGATTCAGATCCTTGATGCCATACGCGACACGCTCGCGGATGCGCGGCTCGACGGTCACGGCGACAAACCAGGCTCCCACGGTGCGCGCCGAAACGAGATCGTCCATGCTGTCGCCGACGACGACCACCTGCCGCGCCGACAGACGCTCCGACCTCATCAGCCTTCTGAGGTTATCCGTTTTCGAAGTCGGAGCCCCGAGCGTCCCGTCCAGATGGCCGGCGATCCCGCGCGCCCGAAGGAGCCCCAGGATGTCGCGGCGCGGCGTCGCGGAATTGATGTAGAGCTTCAATCCCCGCCGCTTCGACGCGGCCAATGCCGATCTCGCGCCGCGCCGTTCCGGCGCCGCCGCAATCGCCCGCGCACAACGCCGCCCATAGTCCATCGCGAGCTGATAGCCACGCTTCTCGATGTCCAATTGATCGCCGTCCGGATCGAGTTGCCGCGCCACCACGGCGAACAACCGATAGCGGTCGCCGCCCAACTGCAACGCCTTTTGCAAAGCCTCGCGGCCGCCGGTCATGCCAGCGACGGCGTCGTGCATGCACGACACTTTGATGGTGTTGGAATCGACCAAGGTGCCGTCGAAATCGAAGACGATGGCCCGGAACACTGACGACGAAGGCTACTGGCTCGGCACCTGAGCGGCGCGCAGCTGATCCTTCAGCTGAAAGCGCCCCCAGTGGTCGACGTTGGTCTTGCGCTGCGCGGATGACAGCTTGTTGATGGCTTCGTCGCGATAGACCGAGTCATCGGCGAATGCCGTGGTCGAGATTTCCTCGAACACGCATCCGGTCTCGGTCCAGAAGCGGTGCCAGACGCCGGGCAGCACGAGCAGCGTGTCGCCGCGCTCGAGCTTCTTGTAGCGGCCGTCGGCCTCGACATGCAGTTCGCCCCACAGCACCAGGAACGTCTCTTCCTTGAGCTTGTGGAAGTGAAAGGGATGCAACTGTCCGGCGAGCTGAACCAGCACCTTCTTGCAGTAGGAGCGGTTGATGATATTGATCAGCACCGCGCCGATCTTGCGGAAGTTGCGGACGCCGTAGTGGTGCGAATATTCGACCGTGAACTCGTTGTTCAGCGGCACCTTGGCGAAATTCAACAGCGCCTTCACCTCGTGCACGGCGTCCTTGATGATCTTCTCGTCGGCATCGCCCGGAATATCGACCTCGGTTTCCGGCACCAGCGCATCGGCTGCGATGTTGGTCTTCGCGACGATGCCGTCCTTCCATCTGCCGCTCTCCAGCGCGCCGGGCGCACAAGGGAACGCAAAATAGACGAGATCGCGCGTCAGCACCGTGCCGGCCTCGATCGGGCCGCGCGCATAGACGCCGCGCTTCAGATCGTCGATCGCGGCTCGCTCCTCCGGCAGCGCCGGCAGGCGCGGCCGCGAGCCGATCAGCACCTGCGTCCGCTTCCAGCTCGCGAACCATTGATCGACCTGCTCGGGCGTTGCCGAATAGGCATTCAGCTTGACGGTGTCTGTCGCAACGCCAACGTGGCGCTCGAACATCTGCGCGCCGAGCGCAGACGCGAGGCCAACCTGCACCATATCGGCGGGATTCTCGTGAGTCGACCAGCCGATCACGCGGCCAGGATAGCGCTCACGGAAATTGGCGATGTTGCCGAGATGGCAGGCAGCGTCCGGCGTCGGATAGATCGACACGCAATGCATCAGCGCGAAGTCGCAGCCGCGATGCTGAAGGAAGCTCACCAGATCGTCGACCTGCTCCTGAAGAAGCCCCCCGGTCGAAGCAATGACCGGAAGCCCTGTGGCCGCGACGCGCTCCAGCAGCGGCCAGTCGCGCGCCGAGCAGCTCGCAACCTTGATCACATCGAAGCCCATCTCGGCGATGCGGTCGACCGACGCCTCGTCGAACGGCGTGCACATCGAAATCAGTCCGCGCCGGCGCACGGCGGTCAGGAGCTCGCCGAACTGCGCCCAGGACAGCCGCGTCGAGAGGAAGCGCGGCACGTGCTTGTTGCTGCTCGTTCCCGTCATGTGGTCGACGTGAACGAACGTATCGAGATTGCGGAACTGGAATTTGATCGCGGCGCGCACACCGTGTTTCGCCACGGCGTCGGCACAGCCGTCAATGATCTTCAAGCCGTGCTCGACACTGCCCTGATGGTTGTTGGCCATGTCGAGGACAAAGAGATTCCGAAAGTCGAAATGTCCGATGGCTTCCGTCATAGGTACCTCCCGAATCCTCTTAGGCCGTCACCAGCGCGTCCGGCGTATAGCCGCGCGCATAGTCGATGCGAACGCGTCGGCCGGTTTCGGCCGAACGATGCGCGGCCGCCACCACCAGCATGGTATCGAGGCCGCGTGCCAGCGCGATCGGCGACGCCGCCGAATCATTCTTGAGGGCGGCATCGAGATGCTTGAGTTCCTCGATGAAGTCGTCCGGGCGTGTCTTCGATATCTTCTGCTCGGCGACATCGCCGCCCGAGACCGCCGAAAGCACGACATCGACGCCGGGCTCGCGGCCGCACCACCATTCGGCATAGCCTTCAGCGCCTTGAAGCCGCGCCCATTTGCGCGCCGGACGCGTCACCACGTCCTGCACGCAGCGCCCGACGAGGCCCTTCTCGGTGCGAAGGTTCATCACGCAGAGCCGATCGTAGTCGACTTTCTCATCGCGAACGAAGTCCAGCATCGCCTGCACTTCGACGATCTTTCCCGCGCCGGCCAGATGCGCGAAATGCTGCCACAAGTTTATCGCGTGCGAATGTTCGCCGGAAGCGCCGCCGCCGCGCTTCCAGAATCCTAGATAGGTTTCCCAGGGGCCGGCGAGCCACGGATGCGCGGCGAAGATGCCGCCCCAGTGTTCGCGGAACTCCACGTCGATGGTCGAGATCGCACCAAGCCCGCCCTTCCCGATCAGCGCGCCCGCGGCGCCGGCCGCGCGTCCGACCACGTGGTCGTAGCCGACGAACATCGCTACGCCCTTAGCGTGGGCCAGATCATGGAGCTGCTGCGCGCCCTCGAGCGCCGGACCGCACAACGGCTTCTCGACCAGCACCGCCTTGGGCTTCTCCTCGACCGCTGCCAACGCGAGTTTGATATGGCTGTCAGGCGGCGTTCCGACGATGATGAGATCGTAGCCGCCCTTCGGCACGTCGCGCGCTTCGAACAGAGAGATCGCCGGATCCCACGCGCCATAGCGCTGCGGATAGATCTCGTCGCGCGCCCGCGCCAGCGCCTTGGGATCGGTATCGCAAAGATCGACGCTCCAACCGAGCCTGCGGGACGCATTCGAGAGATGATTGCCGATCGAGCCGGCGCCGATGACTTTGACTTTCATGCCTTGTCGTCAGTTCTGCTACTATTTGGCCGCGACCACCGCGGCGGGATTTTCGTCTTCGTTCGGCGCGCCGGGCGACAGATCGCCGAGCTCCACGAAGCGCCGATAGGTCGGACAGGTCCGGATCAGGTTGTCGTGGCTGTCGAACCCGATCACCGCGCCCTTCTCCAGCACGAGAATCCGGTCGCAGTCCCTCACGGTCGACAACCGGTGGGCAATGATCAGAATGGTCTTGTCACGCGAAATCCGGCCGAGCGCCAGCGAAATCTCATTTTCGCTCTCGGCATCCAACGAACTCGTGGCCTCGTCGAAAATCAGCAAGCTCGGATCGCGATAGAGCGCTCGCGCGATGGCGACACGCTGGCGCTGACCGCCGGAAAGACGGTTGCCCCTGTCCCCGATCTCGGAGGACAGCCCGGACCGCATCTCGTGCTGGAGCAGGTCTCCCAGGTTCGCCACGTGCAGCGCTTCTAGCGCCTTCCGCTCGTCCATTTTTCCAGCGTCGGTCTCGAGGCTGACGTTAAAGCCGAGCGTGCCTTCGGCGATGAACGGAGCTTGCGGCACGTAACCGATCTGCTGGCGCCACGACGAAGCATTGCCCAGCGTCAGCTCCTGGCTGCCGATCACCACCCGGCCGTGGCTTGGCGGAAGCAGTCCGGTCAGGATGTCGACCAACGTGGTCTTTCCAGAACCTGAACGTCCGACGACGCCCAGGCGCATGCCGCGCTCAACGACAAATGAGATGCCTTCGATGGCAGACAGCGCGGCGCTCGGATAGGCGTACTGGATGTCCTCGACTTTGATGCTGTCCCACTTCGCCATAACAGGATTATCGAAGACAGCAGCCTGCTTTGCAGCGAGTTCGGCCAGTTCAAGATGGGTGCGTCGAACATTCCAGATCGCCGGCACCGCCATATGAAACTGGGCGACGGTGCCCGAGACCTGGTTGAATATCGGCACCATTCTGATCACCGCGACACCGTACACGGCCAGTGTCGTAGCCATCTCGGCGCGTATTTGGGAACGCGCCGCCACAAGACCGATCGCCACGAGGATCACAGCAATCGCAATCTCGATGGCATACTTCGGAATATTCTGCAGCGACGCCAATGACGCCTCGGAGTCGGCGTACACCCGTTGTGCGTCTACATACCGTCGGACGAAATAAGTTTCCCTCCCATTGATCTTGATGTCTTTGAAGCCGCCTATCGCATGGCTGAGGAACTTGAATGTCTCGTTGTGCGCCTCGTGCTTTTCCGCGGAAAGCCGTCGCATGCGCCGTTTAACCAACGCCAGAATTGCGAAGCCGAGCACCGCGCCAATCAAACTGACTGCAATGCTAAACAGGGGATCAATAGCGGCGAGAAAAATGACGAACGAGAGGATCAAGACGCCGTTGCTAGTCATTGACAGCGCGCCCTTCAACCCGGCGCGCGCCCACACGACGACATGAGTCATGACGGCGTTTTGGAGTTCCGCGGTGCTGTTTGACAGGAACCACTCATAGGGTGCGGCCATACACTGGGTCAAAAGATCGCCGGAGACGCGGCGTTCGACACGGGCGATCAGACGGTTCTGGTAACGGCTCACAAAATATTCGAACACATCTTTGGCAATCACCACCACCAGAAGCGCAATGGCGCAACCGGCCAGCAGCGTCTCGGCCGGCGGACTATTAAAAAACCGGTCCAATGTCGCCAGTCGGGCATGACTCTTGAGAGCAGACGGATCGAGCATAAGCCCGATGAAGGGTATCAATAGAGCCAGCGAGAAAGTTTGAAGGAGACCGTTGATCATCATGGCAACGGCGAGACCCGCAACTTCGGTGCGCTCTCGCCTGGTCAGCAGTTCCCAGCTCAAGCGGACAATATTCTTGAGTTCGATAGTGAAAGCGAGATTGGGCGCTGACATTCGACTAGTTGGTATTTAAGCGCGTTTGCACAGGGCGCGGCGCGCTAGGCGCGCACAATTTACTTTCGACTCGGCACAGGGCCGGTAAATGATGGATCGCTCTGTTCCTGGCGCGTGCCCAGGTTCTGTTTGCCTCCCCTGAGGGAGGCGGAGCGCCGAAACGGCGCAGGTCTCACTGGGGCACCTTTGCGAAGGCACCCCGCCCGCCCTTGCGGGGCAGGCGCGCCTTCCGGCGCTCCACCGCGGCGATTTATTGCGATACCGCCGTTCGAGATTCGATCGGACGGTGCGGGACGAACCCTTCCCTAAGGCCGCGTTGCCTTGGCCCTTCACCCGATCGCGCCCTGCCACTGAAGGCGGCCCCCTCATCGGAGACGGACGATGGCATCGCACCCTGGGACGTGGGAACGACCCACGCCTGCAGGCGCCGCAACCCGCTCCATCAGCCGCACGTCTCCGAAGAAGCCCTCAGTGAGCAAGGACTCATAAGACGCCCTCAGTGAGCAAGGACTCATAGAACTTATCAAGAACATACCTCAAGTGAACTTTCAGGTCTTTCGGTTGTCTACTAGACCGTTCACTGTCGCCCAGGGAACTCTCTTGGCTTTCTCAACCATACTGACCTTTGATCGGCCAGCTCTTTAACAACTTAAGTCGCTCATCATCGATTGGCTTCCAATACTTCCCCGCTCCTGATGGCGAAGAAAAATTGCTTCCGTCGACGATCAACATCCCAACTGCTTTGGCGAGAAGCGCAATGTTAGCCTTATAGACCTTGACCCTTATATTAACGTAGGAGTCATCGGGCTTCAAATTTACCGTCTCTGTTACGACGATAGGGCCTAAGTCGATTTCTTCTGTCATCAAATGCGCTGTGTTGCTGACCTGATCTCCATTGAAAAGAGCCCACTCAACTACAGTGCACCCCCGATAATCAGGCAGCTTACCTGGGTGACAATTCAAAACACCGATGCGAGGAGCTTTGAGCAACGGGCTCTTGATAATGCGAGGAGTACCGCAGTTTAACAGGAGATCGAGTCCAAGATTCTTGACAATCGCGACCGTCTCCAAGCCATTGTGGTTCGGAACTAAGTAGAACGGCCATTCACTGTAATTATACATACTCACTCGGGGAAACGCCCCCTCGGTTCTTTCACGGAATCGCTCGACGTCAGCATCGGCCAATGCTTTTTCGTCGAGGATCACGACCATTTCGGCGTCGAGCCCCGACAGTTCACGAAGCCAATACGGCAACAACGGCTCGTTGATCGTGCTAAGGCAACCTATACGCACAAGCTATCGTCCTGACGCTTGGACGTTAACCGGAACATGAGCAACACCGGGACGCAGGTAGTCCACCATTTGCGTTTCCCATTCCTCGGCCGTAAGCGTCAAAGCATCCAGAAACGGTAGATATTTTGCGACGTCGCCCTTGAGCAGGTTTGCGGGCGGCAAACGCCGGATGTCGCTCGGCTTATCGTAGGGATACGGCCACTGAATGATGAAGTGGAGCAGGAAATGAAACAATCTAGCGCCGTCGCGCTGTTCGTTAGATAACGACTCTAGCCGTTCTTCGCTCGCTAACTGGATCAACATCTCATCGTATGCTGGGAGGCTATCAGCCTCAGTCGTAAAGCCACGCTTGGCGTAATAAACACTGGCGCCAACAACGACACGCTTCCCCATCATTGCCATTTCAAGTCCGGTCGTAGATGAAAACACCGCCCCGAACTTGCATCGCTCCATCAAGCCATAAGTATTCACTTTCTGATTATCAGCGATGAAAATTAAACGGGGGTGATTTAACAAATGAGAGAGAGTCTCCGCACTACTTTCTTTTCCGCCCCAGTGAGCTCCCTCCGCTGGATGGGCGCGAACTACCACCTGCAAATTGGTGCGCTCCAGTAGCGTTGTTACCGTGCGGCGCAACCAGTCGCGCATGCTTGGAAAAATGCCTAAGAGCCCGGAATAACCAGCATCGTAGGGCACATTCGGGCAGACCAGCACGAATGGTGCTTCCGGTCCAATACCGGCAGCAATCAAGCTTTCATCGGTTGATTGCTGTGGGCTGTTCTGAAGTGTCCACGCCCATGTCGCTTTTGATGCATTGCGACGCTCTTGAAGTAGACCATACGCCCGCCCCGTAGCGAACTGTAAGAAGCCCTCTTCCAAATATCCGAGGTCGAACCGTCGGTCCCAGGCTTTAGCTAAATCTTTGAAGCTCTGTATGTCGTCGCCATGAGTAAGAATGCGCACGCTGCGAAAAGCAAATTTTTCAAATGTGTTGACAGGGAGACCAACCTCTTTTGCGACATGACAAAATTGGGCGGGTTCAAATGTGGTGCCATTCGCTACCAAGCATAGATCAAACGACTGTTTGTTTTTGATGAAGAATGAGCGAGCGAGCTGCCGCGCCGACAAAGCTTGAGCCTTGTAATAATTCCATGCTTCTCTTGTTTCCGTATCCGCCATATCAATCGTCTCTCGACGAGAGAACATGACTACGTCGCTTTTCACATTGTCATCAATTCCGATACCATCGACGTCTGGTGTAGTTAGAGCTTCTTCGGACAAATCAACGCATCGAATACGGCCGCAGGACAGCCCTTCCATGCGCATCAATGTGCGGGCGAGATAAAATTTCGAAGAAGGATGATCGCGAAGGGGCGGCTTAATAGGGCTCTGAAGCCGCGGAAGATAGCCGAATGTAATATGATGGCCCCTCCACGCGAGAAGAATTGCCAGAACCAAATCCAAGGTGAACTGCCCGCGATAAAGCGAGATGATGAAAATCCGCTTTGGGGGCACTCTGCATGGCAGCGGAGGAACCTTTAGTGCTTCAACCCATAGCGGCAAATGGGCGGGCAAAGACCATTTGTCATTCGGAGTAAGCCGCGCCAGGAATGGCGCGAGCACATCTATTGCCTTGGCGGCCCAACCAGTTGGATGGGAGAATGCAAAAGCCCGGTCTAGGCGCACTTCTATCATTTCACGCAGCCTGTTTGTACCACGCGTGAATAGGGGGGCCTTGCTCATCGATTTCGACAATCAGCAGCGCCTACGCATTTCTGCGCGTTCACGTCAGTGGTCGAGGCTGAGACCAATGATAGAATTTGATCAGTTGCCCTTTCGATTGCGCCGTAATGGATAGCAGCAGCGTTTACGTCGCTCTTATGCTCCCGCAAAATTAGCCAGTCGGCGAGTCGTTGCTCGTCTGGAATTCGCGCAATTTCAAGATCTTCGAATGGCAGACAATAATAATTTCTATCGACACCTGTCGGCTGCAGCGAAGCCGCTGGCACCCCACATATACGCAACTCCGCTAGCATTATTGAGGAAATCCCAACGGCAAGACGCGTATCCGCTATAGCCTCCTCTAACGGGAGGGTGTCGAGTGAGACACCTTGCGCACGACGCGCATATGTCCAGCGACGCCACGCCTCAATCGAGTCGGCAGGATGTGGCCTAAAGACGATCGGCGCATCGAGCTTGGCGGTGGCCATAGCGGAAACCAACATGTCAGCTAGGGCAAACTCGTTGATGCCAGCCTCTGGAAAACTTGTCGAAACAGGCTCCGAGATATATCGAATCGTGCGGGCCGTATCTCCGCCGTTATTCATTCGTCGCCGCATTAGTTGCGCGAAAAATGGACTGCCCACCACATCAATCGCCAGCTTTGACGGCCATGCAACCTGCTCTGCCGCCACCCGCATCGCATCGTCAAGCACCCAAAGCCTATCCGGTAGTGTCCAATTCTGTCCGTCATGGAAACGTTCGGTGTATGCCCACCACATGTCACAAATCGCGACGCACGGCACACCTAGCGACCTCGCGGTGTGCAACAAACGCTTTTCGAGCAGCGCGTTGGCCGAGGTACCACAGACGACTACGTCGTATCTCCCTTTTAGAAGCAATCCTCGCAGATAGCCGTCGAGTTCACCGGGACGGTGACAAAGCCTCTCGGTCAGTTCATCGGCGCCCGGCGCGAACTGAATGCCCGGCAATCGATATCTGAATTCACGCCGCACTCTCGGCCCAGCTAGAAAATGCGGAGTAAACCGGGAGTCTTCATTCCATTCACGCAAGAGCGGCGCGATGACGTTAAGACCGCCGGAATCGTTACCAGCAAGTAGCACGCGCGTAATCTTGTGGTTGTGATTGATGAAGCTCGACACGGGACGATTAAGCGACAGCGCTTTTGGCCGGAATTTTCCGAGAGAGAGCATTAACCAGACTAAAGGCGGCGTATGAGTCGATTTCAGATTGCTTCAAGAACGCCGCTAAACGCTCGATTTCGCGCACACATTCGTCTGGTCGACTCATAAGGCGATCTGTGATTTCGGCATACAAAGCGAGGCCGCTGCTGTCGCAGCTCATCTCCAAAGCGTCGACAAAACTTGGTGGCTTTGATAACGCCGTTGCAAAACAAGCCATAGCGCGCTCCCGCGCAATGTTCTCAGGCTCCGGAAGTCGCGAGATGCTGCTGAGGAGCCTGCGATAGTCATCGCGACTTTGCGCCGCATATCCTATCTTCCAATCAGAAAAATAGCTGCGGTCGCCCATTACGACAGTCAGCCCTTGCGCCGCAGCTTCCAGACCAATCGTTCCATGTACTGTCACGATAGCATCCGCGGCAGTCATTACCGTTTGTGAATCAGTATTCAACGGCAACACGCGTACGTGAGACGGCAAGTCTTGCGCCATATCGGCCAACGAAAAGCCGCCATACCAGTTCTCTGTGGGATGCGGTTTTAAAAGCCAAACAACATCATCGCAGGTCCTGATATGCTCAATTGTGCACTCCATCCAGTCCTTCATATCTGCGAAGTTTTTCATTCCAAAAGTATGCGGAAAATCAAACCAGATGTGACAATAGACCACGGCCACGGGCCGCGCGGTCTGGCCGCTGAGCATGAGTCGGGCCGCATTGCGATCGTTAATCCGCTTTGCCGGATTGAAAGCGTAGCGCGCGTTGATGTCGGTCGAGGTTCCGGTTACGCGCCTAGCCAAATCTTCTCGCCCGACTTCTGACAGTTGCTGTTGGACTATAGGCGCAAGGCTTTCAAATTGATCGAAAGGCAGATGCTCGACCGGCGTCGCATAGTCGGTACGGGAGCGGAAGCGGCGGATGCGGATCGCCTCGCAGAACGCAGTGAGGTGATAAGACGGAATTCCTCGTCCAATGGCTAGCCAGAGCAACGTCGCCCATTCGCTCTTCCAAGGATGACTTAACACGACGTGGACGATCTTCCGCCGATCAAGTTCGCGCCGATAGATTGCAACGTTCCGAAGAGTCTCAGCCAGCGTCTTCGACCAAATTGGGTCTCGCAGAAGTGGCTGCGGATGTGCTGCGAGCTTTAGCACCGTGTCGTAATACGTGTAGGCTGGCACTCCCTCCGGCAGCGGTATGTCCAGTAAATCTTGATAGCATCTAACTTTGGCTAGCAATGCATCAGCTTCCTTGCGGAAGTGCTCTGTGCAGAATTCGTCATCTTCTTCGACAAACAAGAATTCGCTAAAGCCCAAGCGCCGAAGCGCATTCAGCGCGCGGATATCACTCTTCTTTCGAAGAATGCCAAGAAGTCGGAAATTTTCACCCTTTGCGGCCAGTGCTTCGAGAAACAGCCGCAGCCGAAAGAAATGGTTCGGGTTGAACCACATGCCATCCGCGACAACGGTGCCCTCTCCCGCCGCGGCTGGCCGAGCGGGCTCAAGGCCGCTCAACAAACGATCTAATCTGTCCGCCGCGCGGCGCTGCCGCCACTGAGCGATGTAACGTTCGCCTAGTCGCCTCCAACGGGATGGGTCTATCGCCTTGAGCAGCAGAGCCGTCACGCCCGGCGTCCTTCCAACACCGCGAGAAGCTGCCCACTGAAGGCTTGGCTCTCAGCCTCACGCGCAAGCTGGCGGAGCCCGTCAGCCTGATTGCTGGCGATGGCGTTCAACGATTCGAATGTCCGGTTCAGCAACGGCTCGCCTTCCATCGCGAATGTATGCTTGTGCGTCAGCACCGTGAACGACGGATAGAGCGGATGAGGCGCGAGAAGGTCTACCGTCAGGGTTTCCGGGTTGTTCGACAACTCGATCTTGCCGGACGCGCAGTACAACCGCATTTCCCAAACATAATAGGCGCTGGCCGGCATGCTGATGAAGGTCGCCGCGACCCTGCCGGTTCCGCGGCTGAGCTCGATCAGCGTGGTGCTGCCGTGCCGGCCCTTCAACTCGGCCGACCAGCCGCCGCCCCACCAGGCGTGAAACAGATCGAGCATGTGGCTCGCCGAATGGCTCGCCTCTCCCGAATAGACAAACGTGCTGGCGATCGGCGCGCCGACCTTGCCGTCCTCGATCAGCCGCGACACCGCGCTGACGCCGGAATGAAACCGGCGCGGAAAATCGACCAGCACCGGGATTCCGGCCGCTGCTGCTTCCTTCAGCAGGCAGCTGCCCTTGGCAGCATCCGTCGCGAGCGGCTTCTCGACCAGGACGGCTTTCGGCCGGCAAGCCAGCACATCGCGCAGATCGTCGGCGTGCCGTTCATCGGGGGTCGCAATGCAGACGATATCCCACGGCTGGCGCAGCCATTCAGCGCGGTCGCGCGGCGTTTCCGGGCATCCCCATTTCGCCTCGGCGGCTCTGGCACGCTCGACGCTGCGATCATAGAAGCCGCCCAGCCGGAGCGACGAAGACGCGCTCACGGCGTGCGCGAGGCTGAGCACGTGCGCGTCGCCCGGCTTGTCGAAGCCCTGCGCCATCTGGCCCGCGCCCATGATGCCCACCAGCAAGCCGCTCACGAAACCAGTTCCGTCGAACGCACCGCTCGGCAGGAGTCGTGCATCTCGGGATGATCTTTGATCCAGCGGACGATGTCGGCCGCGCCATAGCGAGGCGAATGCGCGGAAAGCTGTTCATGCAGCTCGCGCATCATCCGGTAGTCTTCGCTGTAGTCGAGCGTGACAAGCAGATCCTCGCCGCCGACGCAGCTCGGATGGGCGATAAACCGCGGCTTCCACTTGCCGTGGCTTTCAGGCCGGTAAAATCCGAACGACACATGCTCGCGGTCTGCGGGGTCGTCGGTTTCGGCTTCGAGCTCGTACAGCGCCTTTGCGTCGAACACCTGCACGTCGAGACCCGCAGGAACGGACCGGTGCGGATCGGAATTGCTGATGTAGCGGTTCACCGTGCTGGTCTTGAGATACTCCGCGATCGCCTCATCGACAATCTGCGGATCGATCAGCGGGCAATCGCCGGTAATCTCGACACAGACATCGGCCTGCGCCGACCTGAGCGCACCGCAGACCCGGCCGAGCACGTCATCCTCGCTGCCGCGGAACACACCGATGCCAAGCTCACGCCCCAGCGCCGCCACCGGGTCGTCCGTTGCATTGACAGTCGTGGCGAGCACAACACCGTCGAGGCTCTTCGCTGTGCGAAGCCGAGAGATCAGCACACCCAGCATGGGCTGCCCGCCGGCCGACATCAGCACCTTGCCTGGCAGACGGCGGGACGTCATCCGCGCCTCGATCGTCGCGATGATGCGCGGCTTGCTCATGCCTGCGCTTGCCGCCGTTCGAAATCGGCCAGCGCCGGCAGATTCTCGAACACCTTGTGATAGGCCTCGATGGTGCTCTGCAGCTCCGCGTCCGAGAGATCGAAGGAGCAGATCCAGAACTCCAGCATCTGCTCGTGATGAAGCTTCTCGGCGACGGGGCAAAGTCCAGGGCCGTAGTGCCGGTTGGTCAGGTTGAACGGGAAGCCCTGCCCGCCGATCGCGACACGCTTCTGGAACAGCGGCAGCATGTAGAGCGGTTGGACATAGCCTTCGCCAGTCGGCACGCCTTCGGCGTTGAGCGCCTTGGCCAGCATCGCGCGCGACACCCCCGTCTTGGAGGCATCGTAGCGCGCGCCCCAGACGTAGTAGACGTGCCGACAATCTTCGCGCACCACCGGCACGCTGAGACCGGGCAACCCACGCACGCCTTCCGACAATCGGTTGGCCATCGCCTCGCGGCCGGCGACGAGACGATCGGACTTGCCGAGCTGCTCGACGCCGATCGCGGCGCTCAGCTCCGTCATGCGAAAATTGAAACCGACGATGTTGGTCAGGTCGGCCACGTTAAGCGGCTCGACGAGGTTTTCACCGTGGTTGCGGATCATCTTCAGACGCAACGCGAGATCGTCGTCGTCCGTGATGCAGACGCCACCTTCGCCGGTGTGGAAGTGTTTGTGATAGTTCAGGCTGAAGACGCCGATGTGGCCGATCGCGCCGGTGTAGCGGCCCCGCTCGGTGGCGAGCGGCGACTGCGCATTGTCCTCGACCAGCGCCAGGCCATGCTCGTCTGCGAGCGCGCGCAACTCATGAAGCTTCGCGGCATGGCCGAACAGATTCACCACCAGGATCGCACGGGTTCGCGGCGTGATTGCCGCGCGCACGCTGTCGACGTCGAGGCAATAAGTTTCGGCATCGACGTCGGCGAACACGGGGATGCCGCCGTAGAACAACGGCGCCATCGCGGTTGCCGACATGGTGTAAGGCGGCACAATCACTTCGTCGCCGGGCCCGACGCCAACGGCTCCCATCGCGGCAATCATGCCCGTGGTGTTGGAGTTGACCGAGATCGCGTGTTTGACGCCGAACTTCGCGCGCCACGCGGCCTCGAACTTGACGATCTCCGGGCCACCGCCGAACTCGTCGCACCACGCGCCGATGAAGCCCGAAAGCCTGCCCGACGACATCACGCGATCGACCGCGGCGCGCTCCTCCGCGCCGATCGTCATATAAGGCCGGAACGGCACGTTCAGCGTCGGACTTCCGCCCAGCAGTGCAAGCGTGCTCAACGGGACTTCTCCGTTCCACTCAGATGCTCGGACTTCAACGGCGTCCCCCGCGCGATGCCGCAGGCGGCGCGCCGGCCCAACACGTCCGGCAACAGTTTCGGCGGCAACCCAAAGCCGGGCCGGATCGAGCGGATGTTGCTCTCGGTGAACACCTCGCCCGCCGCGATGTCCCTCACGGCGTAAAGCGAGCGGCGGAACATCATGTTCGGCTTCTCACTTGGCGCCGCACCGCTGCGCACCGCACCCAGGGCGGCAGAAGCCGTGCGGCAGCCATCGACTACGGCTTTCAATTCGTCCGGCTCGAGCGAGAACGCCGCATCCGGCCCGCCGTCGGCCCGCGCCAGCGTGAAATGCTTCTCGATCACCGCAGCGCCCAGCGTCACCGCCGCGATCGGAACGGCGCTGCCAGGCGTGTGGTCCGACAGTCCGACCACCGTGCCGAACGTCTTTTCGAGGTGCGGAATGGTCGCGAGGTTGGCTTCTTCGGGAGGCGTCGGATAGCCGCTGGTGCAATGGAGCAGCGCGATCTCCTTCGCTCCCGCCTCACGCGCGGCGTCCACGGCCTCCCGGATCTCGGAGGGCGTCGCCATGCCGGTGGAGATGATCAGGGGCTTTCCGGTGGCTGCCGCCCGCCGGATCAGCGGCAGATCGACGATCTCGAACGAAGCGATCTTGTAGGCCGGCGCGCCGAGCTTTTGCAGAAGAACGATCGCAGTCGCATCGAACGGCGACGAGAAGCACGTGATGCCGATCTTGCGCGCATGCTCGAAGATCGCCGGATGCCAGTCCCAGGGCGTCGAAGCTTCCTGATAAAGCTCGTGCAGCTTGCGGCCATGCCAGAGCCCGCCTTCGATCACGAAGCCCGGACCGTTGTGATCGATGGTGATGGTGTCGGCGGTGTAGGTCTGCAGCTTGACCGCGTCGGCGCCGGCCTCCTTCGCGACGTCGACCAGGCGCAGCGCCCGCGAAAGCTCGCCGTTGTGGTTGCCGCTGAGCTCGGCGATCACGTAAGGCGGGTGGCCCGCGCCGATCGTGCGGCCGTCGATGGTGATGGTCGTGCTCACGCCGCGCGGCTCCGCAAACGTTCGGGCGCTTCGAACTGATAGCCAGCGGCCTTGAACAACGCCGCCGAAGCCTCGTTGCCGGGCAGAACGGTGGCAAGGATGTCCGCGCCTGGCACAACACGCCGCGCCAGAGACAGCGCCGCAAGACCCACGCCGCGCCGATGCCAGTCGGGATCGATTGCGATCGAGACCTCGTAGGTCGGCGCATCCGCGGCCACGCGATCGAGCCGCAGCATGCCGATCGGCGCCCGCTCGGCCTCGATTATCATGAGCATCCGGTCCGGATTGCCCAGGGTCGCGCTCACCCAGCTCTTGTGTTCGTCAATGCTCGGCACCGACGCGTGGCGCGCGAAGCGCCGCGTCTGCGGCTTGCTTTGCAGCTTCAGCAGCCAATCGGAATCGGCTGCATCGGCCAGCCGCAGCGAAACCTCGCTGCCGTCGGATGTGCGCCAGCGACCGGCGATCACCGCCATGAGCCGCTGCGCGCCCCGGCCGTCGGTCGTGGCCGACGCCGCGCGCGACATGGCGGTGCGCCGCGCGCGATCGGCCGCAAGCTCTTCGATTTTCGCGGCAAGCGCCGCCGGCTGATCGAGAATATCGGCAGTCAAAACCTCAGCCGCGCCGGAGGCCGCGAATGCCGCCGCATTGAACCGCTGGTTGTCGGCGGTCGGGATCAGGATGGCCGGCAAGCCGAGCAGCGCGCGCTCGAAGCTCGACGTGCCTGGCGCGCCAATCGCAAGATCGGCCGCAGCCGTCAAAGCCGGCAGGTTGCCGGGGCCGACATGCAGCGACACCCGCGCGCCTGTTTGCTTGCGCACGCTCTCCAGATGCGGCGCACCGGCCCCGACCACGACATCGACGTCTGCGTCGAGTTTCGCCAGAGCGAGCGCCGCCAGCACCTTGCTCGTCGCATCGATTGGGTCCGTCGCTCCCATCGAAACGATGATGCGCTTGACCGCTCCACCTGTTGCGAGCCGCGCAACGGCTTCCGCCCGTTGCTGCTGCCATTCCCGGCGGATGATCGCGTGCTGGCCGCCGAGCAGGAGCCGTCGCGCGCCCTTGCCGGCGTAATCGGACGCGGCGCGGCCGGGGGTCGGATCGACGAGGACAACGCAATCATGTGCGCGATCGGCCAGATCGTCGAACACCACAACGGTGCGGCCCTGACGTTTCACGGCCGCTTCGAACTTGGCATCGAGCCCGTAGTGGTCGACCACGACCAGCGTGGCGCGATCCTCGATCTGCGCCTGGCCGTTTCCTTCGGCATCGACGATCGCATGCCCGCTGGCCGCAAGCGCCGGCACGGCCGCGAGCCCGTCGCGCCGCGTGACGAAGCCGATCGACCAGCCGGCCAGCGCCAGCGTTTCGGCAAAAGCCAGACAACGCATGACATGGCCGCCGCCGATCGCGGGCGACGCATCGCAACGAAACACGGCGTAAGCCGTCATGGCTTTTCGAACAGCCACCATGTGAGATTGTCGAGGCCGGTCACTCGCTTCCAGGCGAAGCCGTAGGCGGTGACGCGAAGATTGGGAAACAGATCGAGCCAGAAGCCGCCGAAGTCGCGCTTGAACAGCCGGTCGTTGTGGCCGCGGTAAGGGATCATCTCCGGCTTGTCGGAGAAATATTCGATGGCCGCGATCCAGCGCGCCGAGCAGCGATGGATTTCGCGCACCGATGCCTCGAGCTGATCGGGGTGGATGTGGATCAGCACGCCCGATGTGAACGCCAGATCGGCCGCGCCGTCGGCAAAATCGATCTTGGTGGCAAGCCCGCCGCGAAGGTCCTCGGCCTTGAGGACGCCGTCATCGACCAGCCGCTGGCGCGCCTTGTCATTCGGCTCCAACGCAAGAAAGCGCGCGCTGGTCAGAGCCCGGAGCGAGCGCAGGTTGATGCCGAGGTTGGCGCCGACCTCCAGGATCGACTTCGGCGGCGCTGGCAGTGTGTGCGACAGGATCTCAGACCACATCGCGCGCCGCGCCTGCAACTGCTCCGGCGAGGCGACGTTGCGGTCGATGTAGGAATCGCCGAACTCGCCCTGCCAGAAGGCCGCCTGCGGTGTGGTGGAGTTGCTCATGATGTTCAGCTTGTCAGGAAGCCGCGCGTTCGAGCGAACGGCCGGCGTTGATGGCGATGATGTCCGGACGCTCCGCGAGCATCGCCAGGACTTCATTGATCCGCGCCGGGCTGCCTTTCGGAAGTGCCGCAAACACCGCGCGGAAAAATTCAAGGTCCTCGGGATAGTCGAGCGTCCAGCGGTGAGAGGCGAGCGCGGGATTGCCGGACGAAAGATTGGCGCGCTTGAGATGTGGGGCCCGGCGCAGCCAGGGCGTCACGTGTTCGTGGTCGTGAGCCTCGCTGGTGCTGGTCTCCGCTTCGACCAAGGCCGCCGTGGTGAAGGCCTCACAATCGAGCCCATGTGGATATGTGCGTGGTGTGTTGTTGGCTGCGTAGTCCGCGCCGGAGTCTCGACGCAGCGCCAGCACCTCGCCGCACACCTGCGGATCGATCAGCGGACAATCGCTGGTGACCCGCATCACGATATCGGCCTTCACGCTTCGCGCCGCGCCGAGATAGCGCGCCAGCACATCTTTTTCCGAGCCGCGAAACGTCGCCGCGCCGCTCTCACGTGCGACCGCTTCAAGCGGGGCGCTCTGGGGCTCGTCCGGCATTGCGCAGACCACAAGGTCGGCGCCCGGAATCGCGCGGCAGCGCTCCAGCACGTGATGCAAAACCGTGCGGCCGGCAAGCTCCTGCATCACCTTGCCGGGGAGCCGGCTCGATCCCATGCGCGCCTGAACGATGACGGCGGTGGTCAAGTCAGAGCCTCACAGCGAAGCCACGTTCGGCGAGATACTTCTTCGCCTCACGTGGCGTCTGCTCGGTGAAATGGAACATCGACGCCGCGCCGACCGCCGCAGCCCGGCTGCCGCTCAGCAAATCGGCCATGTGCTGGTATTCGCCGCAGCCGCCGGACGCGATCACGGGAATTCCGACGGCCGCCGCGACATCGCGCACCAGATCGACATCGTAGCCGCGCATCGTGCCGTCGCGATCCACCGAGGTGAGCAAGATTTCGCCGGCGCCGAGCGCTTCGGCCTGTTTGGCCCATTCGACCGGAGCGCGACCCGTGGCAGTGCGGCCGCAATGGCTCATGACCTCGAGCTTGCCGCCATCGCGCTTCACGTCGATCGCCACGACAATGCACTGCGCGCCGAACTCGGCAGCGCCGTCGCGAATGAGCTCCGGCATCTCGACCGCAGCGGTGTTGATCGCAACCTTGTCGGCGCCGACCGCGAGCAGATCGCGGATGTCGTCGATCGACTTCACGCCCCCACCCACCGTCATCGGCATGAAGCAGTTGTCAGCGAGCTCGTCGATCTCCTGGAAATCCGGCCGGCCGCTGTTCGGAGTCGCCGCGATGTCGAGGAACACGAGTTCATCCACCTCGCGCAGATTGTAGACGCGGATGGACTGCAGCGCCGTGCCGACCCGGCGCCAGGAATCGAAGCCAACGCCCTTCACCAGGCCCACGCCTTTGAACAGCAAGGTCGGGATGATCCGTGTCTTGAGCACGATGCTGTCTCAGACCGCCAGAAAATTCTTGAGCAGCCGGAAGCCGCTCTTCTGGCTTTTTTCGGGATGAAACTGCGTGCCGAAGATCGGCCGGCCCACCGCCTCGATCGCGGCCGTGAAGCCGCCGCAATAGGGCGTGCGCCCGCCTTCGTCCTTCGCATCGGCCAGCCGGACATGAAAGCTGTGCACGAAATAGAAATCCGACGGCCCGCCGCCGTTGAACAGCACCGAGCCCGTCCGCGGCACGACCTCGTTCCAGCCAATGTGCGGAATGCGCTCGTCGCCGTTGGCTGGCGCAAGCCGTACCACCTCGCCCGGCACGAGACCCAGCCCCGGCGTCGAACCGTTGGTGGCGCCCTCGCTGCTGCTCGTCGCCATCAGCTGCATGCCCAGGCACGCGCCGAGGAACGGCGTGTTGCGCGCAGCACCCGCCTCCTGGATCACCTCGAACAAGCCGAACTCGCGGATGTTGCGCATCGCAGCCGTAAAGTTGCCGACGCCCGGCAGCACGATACGGTCGGCCCTGCCGACTACGCGCGGATCGCGCGACCGCACCACCTCCCTGGCACCGCACTCTTCGAGCGCGCGCGTCATCGAGTCGATGTTGCAGAGACCATAGTCGACGACGACGGTGAGACCGGCAGTCATGTCGGATTATTGCAGCTCGAACAGCGGCACGAGATTGCCATCGCGATCGCGGATCGGCTTGTTGCGGTTGTCGATCTTGAACAGCCGCTTGTTGGTGAAGCGGTCGCAGACTGTCTGGAACTCGTCCACGGTCATGTCGATCTCGCGGAGAATTTCGTCGATCGGGCGGCCGAGATAGGTCCACGGAAACTTGCCGTCGCGCCGCTTCACCATCGCCACAGCGTCCTCGCGCGACAGGCGGCCGCGGCGGATGTGATTGTTGGCGATGTCGGTCGCGCGGCCAAAGCCGAACTTCAGATACTTGAAGTAGTCGTGGATGCCGGTCTGATAGTTGTCGAGGTTCTCGTAGTTGGCGAGCGAGCCCTCGACCATCGTCGGCAACGTCTCGAAGCCGAAGCCCTGCGCGATCAGCGCGTTCTGATAGCCGTCCCACGGGAAGTAGTAGCCGAGAAACAGTCCGGTCACGCCGACCGACTGCAACTCGGCATCGGTCGGATAGGAATATTGCACGAGATTTCGCGCTTCGATGCCATCGATGCCAATCACATCAGTCACGCGCAAGCCCAGCAGACCGCCGAACTCCTCGAGCCAGCGGCGGTTGAGCACGCTGTTCTCTTGTGCCGCGGCCGGACCGCCGTATTCGTTCTGCGAGTTCTCGCCCCACACCAGGAGCGGCACGCCGAGCTTCACGGCCATCCGCACCGGCACCGTGAAGATCGCCACATGCTCCGGCCAGGAAATGTCGCCGATCTCGGTCAGCGCCAATTTATTCAGCCGCCGCCGCACCACCGGATTCATCGTCACTTCGATGTGGTCGACACCGAGCTTGGCGATGTTCTCGAGATTGCGGCGGCCGATGCCCGAGAGCGAGTCGGTCGTCGCCGTCACGCACAGCGGATTGAGCCCCTGCTGCAGCAGGCGGATGACCTGATAGGTCGAGTCCTTGCCGCCCGACACCGGCACGATGCAGTCGTAATTGCTGCCATCCTTGGAGCGATAGCGGCCGGTCAGCTCGGTGAACTGCTTCTTCCGGTCATCCCAATCGACCGCCTTGCGTCCTTCAAAGCCGATGCAGGCCGAGCAAACCCCGCGGTCGTCAAACCCGAGATCCGGCTTGGTCTCCGGATAAAGGCAGCGCGCACAGAAACGGATCATCGGCCGGTCGAACCTTGCTTCTGGCCGACGCCGCCTGCGGCGAGTTCGGCCAACACGTCCGCCACGTGCGCGACATCGGCGTCCGACATCAGCGGAAACATCGGCAGCGACAGGCAGCGGCTGTAGTAGGCGTCGGCGCCGGGGAGATCGAGCACGCCGTAGCGCTCGCGGTAATACGGCTGGCGATGCACCGGGATGTAATGCACCTGCGTGCCGACATTGCGGGCGCGCAGCCATTCCATCACGGATTTCCGCGTCGCGCCGAGCGTCTTGAAATCGATCAGCACCGCATAGAGATGCCAGCCGTGCGGCCTTGCGCCATGCGGCACCGGACGGATCACCGGAGCGAGCGGTGCGAGCAACCGGTCGTACAGCGCAGCGATCGCCATGCGACGGCGCCAGAAGCCTTCGAGCTTCTTCAATTGGCTGATGCCCAGCGCGCAGAGCACGTCGGGAATGCGGTAATTCCAGCCGATCTCCTGCATCTCGTAATACCAGGGATTCGGCTCGTTGCTTTGAAACGCCAGATCGCGATTCTGGAAGTCGGCTGCGTCGCGCACCATGCCGTGACTGCGCAGCCGCCGCATACGCGCTGCCGCGGCCGCATCGTTGGTCGTCACCGCGCCACCCTCGGCGGTCGCGATCGCCTTCACCGGGTGCGTCGAGAAGCAAGCCGCAACCGAATGCGGCGTCGCGCCGACATCCGGCACACCGAGCGAATGGCACGCGTCCTCGATCAGCACCATGCCATTCGCTTTGGCGACGGCCGCGAGAGCCGCCATATCGCAGAGCTGGCCGCCGAGATGGACCGGCAATGCGAACTTCGGCTTGAGCTTTGCGGCCCGGGCGCGATCAATCGCCTGCTGAAGTCCCTCGGACGTGAGCAGTCCGCTGTCGGCATCGACATCGGCAAACACCACCTCGGCGCCGGTCATGCGCACCACGTTGGCGGTCGCAAGGAACGTCTCCGTCGGCACCACCGCCGCGTCGCCCGGCCCGAGATCCTGGGCGAGGACCGCGAGATGCAGTGCCGCCGTGCCGCTGTTGCAGACCACGGCATGCTCAGCACCGGTCGCGCGCGCGAAGGCAGCCTCGAACTCATCCACCTTGGGTCCGGTGGTAAGAAAATCGCCGCGCAGCACCGCCGCCACCGCGGCGATGTCGTCGTCGTCGATCGAGTGACGCCCGTAGGGCAGGAAACTCACGTCAGCCTCACGCAGCCTTGCCGATCATGCCGTTCAGCGTCGGGCCGTCGAGCCATTCGGTGTTGATGTCGGACGAATAGTGGAAGCCTTCGGGCACGGGCTTGGCGCCCACCTTTTCGAGGTGCCCCCGGCGCCAGTCGAGCTGCGGCGGGCAGATGATGTAGCGGTCGTCGATTTCGAGCGTGAGCCGCGCGTCGTCCTCGGTGATCATGATCTCATGCAGCTTCTCGCCCGGGCGGATGCCGACAACGTCGTGCGGCAGATTGGGCGCGATGGTGCGCGCCAGATCGGTGATGCGCATCGAGGGGATTTTCGGCACGAAAATCTCGCCGCCGTTCATCAGTTCGAGCGACGACAGCACGAAGCTGACGCCCTGCTCCAGCGTGATCCAGAACCGCGTCATGCGCGGATCGGTGATCGGCAGCGCCTTGACGTTGCGCTTGACCAGTTCCTCGAACAGCGGAACGACCGAGCCGCGCGAGCCGATCACGTTGCCATAGCGCACCACGGCGAACTTCGCGCCGTTGCGGCCGGACAGATTGTTGGCCGCCACCATGATCTTGTCGGAGGCAAGCTTCGAGGCTCCGTACAAATTGATCGGGTTCGCGGCCTTGTCAGTCGAAAGCGCGATGACCTTCTTGACGCCGTTGCGAAGCGAGGCCTTCACGACGTTCTCCGCGCCATGCACGTTGGTGAGGATGCACTCGAACGGATTGTATTCGGCCGTCGGAATGATCTTCAGCGCCGCGGCATGCACCACCACGTCGACATCGCGCATCGCGAGTTCGAGCCGGGACTCATCACGGACATCGCCGATGAAGAAGCGAAGGCGGGCTTGCGAATCGAGTGCATTCATGTCACGCGCGATTGCGTCCTGTTTCTGCTCGTCGCGCGAGAAGATGATGATGCGCCGCGCATTGGTCTGGGTCAGCAGGTAGCGCACGAACGCCCGCCCGAACGAGCCAGTGCCTCCGGTAACCATGATGGCGCGATCGTCAAGCAGAGGCATGGGATTGTTGAAGCTACGGGATGTCATGTTTGATCGCTGGGACTTCGTGTGGAGACGATTGAGGCACGCTACCGCACTTCGGGTGAATCGCTCACCCGAGCACGCCGGTTTGAAACTGACGCGGTCCTGTTAGATCAGACCGTGCCCACATGGGCTGCCGGAACGAAAACGCGAACCTCGCGTCCCAGCAGTTGCAGCAGAACCGAAACCCGGTGCTGGTCCGCGATGCGGTCCAGCACGCCCTTGGATTCGGCAAAAATTCCGTCGATGAGACGAACCGGGCTTCCCGGGCCGATGCCCGGCGGCAGCCCGAGTGCGACAAAGCCATCGCTGCCTTCGCGGCCACGTATTTCTTCAACAATGCCGGCCGGCACCGGAAGGGGCTCCTCGCCGGCCGTCAACAGCTGGCTGACGCCGAACGTCGAATAGATCGAACGCCAGCGCTCGAGGCTGAGATCGAGTTCGACGAACAGGTAGCGCGGGAAAAGCGGCCGCGACACCTCCTCGGTTTTGCGGGCATGGCGCCGCATCCGCTTGAACATCGGCAGATACGCGTTGAAGCCCTGCCGCCTCAGATTCAGCGCGGCCCGACTTTCGCGATTGGGCTGCGTATGCACCACGTACCAACGGCGATCGCTGCTCATCGCGACGCCTCCGCGGTTGCGTCGACCGGTCCAGGCTTGCGCAGACGGAGCAGACCGGGCGCATAGACGCGCTCGGCTCCGATGGCCGAGCGCACAGCGTCAAAGGCATCCTGCGGTTGGACCACGGTCGTGATGAATGCGGCATCGACCGGGCCGAGTGCTGTCATCGCCGCTGCCGCGGCTTGGGCGTTCCCAGTCCAGGGCACAACCCCGACGATCTTGATGGCGTAGTCGCGCGCCACAAGCGACGCGATGTCGGCAAGATCGCCCTCACCGACCAGCACCACACGTTGCTGACCGCGAGCGACGGCGCCCGCAAACATCTCGCCGCACTGGGTGCGAGCCTTGCGGAAAAACGACAGCGAATGGGTGAGGTAGGACGCGGTTAGCCGGGATTTTTCGGCGAAGCCCTGGGGCGTCAGGTAATAGGCATACCGCCGCGCCGGAACCTGGCTGACCTTGATCAGCCCCTTGAGGATGCAGCGCTTGAGGTAGGCGTTGGTGAGGCCCAGTGCGATATCGAGTTCGCGGGCGAGAGAGCGCTGGGTGACCGATGGATCGCGGTCGATCGCGTCCAGCACGCCAAGCACGATCTGATCCTGGGCTTTTTCGTCGTGAAGTTCGGCGTCGACAGATGACATCTTCACGCCCCCCTACTCCACGTCTCGCACGGGCGTTCATACCCTGAACACGCCAACTGTTTACAGCGTTCACAGTTTGAACGTCAAGCCAGGATGCCTCCTGCATTGTGAAGCAGAGACTTAAGTCTAAGACTTTGATATTAATTGGAAATTGTGATTACCTGTGCCCTTGGGTTTGATTGAATTGGCAGTGCCAGATTTGAATTTCCGCCGCTTTGTCACCTACCGCATTCGGCTCTCGTTCATCTCGCCCATTGCAGTCTCGGTCGGAGACCTAATCCATGAGGGCGACCACGATGAAATTTGTTATTGCTCTGGCATTCGTTTTCGCTGCCTGGCGCAGCATCACATCCGAGGCCAAAGCTCAGTACAACGCACGCGATCTTCAATATTACTGCAGCATGGGCTCTCAAACGCCCGTCAGCGTGAGGCCGTACTGTGGAGGTCGCAGCGCTCCGCGCAACAGCTACCGCCCGCAACGTCAATTGAGCCAAGAGGAGATCGACTATTATTGCAGCCAAGGGAGCCAGACCCCGCTTAGCGTCAGGCCCTACTGCGGCGGAAGTTATAGAGGCGGTTATGCGTCGGACGACGACGATTACTACGAAGGACGCAGACTGAGCCGACGCGAGATTCAGTACTATTGCAGCATGGGAAGCCAAACGCCGCTTTCGGTTCGG
Organism: Rhodoplanes sp. Z2-YC6860; assembly: GCF_001579845.1. Lineage (GTDB taxonomy): Bacteria > Pseudomonadota > Alphaproteobacteria > Rhizobiales > Xanthobacteraceae > Z2-YC6860. Next base: position 5,783,785 of record NZ_CP007440.1, read on the forward strand.
CATCTTTGTAGGCGCTACTGATTTCGTAAATCCCAGAAGACCTAAAGGCCGCCTCAATTGGCGGCCTTTTTCATTTAATAGCATCACTTGGTTTCATTTTTTTGCACGCTTGGACACCGTCGGAAATTTGAGGGAAACCACTCCCGAAGAAAGCGCCCAGGTCCAATACGCCAGCTACGTATCGCCGGGCTCCTAAAGTATCAGTTAGAATGTTCGTAAACGTGAGGGCGGTGTGAAGCGATTGCTGATCAATGGCACAAACATTGAACTTCGAAGGGAACAATCCTTAAGTGGCCTACCTTGGATCAGCTCGATTTCGGCCAGTACCGAGAAACCGACGCTTTGCGAACGCAGCCATAATACATCCTCACCGCTACAATGCGGGTATCAGACCGGAACCCGTCAGCCATTCCGTCACCGCCCCCGCCACCGCCGCATGACCCTCCCGGGACAGATGGCCGTTACCGGTCAATTGGCCGGTTTTGGGGGCTTTTTGCAGGAGATAGAGACGCTCTGCCGGATCGGGCTGGCGTTGAAGGACAGGGGTCAGGTCGAGGTAAGGCGTTCCGGTCTCGGTGGTGAGCCGCCGCACCACCGGCTCGACGGTCGGCGCCGGCCCACCATCCAGCGCCTCGGCAGAGGGGATGTAGAACACCGCGAACGGGATGGATTTGTCCTTGAGCAGCGCAACGGTCTCCCGGAACAACTCCGCGTAACGCCCCTCCAGTTGGGCCTCATCGGACGGCGCTTCGGTTGGCGCCGGACGGTCGCCCTCGCCGCGCTTGATATCGACGCCGGCCGCCGCGAACTGCATGCTGGTCTTGACCTGCTCGGCGAGACTGACGAGCGCCGAGCTTCTTCCCATCGCACGCAGCGTCGTCTCCATCCCCGAAAGTTCGCCGGCTTTGGGACGCTGGGATGTGCCGGCCAGATCCTTGCGCAGATCGGTGATGTCGTTCTCGATCACCGCGAGCAGCACGAGCTTTGGCTTGAGCGCCACGCCCTTGTCTTTGAGATAAGCGAGCTCGTCGGAGATCGTGTAGCCGGAGATTCCGGCGTTGAGCACCTGAACGCGGCCGGCCTGCTTGAACCGCCGGTTCAGATCATTCTCGGCCCAAGCCGGCCATGTGTCCTCGTTGGCGTTGTAGGCGCCGAAGGTCTGCGAGTCTCCGATCGCCAGAATCCGAAAGGCGTCGCTCGACAACTCGGCGGTATTGCGCAAACCAACGCTGTTGGTCTGCACGTGATACGGCCGGTGAAACCAGATCACCCAATGACCGTCCTGGTTCGGCATGAGATCGCCGGAGCCGCCGGCCGAATGATAATAGCGCCACTGGCCGAGCCGATCGGCCGTGTAGCCATCACGCGACGGCGACCACGCGTAGGCGCGCGCCAGCAATTCGGCGACAATCACCGTCGCGACAATAATCATGAGATAGAGCAGCGCCGCTCGAATTTTCATGCAGCAATCCCGCGCGTTTTTCTTGTCACAGTGCGGCCGGCAAACCGGCCTTTTCGATGGTCAACATCATCCGAAACGCTGCCAGACGGCCCAATGGCGCCTCGAGATTGCGCTCCATCCGCAGCATCCGTTGCGCCATGGGGACCGTCACCAAGCTCCACGGCTTGAACCCTCCGCTCAGCGGATACACCGCAAAGGAAAACCAATCGACCCGACTGATGCGCAATTGCGGAAACATGGCGTGGAATCGATCGCGATGGCGGGTCGCGATCAGAGTCGGGATGGCTTGATTGGAGTCGTATGGATCGCGAGCCGGATCGGGCACGCCGTCAGCCAGCGGATCCGCCGAGGTGCGGACCGGCTCGTGATGAATGAGGCGATAGAACAACGTGCTGCCCGGCGTGATCGCGGGCTCGATCATGACGATGCGGCCACCAGGCTTCAGCACGCGCTCGGCGTCGCGGAAGAATTTTGGCGGAAACTCGATGTGGTGCAGTACATCCACCATCACGATGTTGGCCGCAACCCCATCGGCGAACGGCAGACGCTGCGCATCGGCCACGCAATCGAGCCAGGGTGCGAACTGCACGTCGGTCGCCACCACGTTGGTCAGGCGCTGCTTCAGGTTTCCGATTCCGCCGCCAATCTCGATGGTGAGGCCGGGTGCGCAAGCCTCAGCGATCCGTTCGGAGAAGTCGTCATAGACGAGCTGGAGCACCGGCTTGTGCTGCCAGGCGCTGCGGTAGCCATCGAGCGGAGCCGGTTCGGTCATTATCGGCTTCGCGAACCGAGCCAGCGCCAGGCATCAGCGATCTGCATTTCCAGCGCGGACCGCTGCGGCACCCAGCCTAGCACCTCGCGCGCCCGTACTGCCGAACCAATAAGGCTTGCAGGGTCCCCAGGGCGGCGCGGCGTAATTTCGCGAGCGATGGCACGACCACTGACGCGCTCGCATTCGGCGATCACCTCTTTCACCGAGTGACCGCGGCTGTTGGCCAGGTTGAGCGCCGCACTTGCGCCGCCGGCCATCAGGTAATCGATCGCCCGCACATGGGCGTCGGCGATGTCGGAGACGTGGACGTAATCGCGAATGCAGGTGCCGTCGGGCGTATCGTAGTCGGCGCCGAAAATCTTCGCCGTGGCGCCGTCTCGCGCGGCCATCAGCATCAGCGGAATGAGATGGGTCTCCGGATCGTGGATTTCTCCAATCTCGCCCTCCGGATCGGAGCCGGCGGCGTTGAAATACCGGAGCGCAATCCAGGGCAATCCGCGCGTTCGGCCGAGGTCCCGCAGCATGCCCTCGACCTTGAGCTTGGTTTCCCCGTAGGGATTGATCGGCTGCTGCGGATGCTCCTCCGTGATCGGGATGTGCTTCGGCATCCCATACGTGGCGCAGGTCGACGAGAATACAAAAGGCAGCGGCTTGTATTGAAGCAGCGCCTCAAGCAGACCTTTGGAGCCCAAGACGTTGTTGCGTTGATAGAGTTCAGGATGCTCGACCGACTCTCCGACATAAGCAAAGGCCGCAAAGTGCATCACCGCGACCGGCCGGTACTTTTCCAGCACCGCCCGCACGCGCGCGCCGTCCCCGATGTCGCCGACTTCGAGCGGGCCGAATTTTACCAGATCGCGATGGCCGCGCGAGAGATTGTCGTAAACGACCGGCACGAAGCCGCGCTGCGCCAACGCCTTCGAGGCATGGCTGCCGATGAAGCCGGCGCCGCCGGTGACCAGAATATGGGATGCTGAAGACATCGGGCCCTATCGGAAACACAAATTCGACGTGGCGCAATCAATCCAGCTCAAAGGCCGAGCTGTAGTCCTGCTTGAGGCTTGGATCCTGCGCCGCCTTTTCCATCACGCAATTGCCTACCACCAGCAGATCGAGTTCATTGCCCATGAAGCAGCGGAAAGCATCCTCCGGCGTACAGACGATCGGTTCGCCACGGACGTTGAAACTGGTGTTGACCAGCACCGGGCAGTCGGTGCGCCGTTTGAAGCTCGTCAGCAGGCGGTGAAACAGCGGGTTGGTGTTGGCGTGCACGGTCTGGATCCGGGCCGAATAATCGACATGGGTTACCGCGGGGATTTCCGAGCGCGCCACGTTGAGCTTGTCGATGCCGAACAGCACGTCTTCCTCGGCCGTCATGGCGCGCCGTCGATCTTTGCGCACGTCAGCGACGAGTAGCATATACGGGCTGTCAGCGTCGAGTTCGAACCAATTGGCAACATCCTCGCGCAACACCGACGGCGCGAAGGGCCGGAAACTCTCGCGATACTTGATCTTCAGGTTGAGATTGCGCTGCATGGTCGGCGACCGCGGGTCGCCGAGAATCGAGCGGGCGCCAAGCGAGCGCGGGCCGAATTCCATGCGCCCCTGAAACCAACCGACCGCCTGCTGCCTGGCGAGCGCGTCAGCGGTCGCCTCCACCATGGCGTCCTCGCTCAGCACCGAGAAGCGAGCGCCTGCGGTGCTGAGCCGCTGCTCCACGTCAGGCTGCGCGAAGCATGGCCCGAGCAACGAGCCGGCCATGCCGTCACCGCCATTGGTGCGGCGCGGCTTCTGCCCGTAGAGATGAACCGCCGCGAGCGCCGCCCCCACTGCTCCGCCCGCGTCACCTGCGGCCGGCTGAATCCAGATGTTTTCGAATGCGCCCTCGCGCTGGATCTTGCCGTTGGCAACGCAATTGAGCGCCACGCCTCCAGCCAGGCAGAGATTGCGCGCTCCGGTCTGCTTCGCCAGCGCCCGCGTCATCCGCAGCACGGCCTCTTCGAGCACCACCTGGATCGACGCTGCGATGTCCATGTGGAACGGTGTGAGCAGCTTCTCGGCGCTGCGCACCGGCTGGCCAAACAGATTGGCAAAGCGATCGTTGGTCATGGTCAGACCGGTGCAATAGTCGAAATAGGACATGTCGAGCCGGAACGAGCCGTCCGGTTTCAGATCGATGAGATTGTCGAGAATGCGGTCGACGAACTTGGGCTCGCCATAGGGCGCGAGCCCCATGACCTTGTACTCGCCCGAATTGACCTTGAAGCCCGTGTAGTAGGTGAAGGCGGAATACAGCAGACCCAGAGAGTGCGGAAAGTGGATCTCCTGGAGCATGTCCAGCTTGTTGCCTTTGCCCAAGGCGGCTGAAGTTGTCGCCCACTCTCCCACTCCATCCATGGTCAAGACCGCGGCTTCATCGTAGGGCGAGGGAAAAAATGCCGATGCCGCGTGACTCATATGATGCTCGCAGAACAGAAGCTTGCTCTGCCAGTCGAAGTCTTCGCCGAAAGCTTTAAGCTCATTCTTGAGCAGCGACTTCTGGAACAGCTTCTCGCGGAGCCACACCGGGATCGCCATCCGGAACGACTTAAAGCCGCGCGGCGCCATTTCGAGATAAGTTTCGATCAGCCGCTCGAACTTCAGGAACGGCTTGTCGTAGAACACCACGCAATCGAGTTCATTGAGCGAGACGCCGCCCTCGCTCAGGCAATACTCGATCGCATTCTTGGGAAACGCAGGGTCATGCTTCTTGCGTGTGAAGCGCTCTTCCTGCGCGGCCGCAATGATGCGCTCGTCATCGACCAGCGCCGCCGCACTGTCGTGATAGAACGCCGAGATGCCGAGCGCGCGCATCGCTTCCTGGAGCCGCTTCCTAGAACAAAGTGTAGATGAACGGTGCTATCGCCGAGCCCTTGGTCAGGATGACCAGGCCGCCGAACACCACCATCATCACCAGAATGGGCAGCAGCCAGAACTTCTTGCGGACCCGCATGAAGCGCCAGAGCTCGGCCAGAAAATCCATTCCGCGTCCCTCAAAACTGATCGCGCATGCTCTCAGGCGATGGACCGGGCGGATCGCGGACGATCCAGTAGCTGTCCCGCTCCGGCTCGCGCTTGAGCGCTAAGAATTCCTTGCCGGTTATGCGCATAATCAAGCCGGTTGGCCAGACCGTCAGGTAGAATAACAGGCCCATCACGATCGGATTGACGATGTGATGCAGCAACAGTCCGAACTTGAACCAGACGATGTTGAGCGGCCGCAGGACTCGCGCGTGGAACAGCGCCGCGGCGAGAAACAGCACCGCCAGGCAGCAGAGCCACGGCCAGACCCGGCCCGCATGCCACCAGTTGATCAGCGAGACAATGCCGAGCGCCACGGCCATGACCAGGCCGAACGAACGCTCGGACCCCATGGCCGTGTCGTCACGGCGCGAGAAGGTCTCATGGGTGTTCGGTTGCGTCATGACGGCCTGCCGGCATGTTTGACCGCCACGACCATCTGGGCCGAGAACGCGCGGAAGCCCGCGGGCCGAGAAAAAGCATTGGTGCCGAGCTTGGCCAGAAGATTGACCGACAGTCGCACCACGCGCCCGAGCATCGTCGGCAGCGCGTAAAGCTCGGCGACCGCAATGGGATGGCTCACGCGCAAATCGACCCGTGTGCCGAGCGCGGCTTCACAGAATTTCTTGAAGTCCCCAGCAAACCACTCCTGGACATGCATCGGATCGAGCGGCGCCTCGGTGTAGCGGGCCGGCGTGGTGACGACGAGCACGCCGGATGGCTTCAGCACGCGCCACATCTCGCGCAGCATGAGATCCGGCATCGCCACGTGTTCGATCACGTCTGAACACACCACCGCGTCAAAGCTATCCGCCGGATAAGGATACTTGTAGCCATCGATCAGGCGGAACTCGCCTTTGAGGCTCCGCTTCGCGAATTCGCTCTTGGCGAGATCGATGGAGAGCGGCGTGGTGTCGATGCCTTCGACCTGCGCGCCGAACTCCGTCGCAATCAGGCCTGTCAGCGCCGCGTCGCCGCAGCCGACATCGAGTACCCGCGACGACTTGCCGATGCCGTTCGCGCGAAGCGCCGCAACGATCCCGTCGTAACGCGCGCGGGTCGCGGCGTTGATGCGATGGAGCGGGCCGAAATACTCCACCCAATGGTAGCCGCCTTTGGTCGCGTATTTGTCGAACGCGATTTCGGTCATGCTGCGTCCACCGGAGCGATCAAGCGGCAACGCCGGTGAAATCCGGCACCGCGTCGCGCAGCACCGCGTAAAGCGCAGCGCGTTCCTCGCGCTTGAGCGCCTGCTCAAGCTTCGCAAGCCATGCCCGCATCTCGTCGAGCGGCGGGCTCACGGGCCGCGCCGCAACCACGCCGCTCACACCGACATCCGAATTGGCCTCTTCGCGCGCGAACAGGATTTCGTTGAGGCGCTCACCGGGCCGCATTCCGGTGAACTTGATTTCGATGTCGCGTCCGGGCTCCAGACCGGACAACCGGATGATCCGCTCCGCGAGATCGAGGATCTTCACCGGCTGGCCCATGTTGAGCACATAGACCGACACGTCCGTGCGCTCGGGCCCAAGCCCGTGGCTCGACGCCGAGATCACGAGATCGCAAGCCTCGCGGATCGTCATGAAGTAGCGGACCATGTCCGGATGCGTCACCGTCACCGGCCCGCCGGCTTCGATCTGCGCCTTGAACTTGGGCACCACGGAACCATTGGAGGCGAGCACATTGCCGAACCGCACCGAGAGAAAGCGCGGCGCGCGCGCCGCTGCACCGCGCCGTGCGAAGTCGGCATCGAGCGACTGGCAATACATCTCGGCGAAGCGCTTGGTCGCACCCAGCACCGACACCGGCTCGATCGCCTTGTCGGTCGAGATCATGACCATGGCCGACACGCCCGCTTCGACTGCGGCATCTGCCACATTGATCGAGCCGAACACGTTGGTCTTGACGCCCTCGCCCCAATCCCGCTCCAGCAACGGCACGTGTTTCAGCGCCGCGGCATGGAACACGATGTCCGGCTTGAAATCCTTCATCAGCCGGATCATGCGCTCACGATCGCGCACGTCGGCGAGGCGGCCCTCGATCTTGGTCTGCGACGGCTTGGTCGCGAGCGTTTCAAGCGCGGCGTAAAGCGCGGGCTCGGAATTCTCCACGAGCAGCAACCGCGCCGCGCCGAAGGTCGCGACGCGATCGCAGATCTCTGCGCCGATCGAACCGCCGCCGCCGGTGACGACCACAGACTTGCCGGAGAGAAACTTTTCGAGCCGCGTGTAATCGATCTTCACGCTCGGCCGCAGCAAGAGGTCTTCGACCGCGACCGGCGCGAGTTGCAGGGTCTGCCCGGTTTCGTCGAGCGACGGCATCCGGTTGATGGTGAGGCCGAGCCGCCGCGCCTGCATCAGGATCGACTCCGCGCCGCTGCCCGGATCGAACGCCGACGGTGTCAGGATCAGACGGCCGACCGGTGTCTGACGTTGACGAAGGAGCGCCACCACGCGTTCGAGGTCGTCGAAGCCGCCGAGCACCGGTACGCCGCGCACCGTGACGCGGCGATCCGAGCGCGCCGGCGACAACAGGCCGACCGGCCAGATCTTCGACATCGCGCCGCTTTCGATGGCGCGCAACGGCACCTCGACGTCGGCGGCGCGGCCGAGGATCAGCGTCGGAACCGCATCGCGCGCCCGCTTGAGCGTGCGCACCTCACGGAAATACCGGTAAGCCACCCGCGTCGCGCTCAGGAACGCGGTCTGGATCACGAAATAAAGCAGGATCGTGATCTTGCCGAAGAAGAACGTGCCGTAGAAGTTCGGTGCGAGCAGCACGTAGTCGAGGCAGAGCAGCGCGATCGACAGAACCGCCGACGCGCGGATGATGCGCGCCAGATCGGTCAGCGAGGTGAATCGCCACTTCGACTCGTGGAGCCCGACGAAAAAATAGACGCCAGCGGCCAGCACCAGGAACCCGGCCAGAAGCGTCGGCAGCCATTGAAGCCGGGCCGCAAGCTGCTGGTCCTCAAAACGCAGGACCAGCGTTCCGGCAAGCGCGGCTGCCGTGACCAGAAGATCATGGAGCACGATCAGCCATTGCCGGGGGGTGAGCCGCCGCAGTCTGTTCATGTGTTCCGGATCGTTAAGGTCATAGCCCCGGCTGCCAGGGATTGGGTGCCCGGGATTTCATACCGGCCTTTGACACGCCGCGCCACCCCCGGCTGCGGCGAGAACCGTCTAGCGCGTTGGGTTATGGGGCTTTTTCGGCCCGGCTGTGTGAAAGCTGTCGCAAGACTGCGCCAGCGGCGACGCCGACCCCCAAGACGTAGCCCCACCCTTGAGTGAAATCGAACAGGTGCGAGTTGAACAGCGAGCTCAAGACGTTCTCCGCCACCACCATCAGCCCCGCCCAGGCGACCAGGCCTCCGCCACGGAACAGCATGAGATGAGCAAGCCACATGGCCAGCACCACGGCAGTTCCAATCAGCCCCAGCTGAATGGCCACACCGAAGATCTGATTATGCGGATTGGTCGATGCGGCACTCGCCATGCCGGTTTGTCCAACGGCTGCGCGGCGAAACTGATCCGGAATCGAGCCAGTGCCGTGGCCCAGGATCGGCGCGGCGACGACGAAGTCGATGGATTTCCGCCAGAACTCCAGCCGCTCTCCTGCGCGCGTGGGTATGGTGGCATTCGGGTTGAACCCGCGGACTTCGTCAAACAGACTTGTGACGCTGGTGCGAACATTGGACGACAGCAGGCATGCAGCTATTCCGAGCACGGCCGTGGCGATCAATGCGCCCAGCAGTCGCCGCCGATCGACATGGCGCCACAGAAAAAGCAGCAGCAGCAACGGAATGACGACGAGGCCGGTACGGCTTGTCGAGATCACGAACAGGTTGGCGAGAAACAACAACGCCGCGAGCGAAAGCACAAGCGCAAGCGAGCGCCGCTGCTGCCGGTAGGCCTGCAACGCGATGCCGGCAAGAAGGAAGATGCAAGCCGCGAACTCTCCGGTTTGCGCGATGTAATCTCTCACTGGAACACCAAAGCCATCGCGCCGCGTCCAGTGCATCGGCAAGCTCGGCACGAGCACGATCGCCCAGGACAGGATGAGCAGAACGCCGCAGGATGCCAGAAACCCGATCATCACCCATGAGGCGCGGCTTGATCGCTGAAACTGGAACATCAACAGCGGAATCGCCAGGAACTTGAACACCGATGAAAGCCCGCCCCAACGCTCCGCCATTGGCACGCCGGTGGCCCACAACATTCCAATGAGCGCCAGCAGCCAGAGCAGAACCGGAAGTCCGCCGGCCGGCATGGCCAGGACGCGCCGCAGTCCCGGTCCATCGAGAATTGGAATCAGTGCAAACAGCCAGAGCCCGATGAAAATCCAGGTCGCGGTTGTCGACCACGGCAATGCGATCGCGATCCCGCAAGCGAACCCGTCCGCCGCGCGTTGCCAGCGCTCGATCTCGAAACACCTGGCTTGAAAGAATTTCGGGCCGACAACGCTCGCGCCATATGTCGCGATCCACGATTCCCGGACGGGCTGCTCAACCATGAAACCGGATCGCCAAAGGCCGCAATGTCTGCTGCCCCGGTGGTACAACGGCGAGAAGCCAGGCGACAAGCCAACTTGTTGATTGGTTGAAGGTTTAAGTTTCCCTCTCGCAAGAACTCTGTGCTATCGCTTGCCTTGAACCGGTACCTGAGCCCGGCCCACAGCATGTCAAAAACCAACGTCCAAGACCGCAAAAAGCCGGGCAAGCCCCACGCTTTCATCGATTCCGCGCTGCGCACGCTGGACGCCGGCGCGAGCGGCGTCACTGCGATCGGCACCGCCATGCGGGGCGAGCTGGGCAACACCTTTATTGCCGCGGTCGACCGCATTCGCGCCGCTAAGGGCCGGGTGATCGTCACCGGCATGGGCAAGTCCGGTCATGTCGCCCGCAAGATTGCGGCGACGCTGGCCTCGACTGGAACTCCGGCCTTCTTCGTGCATCCGGGCGAAGCAAGCCACGGCGATCTCGGCATGATCACGCCGGATGACGTCATCATGGCGTTGTCCTGGTCGGGCGAGACCGCCGAACTGAAGGACCTGATCGACTATTCGCGGCGCTTCCGCATCGGCCTGATTGCGATCACCTCGCAGGCTTCGAGCACGCTCGGCAAGGAGGCCGACGTGGCGCTGGTGCTGCCGGAGGCGCGCGAGGCGTGCCCGCACAATCTCGCACCCACCACGTCGTCGCTGATGCAGCTTGCGATCGGTGACGCGCTTGCCATTGCGCTCCTGGAAAGCCGCGGCTTCACCGCCATCGACTTCGGCCTCTTGCATCCCGGCGGCCGGCTCGGCGCGCTTTTGAAGTTCGCCCGTGACGTGATGCGGAGCGGCGACGCGGTGCCGCTGGTCGAACTCGGCACCAAGATGTCCGAAGGACTGTTCGTGATGACGAGCAAGGGCCTCGGCTGCATCGGCATCACCGGCCGCGGCGGCAAGCTTGCCGGCATCATCACTGACGGCGATCTGCGCCGGCACATGCGCGCCGATCTGCTCGACGCCACCGTCGATGAGATCATGACTCGCAATCCGAAGACCGTGCGGCCCGATCAGCTTGTCAGCGAGACGATCGAGTTGCTCAATGCGATGAAGATCACCGCGCTTTTCGTCATTGAGGGCGGCAAGCCGGTCGGCATCGTGCATATCCACGATCTGCTGCGCGCCGGCGCGGCCTAGCACTTGGCCGGGACCAGAGCGGAGGCAGCATTGCGCCTGCTCTATGTCGTCACCGAGGACTGGTACTTCCTCTCACACCGCCTGCCGATGGCCCGCGCGGCGCGCGATGCCGGCTTCGATGTGCACGTGGCGACGCGCGTGGTCGATGGCGCGCAGGCCATCGAAGCCGAAGGCTTCACGCTGCATCCGGTGTCGTTCGCGCGCGGCCGGCTCGATCCGTTCGCGACGCTCCGCACCATCCGCGAACTGCGCACCGTCTATCGCAGCGTTGCGCCGGACGTCGCCCATCACGTCTCGCTGCAGTCGGCGGTGCTGGGCTCGCTTGCGGCGCTTGGCCGGCGCGTCGCCTGCGTCAATGCGCTGACGGGGCTCGGCTACACTTACACGTCGGGTGGCGCCAAGGCGCTGCTGCTACGCCCGGTGCTGAGTGCCCTGCTCCGCTTCCTGCTCAATCGTCCGCGCCAGATCGTGCTGGTGCAGAATCCCGACGACTTCGAGGGCATACGCTCGCTTGGCATCGCAGCCGAGCGCATCGTCACCATTCCAGGCTCCGGCGTCGACACCGACGCACTCAAGCCTGCGCCAGAGCCGGCGGGCCCGGTCACGATGACCTTCGTCGGCCGCCTGCTCGCCGACAAAGGCATCCACACGCTCATTCGCGCGCAACGCCGCGTGCGCGCGAACGGCATCAACGTCGAGCTCTTGATTGCCGGCACGCCCGACCCCGCCAATCCGGCCTCGGTGACCGAGCAGGAGGCCGCCGCGTTCGGCGGCGAACCGGGCAACACCTGGCTCGGCCATGTGAAAGACATCGCGGGTCTCTGGGCGCGTTCGCACATCGCGGTGTTGCCGTCGCGGCGCGAGGGCCTGCCGAAGAGCCTTCTCGAAGCCGCGGCCTGCGGCCGCCCGATGATCGCAACCGACGTGCCCGGCTGCCGGGAGATCGTGCGGCCCGGCGAGACCGGCATTCTGGTCCCCTATGACGATGACGCAGCGCTGGCCGAAGCCGTCGCCAAGCTCGCCGCTTCCCCAGCGCTTCGCACGCAATTCGGAGCAACGGCGCGGAAATTCGCGGTCGAACGTTTCTCGGCGGAAGCAATCGGCCGGCAGACAGTTGATCTCTATCGCCGGATCGTGGGATGACGCGGCCATGAACGGGTTGGGATTTGGTCTCGTCGTGGCCTTGGCGGCTTCGATCAGCGCCGGTGTCATCCTGGCGCTGCTGCCGCTGCTGCATCGCTACGCCTTGGCGCATCCGAACGCGCGCTCCTCGCATCGCCGGGCCACCCCGCAAGGCGCAGGTCTTGCGGTGATCGTTGCAACGCTGCTGGTGGCCGCGATCGCGGTGGCCGCGGGGCTGCGCGACGCGCCGTTCGAGCCGTCGTCGGTCTGGCTCGTGTTCGCCGCGACCACCTTCATCGCCATCGTCGGCGCGGTCGACGACATTCTCACCGTCGAAGTCGGCCCGCGATTGCTGATGCAGGCATTCGCGGTGGCGCTGATGATCGCGGCTCTACCGTCCGAACTTCGCGTGCTGCCGATGCTGCCCTGGTGGGTCGAGCGCGCGCTGCTGCTGTTGGCGTCGCTGTGGTTCGTCAATCTGACGAACTTCATGGACGGCATCGACTGGATGACCATCGCCGAATTCGTGCCGATGGCGCTCGGCCTTGCGCTGATCGGGCTCCTCGGCGCGCTGCCGCTTCATGGTGTCGTGGTGGCGCTCGCGCTGTGCGGCGGGCTGATCGGTTTTGCGCCGTTCAACAAGCCGGTGGCGCGGATTTTTCTCGGCGATGTCGGCAGCCTGCCGATTGGCCTGATCTCCGCCTGGCTTCTGCTGCTCGCCGCCGGCCACGGCCATCTCGCGGCAGCCCTGGTGATGCCGCTCTATTATCTGGCTGACGCGACGCTGACGCTGTTCCGGCGCGCCATGCGCGGTGAAAAGGTCTGGCAGGCGCATCGCACGCATTTCTACCAGCGCGCCACCGACCATGGCTGGAGCGTGCCGGATATCGTGGCCCATGTGTTCGGCATCAACGCGCTGCTGGTGGTGCTCGCAACCATCAGTGTGCTGTGGCCGGGCAAACTCGGCGCGTCGATTGCGATCGTCGGCGGCGCAGCCGCGGTCGCCTGGCTGCTGTATCGCTTCTCCAGCCCGAGATCGAAACAGCCATGACGCGCATCCTCGTCACCGGCGCTTCGGGTTTCGTCGGCCGTGCGCTGGTCGAGGGTCTTGCGAACGCGGGTCACACCGTGCGCGCGGCCATGCGCCAGCCCGCCGATGTGTTTCCGCGCTCGGTCGAGGTCGTCGCGGTGTCCGACCTGACGCGGCCGGTCGAATGGCGCGCCCTGCTCAATCGCATGGAGACCGTGGTGCATCTCGCCGGCATTGCGCATGCCGGCCCGGGCATCGCCGAGGAGGCCTATGACCGCGTCAATCGTCTCGCCACCGCCGAGCTTGCGGCGGCCGCCAAGGCTGCCGGCATCCATCATCTGGTGTTCGTCTCGTCGATCCGGGCGCAGAGCGGACCGTCGGCCACCGGCGCTCTTCACGAAAACGATGCGCCGCGACCGACCGACGCCTATGGCCGCTCCAAGCTCGCCGCCGAGGATGCGGTCCGCGCCGCGGGCGTGCCGCACACCATCCTGCGGCCGGTGTTGATCTACGGCCACGGCGTAAAGGGCAATCTCGCCCGTCTGATCGATATCGCGCGTACGCCCTGGCCGCTGCCCTTCGGGCTCTGCCACAACCGCCGTTCGCTCCTGGCGCGGCAAAACCTCATCGAGGCGATCCACATTGCCTTGCAGACCGACGCCGCCAAAAACCAGACCTATATCGTCGCCGACCCCACGCCGCTGTCGCTCGCCGAGATCGTCGGGGCGTTGCGCGCAGGCATCGGCCGCTCGCCGTTTCTGATGCCGGTGCCGCCCGCGCTGATCGGCCTTGCGGCCGGCGCCATGGGCCGCAACGAAGAATGGCAGCGCGTCGGCGGCGGTCTGATTGCCGATCCGTCAAAGCTCATCGCCGCCGGCTGGACACCCAGCGTCGAGACCAAGGCCGGTTTGGCCGCGATGGCGCATGTGTCTTGATCGGATAGAGGCGGCCCACGACCCCGCTCGTTGCATAAAAAAACGCCCCGGCAGCGATGCCGGGGCGTTGCATTTTTGTGTGACGAGCCAGCCGTCAGCTGGCGCGGTCGTATCGACGTCAGAACTTCATGTTCACGCCAACGCGGCCGATGTTGTTCTGGAAGTGCGCGGTCGACGTGGTGTTCACGATCGACTGGCTGCCGTTGATGCGCATCGCGCCGTTGTTGGTGTAGCTCAACTCGCCGAGGTCGACGTAGAGGTACTCGCCCTTGACCGACCAGCGATTGTCGATGGCCCACTCGGCGCCAGCGCCGGCGGCCCAGCCAACGCGCGTGTCCGACGCGGTGCCGAAGCTGTTCCGGGGGACGGGGCTACAAACGTTGAAGCATTGCTCCGTGATCGACGTGCTGCTGGACACGTTCCCGTAAGCCAATCCGCCGGTGCCGTAGACGAGCAGGTTCGGCATCGCGTTGAAGCCAAGCCGGCCGCGCAGCGTGCCAAACCAAGGCATCTCCTGCTTGGCGTTGACGGTCGCAGTTGCCGACATCGTCGGGCCGCTCGCCCGAGCGCTGCCTGTGACCTGGGCCGATCCGTTGATGTCCGACCACTGAATGTCGGTTTCGATGCCAGCCAGCCACCTCGGGGCAATGCGCCAGTTGTAGCCGACCTGGCCGCCGAAGATCGCACCCTTCGGATCAGTATCTGCGTTGGTCGGAATGGCGTTGGTCAGGGTTGAGCGCAGCTTCGGTCCGAAGTTGTTACCTCCGCCAGTGCCGCTGTTCGTCGCCGAGATGTCGATGCCTTGCGGGTCGCCCCAACCGCCGTTGACACCGGCATAGAACCCGATCCAACGATCGGCCTCGTACGGGGCCCTCGGAAACGCCTTGACCGGCAAATCAGCCGCCGATGCCGCGGTGCTCAAAACGACGCTAGAAAGTATGACACCCAATAATGCTTTCACGATTTTCCTCACTGCTAAGCCATGCCCCTTCGGAGGCCGTTCTAGCAGTTCTCCAAATCGCGATGGTTGCCATTATGCCACTATTCACATCGATATAGTGCCGATTGCAACCTTTTGATTGTTCTGAGAAATGGGGACTGGCCGCCACAATCCATGGACGCCGAGCGTCGAGACCGAGGCGGGCCTCGCCGCCAAGCCGCACGTGTCCTGATCAAAGCAGGCGCCTGGCGACCGCGTCGTAAAATATTCGGTTGCCCAGCGTCGAATAGTGCAGGTCCCGCGGAATGAACAGTTCCTCGTACCAATGGGTGCGGGCGTCTTTCTCGGCAAAGAAGGCATCGAACAGATTGATGAAAGCCTTGCAATTCGTCTCGCAGAACGTCTTCCAAATTCTGACCTGGCGGCTCTCGCGGTCGTCGTGGGCGAGCTGGAACGACCACGGATAGACAACAACGGTGAGCGAGATGCCTCGGGCGCGCAGCAGATCGGCCAGCGATTGCATGTTGGCCAGCGCACGGGAAATGCCGCCTTCGATCCCGAGCGGCGCATAGTAGTTGCCGCCGTCGAAATCCGGCTGCGTCCAAGCCGCACGCCGGTACTGCTGCGTCAGGAACCGCTTGGTCTGCGCCTCCGACTTGGTTGTCACCGCCGCGATCATCTCGTTCAGTTGCGTGGTGACGAGAAAATGGTCTTTGAGGCGCTTCTGATGGGCGACAGGGATGCCGCCTATGTCGGCAAGATTCGGAGGCGAAACCTGGGCGGGGCTTTCATCATGGCAAAAGCGGCGATACTGCGGGTGATCGTCGATGCAGAAATAGGTCGTCGCTTCATCGTGGATGTCTGAGATATCGATGAAGACGACCAACTCGTCGAACTGAAGCCCTGCTTCGATCAGAAATTTGGTTTTCCGGTAATAGACGACAGGCGAATAAGACAACACGCCGGCATTCAGGAATTCGATCGGATCGGATCGCATCCGGCCCGCGTGCTCCAACAGACCGGCAAAGCTTACGTCGAAAGCCGAACCAACGCCTTCGGTGAAGGAATCACCGATGAGCACGATGCGCTTCGAAGTTTCGCGGCTCGCCGTCACATCCCGAACCTGGCTGTCCCTGAAGCCGAGACTGTTGGTGATCAGCCTGCTGCGCAGATGCCCCCAGGTGTCGTAGCCGTCGAAGTTGGCCAGCAGGGTGTGATTGAAAACAGGATGACTGCCACGTCCGAGCGGCTCGTGCTGAAAGGTCAGTTCGGAATAGGCAAAATCGAACAGGAAATACAGCGCTGCCCCATAGACGAACATCAAACCGAGCGTCAGGTATGTTCGTCTTGAGCTGTGCCAGAACTTCATCGTCGCTGACCGCGCGCGGGTTCGCTTCAGGCGTTCAGCGCGCCCTTCACCCGCTCCGGTGAGAACGGCAGCTCGCGCAGCCGCACGCCGGTGAGCCGCGCGATCGCATTGCCGACCGCGCCCGCCACCAGCGGCTGGCCGTCCTCGCCGCCGCCGGTCGGCGGATTGTCGGTGGATATGACCCGGACTTCGATATTCGGAACATCCGACATTCGCGGGACTTCGTAGTCGGTGAAGTTCGTCTCCTGCACCCGGCCGTTTCTGATCGTGATCTTCTCGCGCAGCAGATGGCCCAGCCCGAACACGATCGAGCCCTCGGTCTGATAGGCGAGGTTCGCCGGCTGCACAGCGAGCCCGGCATCGATGGCAGCCCAGATGTTGTGCACCTTGATCTTGCCGCTCTGCCGGTCGAGCGAAACCTCGGCAACGCCGACTGCGACGGTTTCATCCTTCTCCATCATGGCGAGGCCCAGAGCGGTGCCGTTGCGCCGCCGAGTCCAGTCCGACATCTCGGCAACCGTGCGCAGCAAGGCCTGCGCGCGCGGTGCGCCCTCCGTCAGCGCAAGCCGGAATTCCAGCGGGTCTTTGCGCTGCGATGTGGCGATCTCGTCCAGGAAGCTCTCGATCGCGAACGCGTTGCAACCGACGCCCACGCCGCGCAGCGAGTGAATGCGCGCGCCGCGCGCCTCGACCACATGTTCGGCAAGCTTGTTCGGGATCGGGTAGTGCGGGATCGGCGAACCCTTCATCACGATGAGATCGTTCTTCGGCGGTTTGCCGCCGGTGAGCGCGGCGCGGAAGCCCGACACCGACTCGGCGACGATCCGGTGATGCCAGGCGATCAGCTTGCCGTCGGCGTCGAAGCCCGCCTCCATGTAGTGAGCGCTCATCGGCCGGAACCGGCCCATCGCAATGTCGTCCTCGCGGCTCCAGATCAGCTTCACCGGCTTGCCGACCGATTTCGAAATCAAAGCCGCCTCGACGATGGCGTCCTGGGGGCCGCCACGGCGGCCATAACCACCGCCGACCGTATGCTGATGGAACGTGATGTTCGCGCGTGGAATCTGGAGCGCCGCAGCGACTTCATTCAGCAGCAGCGACGGCGACTGGGTGCCGGCCCAGACTTCCGCGGCCTTGCCGTCGGGACTGACCGACACCGTGGCATTCATCGGCTCCATCTGGCCGTGATAGACATAGCGGGTGCGGTACACCTCGCTGTGGAAGACCGTCGATGCGTTCTGCATCGCCATCTTGGCATCGCCAGCCGGCCGCCACGGCGTCCCCTCGCGGTTCTTGTCCCGGGCGATCGCGATGTAGTCGTCAAGACCGCGCTCGCTGTCGAGCCGTCCGGCAGGCGCTGCAGTCCAGGTGGCTTTCAGCCTGTTCTTCGCCGCCTGCGTGGCCTCGACGCTGTTGCCGATCACGGCAACGCCGCCCGGTATCTTCACGATGTCGCTGACACCCGGAATCGCGCGCGCAGCCGTGTCTTCGATCGTGTCCGGTTCGCCGCCCTGGTAGGGCGAATGCAGCACCGCCGCATAGACCATCCCGGGCACCTGCACATCGATGCCGTACTTGGCCGAGCCGGTGGTTTTGGCGGCCACGTCGCGCCGCGGCAGATCCTTGCCGATATAGCGGAACGCCGCAGGTTGCTTCAGATCGCTTTCGGCGATCTTCGGCAATTCGGCCGGCGCCTTGGCAAAAGCCGCGATCTCGCCATAGCTCAGCCGCCGCTTCGAGCGTTCGTGAAGCACCGCACTCGGCTCGGTCGAAAGCTCGGCCACCGGCACGCCCCACTTGTCGGCGGCCGCGTCGAGCAGCACGCGGCGCGCCTGGGCGCCAGCAAGCCGCATCGCCTTGAAGTAGCCGCGCGTTGCCAGACTCGATGTGGTGTTGAAGTTGTGGCCCCAGCCAGGGTTGCCATGCGTGGCATCGTTCCAGTCAGGCGGCGTGATCAGGTTCACTTTCGACCAGTCGGCATCGAGCTCATCGGCCAGCACCGCTGGAAGCGTTGTCGAGGTGCCCTGGCCGAGCTCGGAGGCCGGCGAGACAATGGTGATGATGCCGTCGGGCGCGATGGTGAGCCAGACATTCGGGGCAAACGGCACGTCCGCCCACGCCTGCGAGCCAAGCTTCAGCGGATCGGCAGCGAGCGTGAGCGTCAGCGCGAGACCGGCCGCGCCGGTGCCGAGAAAGTCACGGCGGTTGATCTGCCTGTTCATGGTCAGGCCTCCCGCGCGGCGCGCTCGATGGCGCGGATGATGCGGAGATAAGTGCCGCAGCGGCAGATGTTGCCGTCCATGTGCTCGACGATCTGCTGCCGTGTCGGCGTCTTGTTTTGGGCGAGCAGTGCGGCCGCCTGCATGATCTGGCCGGACTGGCAGTAGCCGCATTGCGGCACCTGCTCGGCGACCCAGGCCTTCTGTAGCGGATGCTTGCCGTCTGCAGACAGGCCTTCGATGGTGGTGACCGACCGGCCCTCAATCATCGAAAGCGTGGTGATGCAGGAGCGCACCGGCATGCCGTCGACATGAACCGTGCAAGCGCCGCAGCTCGCGACGCCACAGCCGAACTTGGTGCCCGTCAGTTGCAGATGCTCACGCAGCGCCCACAGCAGTGGCGTCTCGGCAGCAAGGGAGAGCTCCGTGCGCGCGCCGTTCAACGTAAAGGAAGCCATGAGTCCTCCCCCAAGTCTTGTTCGACCAGTCCATCGGCCTTCAGGGTCTTCGCGCCCGGCAGTTCGAAGGCTAGCACCTCAGATCGCGGGCGGCGACGGCGGAAGCGACCTTTCGCGATGGGAGTTTTCGTTACCAAGCGGCGCGGGCAGCGCCGCTAACGGCCATCGCCGTTGTCGAGCGCCGACATCCCTCGCTCGGCGCGGACGCGATCGCTTGCGATCACCTGCGCGAGCAAGCGCTCGTTTTCCGTCAGCCGCGTGCGGTCGGAGGCTGGATGCCAGAGATGCAGAACCCCTGTAGCATGACGCCCGTCATTTCGCCGGATGCCGGCGTTCAGGAGCCGGATCACCAGATCGGAATCCTCTTTGCCCCAGCCGCTGAAGGTCGCGTCGAAGCCGTCGACGCGATCCAGATCGGCGCGCCAGATCGCGAGATTGCAGGAACGTGCCCCCTGCCAACGCCGGGCAGTCAGCCGCCGCAATGGCCCGAGCGGCAGCCTGAGCACCGGCGCAAGCCGATTGAGGCCGCCCGAGAAACGCTGGCCGATCCAGTCCCCGGTGCTCCACAGCTCCGGCTCCAGTCTCTCGGCCAGAATTTTCGCAGTCAGCCGCTCCGTCAACAGCGCGCGATTGCCAGTGACGAACCAGCCGGGCTCCGCCAGCGCCCTGTGCTGTGCGACGAAATCCGGCCGCGGGATGCAGTCGCCGTCGAGGAAGATGCAGTAGCTCCCGGCGCTCGCCCGGATGCCGCGGTTGCGAATTTCACCGGCGCGAAAATCTCGATGCTCATGCCAGACGTGCGTGAGCGGCACACCGAGCCGGTCTTTCCAGGTGCGGAGCAGCGCCGCCGTCTCCGGTCCCGAGCCGTCGTCAGCGACGACCATCTCGAAATTCCGGTCTGTCTGTCGCGACAGCGACCGTAACACCGCATCGAGTGCATCGGCGCGGTCATAGGTCGTGACGATGATGGAAATCAGTCCAGCCACGCTCGCTCCGGTGCGACTCTTGCCCCCAAGAGCGCGCCCATATGGCCCCGCCGGCGCGCGCGGCGCAATGGCCAAACGCGCGTGGCACGGCTACAACAACGGCAAACTACACCATGCCGATGCCGAAAATCACCGCCTATATTATTTGCTACAACGAGGCCGCCAAGATCGAGGCTGCCGTGTCGAGCGTGCTATGGGCCGACGAGGTTCTGGTCGCCGATTCCAATTCAACCGACAACACGGTTGCGCTTGCGGAGGCGCTTGGCGCCCGCGTGGTGCAGGTTCCCTTTCACGGCTTCGGAGATCTGCGCAACCGTACGCTCGAACATTGCACGAACGAGTGGATATTTAGTCTCGATTCAGACGAACGCTGCACCCCCGAGGCACGGGATGAAATCCTGGCACTCGTGTCGGGGGAACCCTCACACGACGCTTATCTGGTGCCGCGGCGCTCCTACATGATGGGACGCTGGATCACAGGGTCCGGCTGGTATCCGAACTACCGGCAGCCGCAACTTTTCCGGAAAAGCGCGATGCGCTACACGCTCGATCCGGTCCACGAAGGCTATGAGCTCAAAACGGCGAAGCCCGTCGGCCATCTCACGAACGCCATCCATCAATTCCCGTTCCGCAATCTGGACGAGGTCATCCGCAAGATGAACCGCTACTCCACGCTGGGAGCGGCGAAGCTGACGAAGAAGCGCGTCAGCATGGCGAGCGCGCTCGGCCACGGGCTGTGGGCCTTCATCAAACACTACATCTTCAAGCGCGGCTTCAAGGACGGCTGGGCGGGCTTCGTCATCGCTCTCGGCAACTTCGAAGGCACGTTCTACCGCTACGCCAAGCGCTACGAGGAAACCCAGAACTGGCAGCCGCCGCCGAGCGAGAAGCTGACAAGGCCGCCGCAGTAGCTAAGGACAGTCCGACACCCGCTCTGCATAGAGCGTGGTCACCGAGTCGCTCGTCGGCATACCGCTCATCGATGCCGTGTTGCGCACGATGCCGGCATATTGGGTCCCCTCGCGGAACGTATAATCGCCGGTGATCTCCATGTTGAGCTGGCCCGTGCAGACCAGCCGCCACTTCAGCCGATTGCCGTCGAGACTCGATTCCAGCTCGCCGCATTCCGAATTGATCGTCATCGGCGCGGGTGAGAATGTCTTGACGAGATCGCGGGCCTGCTCGGCAGTGAAGCACTTCGACGATTGCTGCGGCGGGCTCATCGCACCGTTGGCCTCCATGCGGCTGATGATCTTCCACAGCCCCGGCTGGATGCCGTCGGCAAACGCGTGCGACGCCCAACATACGATGGCAGCGGTCGCCAGCAGACGGCACAGGAGCGACATTCGACCCACCCGTTATCGACCCACCCGTTATCGCCCCGCCCACATGTTCCCATAGAGCAAACGCATCTGACGCCACCAGTTGCGCAGCATGCGGAACGGCAGCGCAAGATAATATTTGCGCAGGATCTCGAAACGGTCGCCGATGGCCGGTTGTGCGTTCGCTTCCGACGACACGTACCAGCCGTTGTTGCCGAGCCGGCGGATGAGCCGGTAGCCGCGCGCCTTCAGAAACCGATGCGTCTGCAGGGTGCCGACATGATCCTCGATCAGGATCAGAAGCGGCTGCCAGCGCTGGAAGTTGAAGCCGCTCAAGACCTCGAGCTCGTGACCTTCCACGTCGATCGAAAGCAGATCGATCGGCGCCGGCGCCTGCGCCTCGCCCAGTATGGTGTCGAGCGTCTTGGTCTGCACCGCGATGACGTGGTCCGTCTTCGCGCCCGGCGCCATGCGCTCGCGGTTGAGCCCCGAGCGGGCGCCGTCGACATGCAGCGACATCACCTGCCCGGCGTTCTCCGGCGAGGTGCAGGCCACCGGAAACACGATCGCGCTCTTGCGCTCGGTCACCAGGAATGCCGCGAGATCGGGCTGCGGTTCGACCAGCACGCCGGTCCAGCCGATCTGCTCCAGATGCCAGGTCTGCGAGCCTTCGGTCGGATGGTTGGCGCCCACCTCGACGTAGAATCCGCTGTCGTCGCCGCCGAAGAAATCGCGGACCAGTCTCTCTTCCTGCTCTTGCGACGGATGAACGGCCACGTCAGGTCTCGGTCCTTTGACGGCTCAGCGCCGCTTCTGCGCGCGCGATTTCTCGACGATGCGCGTGGTGCTGTAACCCTGCACCAGGTCGACAAGAACGACCTTGCCGCCGAGCTTCTCGACGAGTTCGCGCCCGACCACCTGATCGGGCTTGTAGTCGCCGCCCTTGACCAGCACGGTGGGCTTCACCCGCTTGATCAATTCGAGCGGCGTGTCTTCGGTGAAGATGATCACAAGATCGACAGCTTCGAGACCCGCCAGCACTTCGGCGCGGGCGCGCTCGGACTGGATCGGCCGCTTCGGGCCTTTCAGCCGCTTCACCGAGGCATCGCTGTTCAGTCCGACGACAAGCCGGTCGCAGGCGGCACGCGACTGCGCCAGCACCTTGATGTGACCGGGATGAAGGAGATCGAACACGCCGTTGGTGAAGCCGATGCGCAGGTCCTCGGCGCGCCATTCGGCCAGGTGCACGTCGATGTCGTCCCAGTCCTCGACGATCTTCTCTTCGGAAGCGAGCGTCGCCGACGGCAGGATGCGCGCACGCAATTCGGCAGGCCCGACGGTCGCGGTGCCGCTTTTCCCAACCACCACCGACGCCGCGGCGTTGGCGGCGCGCACCGCGGATTCGAAATCCGCACCCGCGCTCAGCATCACGGCGAGCACAGCCGCGACCGTGTCGCCCGCGCCCGAGACATCCTTCACGCGCACCGAGTAGGCCGGCACATGAACCGGATCCTGGCCGCGCACGCAAAGCAGCATGCCTTCCTCGCTCAACGTCACCAGAACGGCCTTGCTGCCGACCTGCTTCATCAGCGCCTTGGCGGCGGCCGCGGCCTCCTCCAGTGAGCCGACCGGCAGATGCGCGGCCTCGGCGAGTTCCTTCCGGTTCGGCGTGATGATCGTCGCACCGCGATAGATCGAATAGTCGATGCCCTTGGGATCGACCACCACCGCTTTGCCGAGCTTGTTCGCCTCGTCGATCACGGCGCGGATGAGCTTCGGCGTCAGCACGCCTTTGGCGTAATCGGACAACACCACGGCGCCGGCGCGCGGCAACAGCGCCAGCGCATGCTTGATCAGCGCGGCTTCGGTCTTGGCTTCGACCGGTGTCGTCACCTCCCAGTCGGCGCGCAGCAGGTGTGTCGAGAAATGCTCCGACACGAACCGCAGCTTGCGCGTGGTCGGCCGCATCTTATCGACCACGAGCTTGGCCGAGATGCCGGTGCCCTTGCTGGTCAACGCCTGCTGCAGATCCTGGCCCTGCATGTCGTCGCCTACGACCGCGACGAACAGCGCATCGGAACCGAGGCTCGCGATGTTGCGCGCCACGTTGCCGGCGCCGCCGACCACGATCTCCTCATGGCCGACGCGGATGACAGGCGTCGGCGCCTCCGGTGAGATACGCGTGACATCACCGTAGACGAACGCATCGAGCATCAGGTCGCCGATGCACAGCACCGACTGCTGGCTGATCTCGGCGAAGCGTTTTTCGAAGTTGAACATCGTGTGGCGATTCAGCGTGTTGTTACAGGCCCAAGCAACTCGGGCGATCTATCCCCGTCATCCTGAGGTGCGAGCGCAACGAGCCTCGAAGGATACGGCCCGGGATTTCGGGGCCGCATCCTTCGAGGCCCGCCTTCGGCGGGCACCTCAGGATGACGGATCGAGAGAGTGCTTGCTTCGACATCTATCAGCGGTCTCCGCCTTCTATCGATAACAATCGGCGGTGTTGAGGAACTGCGTCACGTAGCGCGTGACACCGTCTTCGAGCGAGGTGAAGCCTGCGTTGTATCCGGCGCGGCGCAGACGGTCGACCTTGGCCTCGGTGAAATACTGATATTGGCCACGGATCTTTTCCGGCATATCGACATATTCGATCTTGGGCTCGAGCTTCAGCGCGTGGAACACCGCAGTCACGAGGTCGCGGAAACTCCGCGCCTTGCCGGTGCCGACGTTGAAGATGCCCGACACCTGCGGCGCTTCCATCAGCCAGCGCACCACCGCCACCACATCGTCCACGTAAATAAAGTCGCGGCGCTGATCGCCGTCGGCGATACCCGCGCGATGCGACTTGAACAGCCGCACGGTGCGCCCGGCTTTCGCGTCGTCGAAGCGCTTGGCGACGAGGCTCATCATCTCGCCCTTATGGTACTCGTTCGGGCCGAACACGTTGAAGAACTTCAGCCCCGCCCATTGCGGCGGCAGCTTCTCTTTCCTGGTGACGCGCTCGACCAGCGCCTGATCGAACAGGTGCTTGCTCCAGCCGTAGAGGTTCATCGGCCGAAGCTGCTGCAATGCCGTCGGGCTCCAGTCGTCGTCGAAGCCGGCAGCGCCTTCGCCGTAGGTCGCGGCCGAAGAGGCGTAGATGAACGGCACCCGCGCCGCCGTGCACCAGTCGAGCAATCTCAACGAAGTGCGAAAGTTGGTCTCAATGACTAGGTCGGCGTCGGTCGCCGTGGTGTCGGAGATCGCGCCCATGTGGATCACGGCATCAAGCTTGCGGCCGTCGAGCCAGCGCATCAGGTCCGAAGGAGCGACCACGTCGGCCAGCCGGCGTTTGGCCAGGTTCCGCCATTTCTGGTCGGCGCCGAGGATGTCGTTGACCACGACATCGGCGCGTCCGGCCTCGTTCAAGGCCGCGACCACATTCGAGCCGATGAACCCGGCTCCGCCTGTGACCAGAAGCATCCGCGACCCTGTTGCCGTTTGGTGCCCGTGTGTGGGGTCTTCATTTGCCCCAGACCGGGTGGCCATGCAACTTGGCTCCCCGGCCTGTATTCAGGCTAGGTTTCTGGCGGATAAGCCGAAAAGGCCGTTTGCCGGATGCTTTCCAGGCTGGACAGCGCCCCGACCGCCGGGTTACCGCCTCCCCGTGGACCCACAGGAAATGACCAGTAAAGCCAGCGCAGCCGCGACGGAGACACCTATTCTGCTGGTCCCCTACATGTGGATCGGCGATTTCGTCCGCTGCCACTCGGTGGTCCGGCTCTTGAAGGCTCGGTTTCCCCAGCGCCCGGTGGACGTGCTCACCACCACGCTCTGCGCCCCGCTGCTGGACTACATGCCGGGCGTCCGCAAGGGCGTGGTGTGGGACCTGCCGCGGAAGCGCCTGGCGATCCCGGAGCACAAGGCCCTGGCCCGGCGCCTCGCGCTCGAGGGCTACGGCAGCGCGCTGGTGATGCCACGGACCTGGAAGTCGGCGCTGGCGCCGTTCCTGGCCGGCATCCCGGAGCGCACCGGCTTTGCCGGCGAGGTCCGCTTCGGCCTCCTCAACGACGTCCGGTTTGGCGAGAAAAAGCTGCCGCGCATGATCGACCGTTGCGGCGCGCTGGCGCTGCCCAAGGGCGCGCCGATCCCGGTGGAATGGCCCAAGCCCGACCTCCGGGTGCCCCCGTCGGAAGCGGCGGAATGGCGGACCCGGCGCGGGCTGACCAATGACGGCCGGCCGGCGGTGGCCTTTGCGCCCGGCGCGGTCGGGCCGAGCAAGCGCTGGCCCGTGTCGTATTTCGCCGAATTGGCCAAGACGCTCGTCGCCGAAGGCTTCTCGATCTGGGTGCTGGGCAGCCCCGCCGAGACGCCGCTTGCGAAAGAGATCGTCGAGGCTGCCGGCCCGCACGCCCGCGACCTCACCTCGACCGACCTGCGCAACGCCATCCTGGCCATGAAGGTGGCCGACGCCTGCGTCTCCAACGACTCCGGCCTGGTCCATGTCGCAGCCGCGATCGGCACACCGACCGTGGGCATCTTCGGGCCGACCAGCCCCTGGCACTGGGCACCACTCAATCCGCTCGCCGCCATTATCGAGACCAAAACCGAGGTGGACTGCAGGCCCTGTCACAAGCCGACCTGCCGGATGGAGCACCACCGCTGCATGCGCGACATCCCGTCGACCCAGGTGCTCGCCGCCGTGCACCGGGCGTTGGGCCGGCTGCCGGTGCCCGCTTAAGCTTGCACCTCCCCGCCCTGCCCGGTACCAGAAACCCGATGGCCGATCCCCGCACCGACGAATTGCACGCCTTCTTCCGCCGCTCGCAGCAGGCGGTCGAGAAGGCCATGGCGGATACGGCTTTCATGGGCGCAATCACGAGCGCGTCGCAAAAGATCGCGGCATCCCTGAAGGCCGGCGGCAAGGTGCTGTTCGCCGGCAATGGCGGCAGCGCCGCGGACGCGCAGCACATCGCCGCCGAATTCGTCGGCCGCTTCATCAACGACCGCGCGCCGCTCGCAGCGATCGCGCTCACCACCGACACCTCGGCGCTGACCGCGATCGGCAACGACTACGGCTTCGACCAGGTGTTCGCGCGGCAGGTCGGCGCGCTGGGCCAGCCCGGCGACGTGCTGATCGGGATTTCAACGTCGGGCAAATCGCCGAACATTCTTTCTGCCCTGAAGGTCGCGCGCGAACGAAAGCTCGTCACCGTGGGCTTCACCCGAGGTGGCAAGACGCCGATGACCGCGCTGTGCGACATCGTGATCGGCGCGCCGTCGGAGGAGACCGCGCTCATCCAGCAGCTTCACATCACCGTGGGGCACGCGATCTGTCATCTGGTCGAGCGCGAGATGTTCGGCAAGACTCCGGGCTGACGCCATGAGCACCGCCGCCAAGCCGGTGCGCAAGCCCGCAGCCTTTCTCGACCGCGACGGCGTCATCAATTACGACGACGGCTATATCGGCACCATCGAGCGCTTCCGTTTCATGCCGGGCGCCGGTGCAGCCATCAAGCGGCTGAACGATGCGGGCTATTTCGTCTTCATCGCCTCGAACCAGTCCGGCGTGGCGCGCGGGCTGTTCACCGAGGACGATCTCCTCAAGCTGCACTTCTGGATGGAGGGCGAGCTCGCAAAGCTTGGCGCGCGCATCGACGACGCGCGCTACTGCCCGTTTCACCCGGAGAGCAAGTTCCCCGGCTATGCCTGGGACTCTGGGCTCCGCAAGCCGCGGCCCGGCATGCTGTTCGACCTCATCGCCAACTGGCCGGTCGACAGCCGCAACAGCTTTCTGATCGGCGACAAGGACACCGACATGGAAGCCGCGCAGAACGCCGGCATCGACGGCTATCTGTTCCCCGGCGGCGACCTCGATGCGTTTGTCGCCTCGGTGCTGAAGAAGCGCAGCGCCTGAACCTCACCCGGCGGACGCGGTGACTTTGTCCGGCGCGCGACCGAATAACCGCCCGCGCAGCGCACGCGTACCGGCCGCAAGCTGTTCCATGTAGATATAGAGCGTCGGCGTCATGTAGAGCGTGACGAACTGCGACACCAGGAGGCCGCCGACCAGCGCCACGCCGAGCGGCTGGCGAAGCTCCGCGCCGGCGCCGATGCCGAGCGCGATCGGCACGACGCCGAGCAGCGCCGCCAGCGTCGTCATCATGATCGGCCGGAAGCGGAGCTTCGCAGCCTCGAAGATCGCCTCATCGGGAGGCTTGCCCTCGCGCTGCGTCACCAGCGCGACGTCGATCATCATGATGGCATTCTTCTTGACGATGCCGATCAGCATCAACAGACCGACGACAGCGATCAGGCTGAGGTCCATGCCGCACAGACGCAGCGCCAGCAGCGCGCCGATGACCGCCGACGGCAATCCGGTCAGGATCGTGAACGGATGGATGTAGCTCTCGTAGAGGATGCCCAGCACGATATAGATCGTCACCACCGCGGCGATCAGCAGGATGCCCTGGTTGGCGACCGAGTCCTGATAGGTCTTGGCATTGCCGGCGAATGCCGTGGTCAGCGTTGCCGGGAATTTCTGCTCGGTCTTGAGTTCGTCGATCCGCGCCACCGCGTCGCCGAGCGACACGCCGGCCGGCAGATTGAACGACAGCGTCACCGCGGGAAGCTGGCCGAGCTGATTGATGGTGAGCGAACCCGTCGTACGGTCCACATGGGCGAAGGCGCCGATCGGCACGAGCTTGCCGGCGCTGTTGCGGATGCGCACGTCGGGAAGCTCGGCGGTGGTCCAGTTGACCTTGTCGTTGAACTCCATGATCACGGCGAAGCTGTCGCCGGTGCCGAAGATGGTCGAGACCTGGCGGCTGCCGAAGCCGGAATAGAGCGTCGAGCGAAGCTGCGCGGCCGAGATGCCGAGTGAACTGGCCTTGTCCTTGTCGACGACGAGCGTCGCCTGGGTGGCGTTGATCTGCAGGTCGCTGTTGACGTCGGCGAAATGCGGGTCGGCGGCCATCGCCTGGTACATCTTCTGCGAATACTCGTAGAGCTGCGGCCGGTCGAGGCCTTGCAGCACGAACTGGTAGTCCGCACGGCTTGAACGCCCGCCGATCCGCAAATTCTGCACCGCCGAGGCCACGGTGCGGATGCCGGCAATGCGCGCGGTGTCACGGCGGAGATCGGACAGAACCTTCTGCAAGTCCGGCCGCTCGTTGCGCGGCTTCAACTCGACATAGAGCTTGCCGGCGTTCAGCGCGTTGCCGCCGACCACCGAGGCGACGCTCGCCACGTGCGGCGAGCGCTGGTAGGCGTCGGCAACCTGCTGCTGCAGAGCGACCATGGCCTCGAACGACACGTCCTGTCGTGCCTCGGTCGAGACCGAGAGCTGGCCGATGTCCTCCTGCGGGAACAGGCCTTTCGGCGTGGAGACAACAAGCCAAGCAGTGCCGGCCAGCGTGACGAAGAACAGCGCCAGCATCGCGGGCTTGTGGCTGAGACTCGTCTGCAGGGTTCGGTCGTAGCCGCGCTGCACCCTCGCAAAGCCACGCTCGAAGAACGCGGTCCAACCGTGGGGCTCGCCTGCCTTCTCGTGCTCGTCCGGCCGCGGCAGGATTTTCGAGGCCAGCATCGGCGTGAGCGTCAACGACACGAAGGCCGAGGCGGCAATGGCCACGGTCACCACGATCGCGAATTCGTTGAAGATGCGTCCGATGATGCCGCCCATCAGCAGCACCGGGATGAACACCGCGACCAGCGACACCGTGATCGAGATGATGGTGAAGCCGATCTCGCGGCTGCCTTCGAGCGCGGCCTCGAAGGCGCCCAGGCCTTTTTCCTCCATGTGACGGTGGATGTTCTCCACCATCACGATGGCGTCGTCGACCACGAGGCCGACCGCAAGCGTGAGCCCCAGGAGCGAGATGTTGTCGATGCTGAAGTTGAGCAGATACATCGCGCCGAGCGTCGCGATCAGCGAGATCGGCACCGCCAATGCTGGGATCACGGTGGCCGAGACTTTGCGCAGGAACAGGAAGATCACCATGATCACCAGCGCAACGGTCAGCGCCAGCGTGAGCTGCACGTCATGCACGGCTTCGCGGATCGACGTGGAGCGGTCGTTGAGGACGTTCAACGCGGCCCCGCGCGGCAACTGACTCTCGAAGCTCGGCAGGAGCTTCTTGATCTGATCGACCACGTCGACCGTGTTGGCCTCCGGCTGGCGATAGACGCCGAGCAGGATCGCGCGGGTGCCGTTGTACCAGCTTGCGGTCTGATTGTTCTCGACGGAGTCGGACACGACGGCGAGTTCGCCGAGCCGGATTGGCCGGTCATTGCGCACCGCGACGATGATGTTGCGGAACTGGTCGGCGTTGGACAGTTCGGTCCGCGCCTGGATGGTGAGCGCCTGCTGAGTATTTTTCAGTGTGCCGATCGGCGTGTTGGCATTGGCGGCGGCGATCGCGGCCTGGACCTCGTCCACGCCGATGCCGCGCGCGGCCAGGGTGTCGGGATTGAGCTGGATGCGCACCGCATACTTCTGGCTGCCGAACACTTGCAACTGCGCCACGCCGTCGATGGTCGACAGTGCCGGCGAGACCACCTGCTGGGCGAAGGCGTCGAGGTCCTGCAGCGGCGCAATCTTGCTGCTGAGCGCCAGGAGCAGGATCGGCGCGTCCGCGGGATTGACCTTGCGGTAGCTCGGCGGGTCGGTCATCTCCTGCGGCAGTTGCTTCTGCACGCGCGCGATGGCCGACTGCACATCGGCCGCAGCGGCGTCGATGTCGCGGCTGAGCTCGAACGTGATGGTGATCTGGGTCTGGCCCTGCGAGCTGCTCGAGCTGATCGAGTCGATGCCGGCGATCGCCGAGAACTGCTTGATCAAAGGCGTCGCGACCGCGTTGGCCATGGTGTCGGGCGAGGCGCCGGACAGCGTTGCCGTGACGTTGACGGTCGGGAACTCGGTGCGCGGCAACGCCGCCACCGGCAGGAACATATAGGCGAACATGCCCGACACCACGAGCGCCGCCGACATCAGGGTCGTGGCGACCGAGTGGCGGATGCAGAATTCGGAGACGTTCATTTCGCGGCCTCGGACTCGGTCGGCTGGCTGGCGCCCGCGGCCTTGCCGGCATTCGATGACGTGCCTTCGGCGACGCGCGCCTTGTCAACGAGGCGCATCTGCCCTTCGACGATGACCTTGTCGCCATCATTGACGCCGGAGGCGAGCGCGGCGCGGTCGCCTTCAACGCCGACCAGTTCGACCTTGTGCATCTCGGCTGTCTTGCCGTCCTTGACGATGAACACGAACGGTCCGTCCTGGCCGCTCTGGATCGCGACCGTGGGAATCATCACGGTGTTGGGACGCTTCGAGAGATCGATCTCGACGTCGACATACATGCCGGGCCAGAGCTTGAAGTCTTCATTGGCGAACTTGGCCTTCACCGCGATGGTGCCGGAGGCGGTGTCGACCGCGCTGTCGAGGAATTCGAGCTCGCCGGTGGAGAGCGCATCCTTCTCGCCCGGCGCATAGACCCGCACCACCGCGGGTGGCTTGGTGATGTAGGCTTTGCGGATGAGCGACAGGTCCCGCTCGGCAAGCGTGAAGCTGACGCGGATCGGACGGACCTGGGTGATGGTCACAAGCCCGTTGGGATCGCTGGAGCTGACGAGATTGCCCGGCGTGACGCGAATGAGGCCCGTGCGCCCGCTGATCGGCGCCTCGATCGTGGTGTAGTCGAGCTTGACCTGGTCGCCGCGAAGCTGCGCCTTGTCGGCCTCGACCGTGGCCAGCGCGACCTTGTGATCCGCATTGGCCTGATCCAATTGCTGCTGCGGGATGGCGTTGGTTGCGGCCAGGCGTTTGTAGCGTTCGAGATCGAGCTCCGTTCGATCCGCGGTGGCCTGGTCCTTCTCGACCTGCGCCTGATCGCGGGCGACGGCAGCCTTCACGTCGCGATCGTCGAGCGTGAACAGAAGGTCGCCCTTCTTGACGAGCTGGCCGTCGCGGATGTGCTGCTCGGTCACCTGGCTGTCGAGGCGCGATTTGACGACGACGGTCGCGATCGACTCGACAATGCCGATGGTGCGGCGGCGGATGGCGAACTCCTCGGCTTTCGCCGCGGTGGTCGTGACCGGGGCCGCGGTGTCCCGGCCGGCACGTCGTGTTGAAGAGGTATCGGAGGACGTGCGGTAGAAAAATGCCGCGGCACAAAGCACGACAACGAGGCTGACGATCCAAAAAATCCGCTGTCGAATCACAGGGCCCCCGGCAATCTGTTATCTCGCCCGTCTATCATGGCTCATGAATTTCTCCACGGCCGCGTCATCATATTCGAGCCGGCAGCGGCATAGGTATCTGCGTATAGAAAATTATATGTACGAAGCCGGGCTCAATTAGTGGAACTTCGCGTTGTGCTGCGGGTTTCACTTGGTTTTCCGCCCCAACCAGGAGGACTGCAATGAAAGCATTGATTGCTGCAACCGCCGCTGCGGTATTGATTTCAGGTGCCGCCCTGGCCGATCCAGCGGCGAAGGCAAACACCGCCGATCCCGGCAGTGCGCCGAAAGCCCACAACGCGACTGTGAAGGGCCGGGCCAATGATGCGCCGGCTCGCGCCGACACGTCCGATCCGAACAGTGCGCCGGGCGTTTCGCGGTCGAGCAAGATCAAGCGTGGCGCCAACGACAGCGCCGCAAAGGCCAACACCCGCGATCCGGGCAGCACGCCGACGACGGGCTCGCGGTAGCGAGTCAAATGAATGCAAAAGGGCCGCTCTCGGGCGGCCCTTTTCATTTGGGTGAGGCCTGCGAGGCCTATTTCAGTCCCGCGAGCCGCTTCACGGTTTCGGTGACCTCGACCACCGACGGCGGTGAGCCTTTGGCGCCAAGCACCTCGATCGGCCCCTGCCCCATCGGCCCCGTCAACTTCGGCTCGCTGCCGAGAAAGATCGCGGTGAGTGGCACGCCGAGGGCTGCCGCAAGATGAAGCAATCCGGTGTCGACGCCGACCACGAAGGATGCGCCGGCAATCAGCCGCGCCACCTGATCGAGCGGCTGGCGCTCCGGCACCCGCACGCGCGGTGACGCGCTCGCGATGCGCGCCGCGCGCTCGCGCTCCGCGTCATTGCCGTGCAGCGCCACAAGATCGATGTCGCTCTGTCCGAGCGCCACGGCAAACATCCGCCAGTTTTCCTCCGGCCATTCCTTGCCCGCTTGCGCCGTCGCATGCAGTAGCACGCCGTAAGGCTTCTCGCTCGGTGCACGAAGCGCCGCACGGTCGAGTCCGAAATCCGGGGCGCCCGCGCACGCATAGCCCAACGCCGCGGCGGTCAGCGCGCGGTTGCGCGCGATCGCGTGCTGATTCCATTCGACCGGATGCTTGACGTCGTAGAAGCGCGACGCGAGAGGCTCCTTGATGCTCTTGCTGTCGTAGCCGCGCCGCCGCCCTCGTGCGAGGCGCGCGATCAGCGCCGACTTGAGCAGGCCTTGCGTGTCGACGATCTCATCGAAGCTTCTGGCCTGAACGGCGCGGCGGAATGCCGACACCTGCGCCCAGGTCGAAGGCGCCATCAGCGTCTTTCGCCAACGGCGCACCGCGACCGGGATCACCTCATTCACGGCCGGATGCAGCCGGGCGAGCGGCGCGAAGGCCTCCTCCACCACCCAGGCGAAGCGAACGCCCGGCAGATGCGCCCGCGCCTCGGTCATGGCCGGCATCTGATGGATCACGTCCCCCAGCGACGAAGTCTTGATGAAAAGCACGTCCTTCATGGATGGCCGGCCGCAATCACTCGATTTTTCCGCAGTTCATATACCTGCCATTAATCAACCGGGCCACTTCCGGCCGTTGGCGGACCGCCGCGATAACGCCCTTTATACAGGTCAAAGCCTAAAGCTCCCGTCGAAGAACTACGGGGACCGAACCATGACCGTCCTTGTCACCGGGGGCGCTGGCTATATCGGCAGCCACACGGTGCACGATCTCGTCGACGCCGGCGAGCGCGTGGTCGTGCTCGACAACCTTTCGACCGGTTTCGTGTCGGCACTGCCGCGGCCCATGCTGCCGGTGGTCGGCGATGTCGGCGATCAGGCGCTGGTCGCTTCGCTGATCGAACGGCACCGCGTCGAGGCGATCATCCATTTCGCGGGCTCCACCATCGTGCCGGAATCGATGAAGGACCCGCTTGGCTATTACGGTAACAACACCGCGAATTCGCGCGCGCTGATCGAGGCCGCGGTCAACGGCGGCGTGAAACACTTCATCTTCTCCTCGACCGCAGCGGTCTACGGCAATCCGGCGCGCGTGCCGGTGTTCGAGGATGACCCGACCGTGCCGCTGTCGCCTTACGGCTGGTCGAAGCTGATGACCGAGCAGATGCTGCGCGACACGTCGGCGGCGCATCCGCTCACCCACGTGGCGCTGCGCTACTTCAACGTGGCGGGCGCCGATCCGAAGCTCCGCACCGGCTTGCAGACGCCGGGCGCGACGCACCTCATCAAGGTGGCGGTCGAGGCGGCGCTTGGCCGCCGCGGGCGCATCGACGTGTTCGGCTCCGATTACGACACGCCGGACGGCACCTGCATCCGCGATTTCATCCATGTCAGCGATCTGGCGCGGGCGCATCGCGCGGCACTGAACTATCTGCGCTCGGGCCGCAAGAGCGTAACGCTCAATTGCGGCTATGGCCGCGGCTATTCGGTGCGCGAGGTGCTGGACGCCGTGACCCGCGGCGCCGGCCATCCGTTCCCTGTCAAATTCGCCGGCCGCCGCGACGGCGACATCGTGGTCTCGGTCGCGGGCGCCAAGCGGATCCGCGAGGTGCTCGACTGGACGCCGGAGTTCGAGAACCTTGACACCATCGTCGGCCACGCGCTCGCCTGGGAGCACAAGCTCAAGGCCAAGGATGCGCCCTTCCGCGAGGCACTTTCCGCCTAAGTACAAGCCTGGACGAAATATTTTCCGCTTTTAACTTGAAAAAGCCGGACGCTGCGGGCAAGGAACGGCCTGGCCCCTTGCCGCGCCGTTCGGTGGTCGGGTCAGTGTGCAATGGCCACGGCCCGATCGCGGATGAGCGAAAGAAAACGATCCAGATTCTTCAAGCAGGATGACGGCAGCGCGCTGGTGCGGCGATTGCTGACCGAGCAGGCCTGGAGCCTGCGGCACCAGTACGCCATCGCCTTCGTGCTGATGGGCATTGGCGCGGGCGGCACCGCGCTTGGCGCCTATCTGATCGGCAACGTGATCAACGCGGCCTACGTCGACAAGAACCTGCCGGCGATCATCTCGCTTGCGATCGTCACTGCGATTATCTTCATCGTCAAGGCGCTCGCGACCTACGGTCACGGGGTGATGCTGGCGCGGATCGGCAACCACATCATCGCGATGAACCAGCGGCGCATGTTCGACGCGCTGATCACGCAAAGCATCGGCTTCTTTTCGGAGCGGCACTCGTCGGAGTTCATGGCGCGGCTGACCACCGGCGCCAACGCGGCGAGCGTCGTGATCAATCTCCTGGTCACCGCGATCGGCCGCGATCTGCTGTCGCTGATCGGTCTTGTCGCGGTGATGTTCTATCAGGACCCCGCGATGTCGGCGTTCACGTTCTTCGTGGCGCCGCCGGCCTTCATCCTGCTCCGCAAGATGATCCGCCGCATCTATTCGATCTCACGGAACCAGTTCCACGGCGGCGCGCGCATTCTGGAGACGCTCCAGGAAACCGTGCAAGGCATCCGCATCGTCAAAGCCTACACGATGGAAGACGTGATGCGGGCGCGGCTCGAAAAGAACGTGACCGAGCTCGAACACGAATCCAACAAGTGGGCGCGTGTGGCGCACCGCGCGAGCCCGCTGATGGAAGGTCTCGGCGGGATCGCGATCGCCGGCGCGCTGGTCTATGGCGGCTTCCGTGTGCTGCAGACGGGCGCCACGCCCGGGCAGTTCTTCTCGTTCCTCGCGGCCTTCATGCTGGCCTATGAGCCCGCCAAGCGGCTGGCGCGGCTCAACATCGAGCTGAACTCCGGCCTGGTCGGCGTCCGCGTCCTGTTCGAGATCATCGACGCGCCGCCAACCGAGCCCGCCGACACCAACAAGCCGCCGCTCAAGATCACGCAAGCGCGCATCGATTTCCAGGACGTGCTGTTCGGCTACCGGCCGCAGGAGGTCACGATCCGCGGCATGACGTTCACCGTCGAGCCCGGCAAGATGACCGCGCTGGTCGGGCCGTCAGGCGGCGGCAAGTCGACGGTGTTCAACCTGATGATGCGGTTCTACGAGCCGAACGCCGGCACCATCCGGATCGACGGCCAGAACATCGCCGAAACGTCGCGGCACTCGCTGCGCGAGCAGGTGGCCTATGTCGGGCAGGACGTGTTCCTGTTCCACGGCACGATCCGCGAAAATATCGCGATCGGCAAACCTGGCGCGAGCGAGGACGAGATCGTCGCGGCCGCCAAGGCGGCCCATGCTCACGAATTCATCAGCGCGTTCCCGGCGG
This sequence comes from Rhodoplanes sp. Z2-YC6860, assembly GCF_001579845.1. Lineage (GTDB taxonomy): Bacteria > Pseudomonadota > Alphaproteobacteria > Rhizobiales > Xanthobacteraceae > Z2-YC6860. Next base: position 5,819,580 of record NZ_CP007440.1, read on the forward strand.
GTTACGACACCCAGGTCGGCGAGCGCGGCATGCAGCTCTCCGGCGGCGAGCGCCAGCGCGTCGCGATTGCACGGGCGCTCATCAGGAACGCCCAAATCATCCTGCTGGACGAGGCGACCGCCGCGCTCGACTCGCAGTCGGAACGGCTGGTGCAGGACGCCATGACGGTGCTCTGCGAAGGTCGCACCACGATCGCCATCGCTCATCGGCTGCACACCATCACGCACGCCGACCGCATTCTGGTGGTCGAGAGCGGCGCCATCGTCGAGTCCGGCCGCCACGAGGAGCTCCTTCGCAAGAACGGCCGCTACGCGGCTTTCTACCGGCTCCAGATCCAGCACGATCAGGAACCGCCGGCGCCCATTTCAATCGCCTCGGCTTAGAGCGTGGACGCATTGACGCGCAGCCATACCTGATCGCGCGCTGAATCAATGCGAGATGGTTTGCCGCAAGCTTGCCGTGGCGTTCTGGAACGCGGCGACACGGATTGTTCGCGCTGAACCAGATCGGCTTGTTGCACGCCGCCAACCAACGAACCGGTAGGCTGGTGTGGCTCCAACCCGGTATTGGGGAGCCAGCGCAATGCACCTCACTAAAACGTCATTTGCCGACCCGTAGACCAAGACAAGCTGCGCTGACACATTTGATCGCGGCTATTTGGCTCGCCGGGTCAGGTCCTGGCCTGTCGAGCCAGCCATAACAAGAAACTGATCTTTGCATTGCGCCGGCACCATGGGCGGATGCCGGCGATCTATGAATTCATTTTCAATAGGGAGGCGAGAGTCATGAAACGAACTCCACTCTTTATGACGATGGCTGGTGCAGTGTCGCTTGCTGTTGCAAGCGGGATAGCCCTTGCCGCGCAGGACAAGTACACCGTGAAGGTGCCGGGCGGACTCGCATTCTCCGAGTTCAAGGGATACGAAAGCTGGCAGGTCGTAGCCACCAGTCAGAACGACAAGTTGGCCGCTGTGATCCTCGCCAATCCCGTGATGATCAAGGCCTTCCAGGCTGGCGCTCCCGGCAATGGCAAGACCTTCCCCGACGGCTCCAAGATGGCGAAAATCCATTGGACGCCGAAAAAGAACTCGTACTTCCCGGATACGACAATTCCGGGCGCCCTGCATGACGTAGACTTCATGGTGAAGAGCAGCAAGAGGTTCGCGGACAGCGGCGGGTGGGGCTGGGCCGTGTTCAAGTATGACGCCGCGTCCGAGACGTTTTCGCCCGGCACCACGGCCGACCAGCCGCCGCAGGGGAACGATGCCAAGTGCGGGTTTTCGTGCCACACGACGGTGAAGGCGAGAGACTACGTCTTCACAGATTACGGCAAGCGCTGAACCGAGTTGTCGTCAGGCCGTCCGCGCGACAGCCGCACCGCGTCCCCTTGAGTGTGAAGCGTCAGTCTTGACCCACGGCTCGCCTGCTTCGGCTCGCCAGTCCCGGCGGGCCGGTCAGGCGGCCGGAACCCGCCTTTGACGCAGGCCACCGCCGTGTTATGGGGACGCCGCAAACTCCCACCCATTCCAACCGAAAAGCCAGCATGAGCAACGGCAAGCACTACGTCATTCCGCCGCCGCCCCAGGCCGCCCTTGCGGTCGCCGGATCGAGCGATCTGTTCCCGGTCCGCCGCATCTGGTGCGTCGGCCGCAACTATCTCGAGCACATCAAGGAGATGGGCCAGGACGAGCGCGAGCCGCCGTTCTTCTTCGCCAAGCCCGCCGACGCGATCGTGCCGGACGGCGGCACCTCGCCCTATCCGTCCCTGACCAAGGACATGCACCACGAGGTCGAGCTGGTGGTCGCGCTCAAGAGCGGCGGCCGCTACATCCCGGTCGACAAGGCGCTCGACTGCGTCTGGGGCTACGGCGTCGGCATCGACCTGACCCGCCGCGACCTGCAGATCGCCTCGCGCGACATCAAGCGGCCGTGGGAAGTCGGCAAGGCGTTCGACGCCTCGGCGCCGTGCGGCCCGTTGATGCCGGTCAGCCGCATCGGCCACCCGAGCAAGGGCAAGATCGTGCTCAAGTGCAACGGCAAGGTCCGCCAGGATGGCGACCTCGCGCAGATGATCTGGAACGTGCCGGAGACGATCTCCAAGCTGTCGGAAATGGTGGCGCTCGATGCGGGCGACATCATCATGACCGGCACGCCATCGGGCGTTGCGGCTTGCGTTGCGGGCGACAAGCTCGAATGCGAGGTCGAGGGTGTCGGCAAGCTGACGGTCATGATCGGCCAGCCGCTGAAATAATCAGCAGCGTCGTTCGACGAAATGCACAGCCCGCCGGCGAAAATCGGCGGGCTCTTTCATTTTCCGTGACATTGGGGCGCAACCCGGCAGCCTGGATTGGAAGAGTGGAACTGTCTAGTCTTGCAAAGACAGCGCAACTGACAAAGCGTCGATCAACGCGATTTCAGGACGTCCGGACCAGATCGCTTGAAAATCGCCATTTACAATTTGCATTTTGAAACTTTTGGCGGCGGAGAACGTCGCACGGCGGCTCTCGCCGCACATCTCGCCAAGAAGCACCGGGTTACGCTTTTTGTGCACCGGCCGGTCTCGATCGAGGCGATCAAGACAATCTTCCGGATAGATCTCTCCAGCGTCGAAATCATTCCGTTGCAGAACACGGATCACGCGACAGAAATTGCCGGGCGGCAGTTCGACTTGTTCGTCAACAATTCGCACGGCAGCGATCTGCGAAATCCGACGCCCAACGGAATATACATGTGCATGTTCCCGGAGGCCGAGCGACTCGATCTCGACAGCTATCGGATCATCACAGCCAATTCCCGATTTACCGCCCGATGGATCGAGAAGCGATGGGGCCGCTCGTCGGAAATCGTGTACTCCGCCTGCCAGGACATGGGGCCACCGTCCAGGAAGGAAAAAATCATTCTCAATGTCGGACGGTTTTTCGCGGACAGCGCGATCGTCCACCACAAGCGGCAGGATGCGTTGCTTCAGACCTTCAAACGACTCGTCGATGGCGGCCTTCACGGCTGGAATTTAGTTCTCGCCGGAATGGTTGGAACTCGTCAGGAGGACAAGACATTCGTCGAGACATTGCGAAACGAGGCCGTCGGCTATCCCATCCAAATTCGTCCCGCCATCGAATTCGCCGAACTTCAAGCGTTGTATCGGAAGTCGTCAATCTACTGGCACGCGACAGGGCTTGGAACGTCGGCGCTTGAGCATCCGGGCAAGCAAGAACATCTCGGCATGTCGATCATCGAGGCCATGTCCGCGGGTGCGGTGCCGGTCGTGTTCAACGCCGGAGGCCCGCAAGAGATCGTCAATCACGGCGTCGATGGGTTTCTGTGGGATCATCGGTCCGAGCTTGAGACATTGAGCCTTGGCCTGATCGAGAAGCCGGCTATGCTTCAGAGCATGTCGGCGGCCGCCGTTAAACGCAGCAAAGCATTCAACGTCGCCCAATTTCTGGCGCGCATGGACAGCGTCATCTATAAGCTTATTCCACCCCATATTGGGTGGCTCGCTCAAGCGAGAGGATATATTGCGCGATGGAGATGAGACCGATCGTGCGCCGGAGCGCCACGATTGGTAACATGCGAAGGTTCATCCTGTGACGAGCCGGCAAACGACGGCCGGTCAGACGGACGCCATGAAATACGACATCGAGGCCGATTGGGTTCTGCTCGACACCTGCAACTACCGTTGCGGTTATTGTCCGATCCCGCATGAAAAACTCGGATCCAAGATCCACACGTTTGCCACCGTCGACGCGTGGCGGGCAGCTTTCGATGCGAGCGGAAAGACCTGGCTGGCGCACATCACTGGCGGCGAACCAAGCGCCTATCCGGATTTTGTCGAACTGTGCGAAGCCCTCACGGACAAACACTACATCTCGCTCAACTCCAACATGAGCAACCGATCGCTGATCCGGTTTGCAAACTCGATCGATCCATCGCGCGTGAGCTTCATCAATGCAGGCCTTCATCTGGAAGAACGGCAGCATCGGTCGGGCGTCGACGCGTTTCTCCGTCACGCGCAAGAGCTGCGCGTCACCGGCTTCCGGATTCTGGTTTCAGTGGTGGCCACGCCTTCGATCCTCGAGCGATTTGAGGAAGCCATCAGACTGCTCGAACCGATTGGGCTGTTCCCAATTCCGAAACTGATGCGCGGTCCATTCGCCGGCGCACTCTATCCGAATGCCTATACCGACGCGGACAAGAGCCGCTTCCGCACCTATTCGCGGCTGGCTCGCGAGTTTTATCGTGAAATCCTTTCGCGCATCGACGAGCCGCCGAGCCTCGGCATGCTCCACGACGACGCTTATGTGGATGCCGTTCCCGATTTCACGGGCCGGATGTGCGAGGCGGGACGTAAATTCATCCAGCTCGAGCCGAACGGCGACGTGTTTCGTTGCGGCGGGAAAGATCGCCAGGGCAACCTGCTTGACGGTTCGTTCGTCAGGCGTCTTCGTGCGGAGCCGTGCAACAGCACCCACTGCTATTACTTCTGCAACAAATACGTCGCTCCGGAGGCGACCGGCGCATGGACCCTGCCCCGGCAATGGTGGTCACGACTGCGTGGAGGCTCCTCCCGCGTCGACGGATGACCTGAAAGTCCGGCAATACGCTGGACGGCTGAGCGGCCGATGTGGAGGTCACGACCGCGGCGTTCGTGGCCGTCGTTGCCTTGGCAAGCTGACCGTCACGATCGGCCAGCCGCTGAAATAACCGGCAGTGTCCTTCGATGAAGTTCAAAGCCCGCCGGTGAAAATCGGCGGGCTTTGTGTTGCGCACTATTGTGAACGCAGACGTTTCAAATCGATCCTCATCTCGAGGCAGGCAATCCATTCGATATAGCTCGGCGAGTAGACATTCGGTCTGATGCAGAAATTCTTGTAACTTGGCGGGATGTCCTTCCAGGCCGCGAGGATTGCGGCTCGTGCCCCCTGCTCAGATGCCATGCAGGATTGAAAAGCCTTCTCGGCGGCATCGCCCGAGCTATTGCCCATCAGATATTGCGCCGACTTCGCGGATGTCCGGCAACGCTTTTGGAGGTCGATGGTCGGAACGACGCTCGCCGCAGCCGCAATGCTCGTCAACAAAATAACCGCGACCGGCACGGCAACACACAATCTGGCAATCATGTCCCCCTCCAGATCCCTACAAATGCTAGCAGGAAAGGAACACGGCTCACAGGCGCTGAAACGGCTAAAAAACGGACATTGCTTTTTCTTCCAAGCGGACGCCTAGACCAGCAGATTGACGGCCTGCCCGTTCACCTGACCGGATGGCTGAGCCGCCGATGAGGCGGTCACGACCGTTGCACTCGTGGCGGTCGGCGCAGTCAACGAACCGCCGAACGTCACCGCGCTCTGATCGCCGGTCACGACCCCGTTCTTGGTCTCTGGTTTCGTGGGATTCTGAGCGTCATCCGTCTTCGGGTGCGGATCGACACCACGCTTCGCCTTCGAGACGTCGCACGAGCAGGTGCACAAGAAGCCGTTGACGACGCTGATCACAAGAGTGTCCCCCGGAATGGGACCGTAGAGTTGGCGGGTAAACAACCGCCGAGGCCCACCCCGCCGCAGCTTCAAAACGCCGTGACCACAACGGCCCGCCGCCGGCTGACCGTCACACATCGTAAACGGAGCGTTAACGGAACCAAGGCACACTGAGCGCGTTGATGTCGCCGCCGGGCCGATTGAATCCGAAATGGGCAGAACTAGCCCATTGTTTGCGCAAGCGATTTCTTGATCGCGCGCTAGGCTCTTGGCAGGTGATTCGAAATGACCATCCCGATGGCAATGTCCGCAAGCGAAGATGCCGCTTCGTCCGGCGGCAACGCGTTCGACATGGTGAAGGCTCGCGCGCTGGTGCAGCGGCTGCACGCCGCCGGCCGCCGCTCGACCTCTGAGCTGCTGCACGAGTTGCGCCGGGCGTTTCCCGAAGCATCGCTCGCGGTGCGGGTCGGTGCCTTGCAGGCGCTGTCCCGGCGCTAGGGTCCGAAGAATTCGATCTCCCCGAATTGAAGCTTCGGAGTTTGCGACCGATCGCTCCGTTCGACGAAATGGAATTGCACTCCAAGAATCACATTCCGAGATAGGCCTGCCGCACGCGGTCGTCGGCGAGCAACTCCGCGCCGCTGCCAGACAGTGTCACCCGGCCGTTCTCCAGCACGTAGGCGCGGCTCGCGAGCTTCAGCGACACCGCAACGTTCTGCTCGACCAGCACGCAGGTGAGCCCGTCGCGGTTGAGTTCGCGGATGGTCTGCAGCATCGCCTGCACGATCGCGGGAGCTAAGCCCAGCGACGGCTCGTCGAACATCACAAGGTCGGGCTTGCCCATGAGGCAGCGGCCGATCGCGAGCATCTGCTGCTCGCCGCCGGACAGCGTGCCGGCCGCTTGCGCTTTGCGTTCAGCAAGCCGCGGAAACATCGCGAACATGCGCTCGAGGTTTTTTGCCTGCTCATGCTTCGCGCGCGGCAACAGCGCGCCCATCTCGAGGTTCTCGAGCACCGTCAGCGTCGGAAACACCTGACGGCCTTCGGCGACCTGGCCGATCCCGAGGTTGCAGACCTTGTAGGACGGCAGACTCTCGATGTTCTGACCGCGCAAGCTGATACGGCCGCCGAGGGGCCGCAGCATGCCGGCGATGGTGCGGATCAGCGTGGTCTTGCCGGCGCCGTTTGCCCCAACGATCGCGACGATCGCGCCTTCGGCGACTTCGAGCGACACATCGTCGAGCGCGCGGACGTCGCCGTAGGCCACCTCGAGGTTCTTGACCGAAAGCATCACAACGCCTCCGCGCCGAGATAGGACTGCACCACCGCCGGCTCGCGCACCACATCGGCCGGCAGGCCTTCGGCAATGGCGGCGCCGTGATGCAGCACCAGCACACGGGTCGCAAGCGACATCACCGCGCGCATCACATGCTCGATCAGCAGGATGGTCAGGCCGTCCTTGTTGAGCGCCTTCAGGATCTCGACCATGCGGTCGGTTTCGGTCGGGCGCAGGCCCGCCATCACCTCGTCGAGCAGCAGGAGCTTCGGTTCGGTCGCGAGCGCACGCGCGACTTCAAGCCGCTTGCGGTCGGGCAGCGTGAGCGACCCCGCGGTCTGCAGCCGCCTGTCGTGGAGATCGAGCTTGCGCAGCACCTCATGGGCGCGAGCCATCGCCGCCTTCGGATCGGCGTGCCGCAACAGTGCGCCGACCATCACGTTGTCCTCGACGGTCAGCGCCGGGAACGGCCGGACGATCTGGAACGTGCGCCCGATGCCGCGACGGCAGACCTCGTCCGGCGTCAACCCTTCGATGCGCTCGCCACGGAACGTGATGGCGCCGCTGTTGGGCGCAAACATGCCGGCGATCAGGTTGAACATCGTGGTCTTGCCGGCTCCGTTCGGGCCGATCACGGCGAAGATCGCACCCTCGGGCACCGAGAAGCTCACATCGGCGACGGCGCGGAGCCCGCTGAAGTTCTTGGAGACGCCTGCGACCTCGAGTATCGCCGAATCTTGCATCGCCATGCTCACGCCTCCGGTGTCTTGCGCTTGTCGAGACGAAGGAGGCGCGCGAGCGGCGGCCAGATGCCGTGCGGCAGCGCCATAATCACCAGCAGCAGGCAGACGCCGTAGAACACGCGTTTGACGCCCGGAATATCGAGGCCATAGGCGGTCAGGAATTCCTGCAGCGCCTCGGCCAATCCTGTGATCAGGAATGCGCCGATGACCGGACCGAACAGCGTGCCGACGCCGCCGATGATCGGGCCGAGAATGATCTCGATGGAGCGCAGGATGTGGAAGGTCTGCTCGGGGAACAGATTGTTGTAGTAGAACGCATAGAACACGCCGGCCGGCGCCGTCATGCCTGACGAGATCGCAATCGCGATCATCTTGTAGCGGAAGGTGTTGATGCCGAGCGAGCGCGCCGCGACCTCGTCCTCGCGGATCGCCTGCCAGAAATAACCGACGCGGCTGCGGAGCAGCAGATGGCAGAGCACAAATGCCACCGCGGTGAGCGCCAGGATGACGTAATAGAACATCATCGGCTGGCCGCGCAGATTCCAGAGATCGTTGCGCGCGTAGTTCGACACCGGCAGGAACAGGCCCGACGAGCCGGAGACCCAGCCGAAATGATCGAAGCCGACGCGGGCGAACTCGCAGAACGCAATCGTCAGGATCGCGAAATAGACACCGGCGACGCCGAAGCGGAACGCGAGAAAGCCGATGATCATGCCGGCTGCGACCGCAATGGCGATCGCGATCGGCATGCCGAGCCACGGCCCGATGCCGAAATGCACATAGAGCGCCGCGCCCGTGTAGGCGCCGAGACCGACATAGAGCGCGTGGCCGAGCGAGAGCTGCCCGGCGAAGCCCATCATCACGTTCCAGGCGATGCCGGTGTAGGCGAAGTACAGAATGACAATCAGGACCGTGAGCAGATAGTCGTTGGCAAACCACGGCGCCGCGATCAGGCCTGCCAGCACCAAGGCCAGAAGAACAAGCGCATGCCGCGGCACATCACGGAGGAGCAGCCCCATCATGACGGCTTCTTCCCCAGGATGCCCTGCGGCCGGAACAGCAGCACCAGCACCAGGATCGCGAAGGAGAACATGCTCTTGGCCGATGGCGTGAAGAACAGCCCGGCCATCGCTTCGGTGAGGCCGATCAGCACGCCGCCAAGAAGCGCGCCCGGCATCGAGCCGAGCCCGCCGGTGATGACGACGATAAACGCGAGCAACGTCATCGCAGGCCCGAGCGGCGGCGTGACGTCGACGATCAACACGATGATCGCGCCGGCCGCGCCGACGCAGGCGAGGCCCAGTCCGAAGGACAACGCGTAAAGCTTTTTCACATCGAGCCCGACCACCAGCGCGCCGGTGTAGTTGTCGGCACAGGCCCTGATCGCCTTGCCGACCGGCGCGAAGCGGAAGAAGGCAAACAGCGCCGCCGCGACCAGCAACGCCGCGATGCCGGCATAGAGCTTGGTGGCGTCGACGATCACCGGTCCGAGCGCGAAGCTGTCATAGGCGTAGGACGTCTGCACGCTCTGCGCATCGGGCCCGAACACGATCAGGAGGCCGTTGACGATGATCACGGCCATCGCCAGCAGCAGCATGAACTGGCTGTGCTCCGGCCGGCCGATGAACGGATTGATCAGCGTCATCTGCACGATGTAGCCGGCGACAAACATCAGCGCGGCCAGCGGCAGCATCATCAGCAGCGGATCGAGGTGAAACTGCGCGAACAGCACGACCGCGAGGTACATCGCGATCGTCATAATCTCGCCATGGGCGAAATTGACCACGCGCACGACGCCGAAGATCACCGACAGGCCGAGCGCCATCAGCCCATAGACCAGGCCGGTCAGAAGCCCGCTGATTGCAACGTTGAGGTAGATCTCTGCCGGCACCAATCGAGCCCAATCGAGCTTATGCGTGGATATGCGCGCCCCCGTAGCGCACATGGCCGCCGGACATGAACCGGCTCCGGCACAGCCGTCATGCTATGCGGGAGCCGGACAATCAAGAGCGGCCGTCAGCTCCTTTTGTCGTAGGGCTTCAGCGGCCACTCAACCTTCGCGTTGGCCGCGGCCTTCGGCGCCACGGTGACGAGCTTGCCGCCGCGGTTCTGAATGGCGGAGTTTTTCAGCTTGTCGTTCTGACCCTTGGCGTTGAACTGGATGCCCGGCCCGGTGCTGACATTGTCGGTGATGTTGGTTGAGCGGATCGCGTCGGCGAGCGCATGCGGATCGGTCGACTTGGCGCGCTTGTAGGCGTCGGCCGCGACCAGCAGCGCCTCGAACGTATAGACGTGGTTGGTGTTGAGGTTGACGCCCGGGAATTTCTTTCCGAGTTCGCCTTCGAGCCGCTTGGTCAGCTTCTTGGTCGGATCGTACCAGGGCACGAAGCTCAGCGGCCCGTCGGACAGCTTGCCGAGCGTCTTGAAGTACTGGTCCTCGTACCAGCCGGGTCCCATGCTCAGGATCGCCATCGGCGACCAGCGCTGCTTGACCAGTTCGCGCGTCAAGAGGATCGCGTCGTTGAGGCGGCTCACGACCAGAAGCCCTTCGGCGCCGCTCGCCTTGGCCTTGGTCACCTCGACCGACAGATCGCGTGCCGTCGGATCGTAGGTGATCTGCTCGATGATCTTGTACGGCATGTCGAACTTCGGCAGCACGTTCGGGATCGCATTGAGCATCGAGGTGCCGAAGGTGTCGTTGCAGCACAGAAACGCGACCGACTTCGGCGCCGAGCCGGTCGCCGCGAAAATCTCCTTCTGGTTGGTGAAGGCGTCGGCCAGGATCACCGGTCCGGTCGGGAAGTTGCGGAACACGAACTTGTAGCCCTGCTCGGTGATCGGCGGGGCCGCCGCGATGTTGATGACGAAGGGAATGCCCTTCTGCTCCGCCACCTGGGCGATCGCCGAGCTCTGTCCGGAGTCGAAGGCCCCGACCAGAAGCTGCGCGCCGTCGGCGATCAGTTTCTCGGCGCGCGCCCGCGCCACCTCGACGTTGGTCTCGGTGTCGGCGTTCATGATCTGAAGCTCGGGCAGGCCGAGCTCCTTGAAGATCGGCGCCGCGAGCTCGACGCCGCGGAAGCAGTCCTGGCCTATTCCAGCCTGAGCGCCCGAGCGCGGCAGCAGCACGCCGACCTTCAGCGCGCCGCCTTGCGCCCGAAGAATGGCCGGAGACGCGACCAGCGAGGCAGCGGCGGCGCCGGCCGTGAAGGCGCGGCGGGTGATGGAGTTTCCGCCAAGTGCGGAATCCTGAAACGGCTTGCGGCTCATCCTGGCTCTCCCCTCTGGTGCGGAAGCCTCGCGGCATCCGACGCTTCGTCCGCATTGTTCTTATGTCGGAGCCCGCTATGCAATGGCTCACGGCCGGCAGGCGGCAACGACGTGCGGACCACGATATTGTTGCTCACGACAACAATTCCCGTCAACATGAAAGCAAGAGCCGCGCTGCGATACGACGCCGCGCGGAGCCGGGAGTGCGTGCCATGGCCGGTCGGACGGCAGCGGTGAAGAAATCGGAATTGTCGGCCGCCAAGCCTGCCTTGAATGGCAGGCCCGCTGCGAATGGCAAGGCTGCCCCTGCCCCCGGTGGCGAAAAGGTGCTGAACCTCGGCGTGCTCGACGGCCACCTCGGCTACTTCCTGCGCCGGGTTCAAGTCTGGGTGTTTCAGGATTTCATCAAGACCCTCGCCGGCCTTGATCTGCGCCCGGCACAATATTCGGTGCTGGCGGTGATCGGCGCCAACCGCGGCCTGTCCCAGGCGGACGTGGCGCAGTTTCTGGGCATCGAGCGTGCCCGCTTGGTGCGGCTGCTCCACCGGCTGGAGAAGCGTGGACTGACGCAGCGGCTCGACTCGCCGAACGACCGCCGCTCGCACGCCTTGCAGCTGACCTCGGCGGGACAGGCCCTGCTCAAACGCGCCACGACGCTCGCCGAGTTGCACGAAGCGAACCTGACGCAGCGGCTCGGCACCACCAATCATGCACGGATCATGGAAGCGCTGCGCGGCTTCGACGCGCGCCGCTGACGATTGAAAAGCCGGAAGGGTTGAAGAGTGCTGCGGGCGGACGGAATTCCGCCCCCTCATCTCGCCTCATGGAAAGATAGCGCTCCGCCATTGAGCTAGGCCCGCGTCCCGCCTGCGCAACGCCTTGGCACGGAGGCTGCACCACCTCGGTCGATCAAGCGGGGCGTGCAATTGGTAAACGGCAATGAAACCGGATTTTGCGCGGGAAAAGCGGCCATTCTCACCATGCGACGCCGCTGCGGTCCCACACAGGGATTCTTGCCGGTCAGAATATGGAGCAGTCATGTTTCAATTTGAACCAGCACGGCTTGAAGAGCAGAGCACGGCCATCGACGCCGGGGACGGGCTTTTCCGTCAGGCCTCCGCGCACCGCGAGAACGCAAACATAGCCCAGGGCCAAGGCACGGCCGTCATTGTCTCCACCCGCGGCCGGCCCGACATCGTCCATTCGCTGGTGAAGCAGCTTGCCGAGCAGACCCGCCCGCCGGAGCACATTTTCATCGTCGCATCGACACCCGACGACGTCGCGCTGCTCGATCAGAGCCAGAAGAACCTGACGGTCCGCATCGGCCGTCCTGGCTCCACGTTCCAACGCAACGACGGCCTGCTTCTCGCAGGCTCGCATTACGCCAACATCGTCTTCTTCGACGACGATTTCGTCCCGTCGCGTTTCTGGCTCGAGCGCATGGCCCACATCTTCGAGACGCGGCCGGACGTTGCCGGCGTGACCGGCACCGTGCTCGCGGACGGCACGCGCACCGAAGGCATCGGGCTCGGCGACGCCAAGTCCATGGTTCATATCCATGACCTTGATCAAAACCACGGCGACACCCTGCACCAGCATTTCGCCTATGGCAGCAATGTCGGCTGCAACATGGCTTATCGCTATTCGGCGATCCGCGACATCGTGTTCGACGAGAAGCTGCCGCTTTACGCCTGGCATGAGGATTCCGATTTCCGCGGCCAGGTCGAGCGGCGCGGATTGTTCGTGAAGGCGGACGAGCTGTGGGGCGTGCATCTCGGCCACAAGAAGGGCCGCCACAACGGACTGACGCTGGGCTATTCGCAGATCGCCAACGCGGTTTATCTCGCCCGGAAGGGCACGGTGCCGGCGCGTTTTCTCTATGAGATCGCGACCAAGAACGTCATCGCAAACACGTTGCGCTCGCTCCGGCCGGAGCCCTATGTCGACCGCCGCGGCCGGCTGCACGGCAACCTGATCGCTCTCGCCGATCTGCTGCGAGGCCGCCTCGCCCCTGATCGCATCCTGGAACTCTGACGAGCAAGCCATCGCATGACTGTCGTCGAAGCGCCTGTCGAAGTGCCGTCATCCCTGTTCCAGCGGCTCACGCAGCTACTGATGTCGCAGCACAAGCTGGTCGCCATGCTCAAAAGCGCGGCGCAGGTGCTTGCGATCCGCGTGTTGGGCGCAGGCCTCACCTACGCATCGATGGTGCTGCTGGCGCGCTGGCTCGGCTCGCACAATTTCGGCATCTACGCCTACGTGCTTGTCATCGTCACGCTGCTGGGGCTCGCCTTCTCGGCCGGCTTCCAGTCGTCTGGCCTGCGCTTTGTCTCGAGCTATCTGGCGCGAAAGAGGCTTCACCGGCTGTCCGGCTTCCTGCTCCAGTCCCACAAGATCGTGCTGACCGTGAGCGTTCTCGGCTCAATGATGGGGATCGGCCTGGTCTTTGCGCTCCGGAACGTCATCGAGTCCTATTATGTCGTCCCGCTGCTGGTCGGATTGCTCTGCGTTCCGATCTGGACGCTGCTCAATCAGCTCGAAGCCACGGCGCGTGCCTTCGGCTGGGTGAACGTGGCCTACATTCCGGGCTATATCCTTCGTCCTTTCCTGATCATGAGCTTCGTCGGCGGGCTGGTGCTGTTCGGCGGCGCGGCTGACGCCGTCACGGCGCTCTGGGCCCTGATCGGGGCTTGCGCGGTTGCGGCGCTGGTGCAGGCGCTGCTGGTCTATTTCGGCGCCCGGCCGCATCTCGCCGGCACCAAGCCTGCGCGCCACACGCGCTATTGGGTCGGCATCTCGCTCAGCTTCCTGCTGATCGACGGCTTCCGCATGCTGCTCGACAACACCGACATCCTGTTGATCGGCCGTTTCCTCGATCCGCACAGCGTCGCGGTGTACTTCGCGGTGATCCGCACGAGCGGCCTCGTCGCCTTCGTGTCGTTCTCGGTGATTGCGCTCGCGGTGCCGAAGTTCGCCGAGATCCACAGCACCGGGACGACGCAGGAGCTGCAGAAGTTCGTGTCCAGCGTCGCGAAGATGATGTTCTGGCCTTCGCTGATGGCGGCGATCGCCATGGCGTGTGTCGGGCCGTTCCTGCTGTCGCTGTTCGGCGCGGATTTCAGCGCCGGCTATCCGACCATGCTGGTGGTTCTTTGCGGCCATGTGCTGCGCTCGGCCACGCTGCCGGTCGAATACCTGCTCAACATGACCGGGCACCACCGCGATACGATGCGGGTCTACGCCTTCGCGGCGGTGGCGAGCATCGTTCTGAACCTGCTGCTGATCCCGACACTGGGCATCACCGGCGCCGCCATCGGCACCTACACAGCGATGCTGGGCGGCAACGTGTGGCTCTATCGCCTGGTGCGCAAGCGCCTCGGCGTGGATGCCTGCGTGTTTCCGCTGATGCGAGCGACGGTCACCGCTTAGCGAAAAGCTCGAACCAAGCCGGTAGCGCCACAGCCCCTTCACCTCTCCCATGGGGAGAGGTCGGATCGCGAAAGCGATCCGGGTGAGGGGGTACGGTCTATCGATAGTGTGAGGCCCCCTCACCCCGATCCTCTCCCCGCTGGGAGAGGGAGTTCACCGCCGATGTTGCGACTAACCCGCCAGCAGCTTCTCCACCGCCGCGGCGATCGAGAACAGCTTCGCGTCCGAACCATTGCGCCCGACCAGCATCAGGCCGGTCGACAATCCGCCGTCGCGAGGCAGCGGCAGCGAGATGGCGCAAAGGTCGAAGAAGTTGATCATCGACGTGTTGCGAAGAAGCATCGCGTTCTTGCGGCCGAACTCGTCGGCGACGGCCATGTCGGCGGTCTTAGGCGCGACGATCGGCACCGTCGGCAGCACCAGCACGTCGAGGTTATCGAACCGTGCATCCATCGCCTGCACCAGCCGCCTGCGGCCGGTCGTCATGTCGATATAGTCATACGCCGGCACCGTGCCGCCGCGCTCGATCCGGGCGCGGATCATGGAGTCGATGCCGGCGCCGTCGCGCTTGAGCCGTTCGCGATGCAGCGCGAAGGCTTCGGTCGGCGAGAAGCCGCCCTTGGCGTTGAGCTGCGCCATCTCGTCGACCAGTCCGATGGTCTCGTCGGAGAACTTAACGCCGGCCTTGGTCAGACGTCCGACCGCCGCGGTCCACGATGCCGTGACCGTGCTGTCGGCGCCATCGAACGGCACGCCATGCCAGATGCCGAAGCGAAGCCCCGACAACGACGCCGGCTCGACCGCGGCGGGCTTCTGGCCCGCCATGATGGCATCGGCCAAGGCGCAATCGGCCACGCTTTTCGCCATGGGCCCGATGGAATCGAGCGTAAATGACAGCGGGAACGCGCCGTCGGTCGGCACCCGTTGCTTGCTCGGCTTCCAGCCGACGATGCCGCACAGCGCGGCCGGAATGCGGGTCGAGCCGCCGGTGTCGGTGCCGATCGCGATCTCGCACATGCCGTCGGCGACCGCGACGGCGCCGCCCGAGGTCGAGCCGCCTGGCACGCGTGCACGGTCGAACGGATTGCCCGGCGTACCGTAGTGCGGATTGGCGCCGACGCCCGAGAAGGCGAACTCGCTCATGTTGGTCTTGGCCGCGACCACCGCGCCTGCGGCTTTGAGCCGCGCGATCACCGGCGCATCGGTCTTGGCGACCAGGCCTTCGGAGACCAGCACCTTGGAGCCTGCCCGCGTCACTTCGCCCTTCACGTCGAACAGGTCTTTGATGCTGACGATCACGCCATCGAGCGGGCCGATCGGCTGGCCGGCCTTGGTGCGGGCATCGGCCGCATCCGCGGCGGCCTTCGCGCTGTCGGCATAGACCGTGAGACAGGCGCGGGCGCCCTCTCCTTTCGGATCGGCGATCCGGGCCAGGGCCTGTTCAAGACGGTCGCGCGACGACATTCTGCTCATATTGGTGAAGCCCTCTTCGGTTCCCGACGATGCATAGCATCAGCCGACCACGGTCTCTACTGCACCGCAGTAATGGCTAGCTGGACATTTGCGCCGAGCGGCCTGCACCTTTATGCGTATGGCTCTACAAAACCGTTCGGCTAAAATGCCGCAAACCTCATTCGGGAGGATAACAATGAAACGCTTCGCACTTTTGATGGGCGCCGCTCTGGCTCTGGCACTTTCAGGGCCTGCCTTCGCGCAGTCCCCCATCGTCATCAAGTTCAGCCACGTCGTCGCGCCCGACACGCCGAAGGGCAAGGGTTCGCTGAAGTTCAAGGAACTGGCCGAGAAGTACACCAACGGCAAGGTGTCGGTCGAAGTCTATCCGAACTCGCAGCTCTACAAGGACAACGAGGAGCTTCAGGCGCTCCAGCTCGGCTCGGTGCAGATGCTGGCGCCTTCGCTCGCCAAGTTCGGCCCGCTCGGCGTTCGCGAGTTCGAAGTGTTCGATCTGCCCTACATCCTGCCGGACAAGGCGGCGCTCCGCAAAGTCACCGACGGCCCGCTCGGCAAGAAGCTGCTCGGCCTGCTCGCGCCCAAGCAGATCACCGGCCTCGCCTACTGGGACAACGGCTTCAAGGACATGAGCGCCAACAAGAAGCTGCTCGTGCCGGCCGACTTCCGCGGCCTCAAGATGCGCATCCAGTCGTCGAAGGTGCTGGAGGCGCAGATGCGCGCGCTCGGCGCGATCCCGCAGGTGATGGCCTTCTCCGAGGTCTATCAGGCGCTCTCGACCGGCGTCGTCGACGGCACCGAGAACCCGCCGTCGAACGAATACACCCAGAAAATGCATGAGGTGCAGAAGTACACCATGCGCTCGCAGCACGGCTATGTCGGCTATGCGGTGATTACCAACAAGAAGTTCTGGGACGGCCTGCCGGCCGACATCCGCGCGAGCCTGGAAAAGGCCATGGCGGAAGCGACCACCTACACCAACGACATCGCGCAGAAGGAAAACGACGACGCGCTCGAAGCCATGCGCAAGTCCGGCAAGACCGAAATCGTCGAATTGACCGCCGACCAGAAGGCGCAGTGGCGCAAGGCGCTCGATCCCGTCTACACCGAGATGGCCTCGCGCGTCGGCAAGGACACCATCGCCGAATTCCAGAAAGAGGCTGGCGGCGGCGGCACCCACTGACGACAACCTGACCAGAGATTGCGGGCGCCGGTTGAACCGGCGCCCGTCCTGCAAAAGGCACCGCTCCCGTGGGCCGCTTCCTCCTCCGCATCCTCGACCGGCTTGAAGAAATCCTGATCGCCAGCCTGATGGCTGCGGCGACGCTGCTGATCTTTGTCGCGGTGGTCCATCGCTACGGCACCGGCGTGCCGTTCCTCTATCCCTATTTCATCCAGCTGCACATCTCCTGGGCCCAGGAGCTCTGCATCTACATGTTCGTCTGGATGGCGAAGTTCGGCGCCGCCTATGGCGTGCGCACCGGCATCCATGTCGGCGTCGACGTGCTGGTCAATTATCTCAGCCCCGCGCACCGGAAACCGGTGGTGCTGTTCTCGCTACTATGCGGGGTGCTGTTCACCGCGGTGATCGGCACCATGGGGTTGAAGTTCGTGATGGAGCTCTATGAGACCGGCCAGGTCACCGCCGATCTCGAGGCGCCGCGCTGGATCGTGTTCTCGGCCATTCCGGCCGGCTCCTACCTGATGTGCTTCCGCTTCCTGCAGGTCGCCTGGGCGTTCTGGAAGACCGGCGAGTTGCCGCACCACGACGAGAGCCGCGTCGAGGGCGTCGAGATCGACCAGACGCCGGACGCGCAGCCTCCCTCGCCTGCGGGGGCGGCGCGATGAATTCGCTGCTGATCTTCGGGCTGCTGATCTTCCTGATGCTGACCGGCATGCCGGTCTCGATCGCGCTCGGCCTCACGGTGCTGACCTTCCTGTTCACCATGACGCAGGTGCCGATCGAGGCGGTGGCGCTGAAGCTGTTCACCGGGATCGAGAACTTCGAGATCATGGCGATCCCGTTCTTCATCCTGGCCGGCAACTTCCTCACCCATGGCGGCGTGGCGCGGCGCATGATCGCCTTTGCCACCACCATGATCGGCCACTGGTATGGCGGGCTCGGCCTTGCCGGCGTGATGGCGTGCGCGCTGTTCGCCGCGATCTCCGGCTCCTCGCCCGCAACCGTCGTCGCCATCGGCGCGATCGTGATGCCGGCCATGGTGGCGCAGGGCTTTCCGAAGCGCTTCGGCGCCGGCGTGATCGCGACGTCGGGCGCGCTCGGCATCCTCATTCCGCCGTCGATCGTGATGGTGATCTATGCGGTCGCGACCGGCGGCAGCATCGCGCTCGATCCGGAAGGCAAGCGCGTGCTGTCGGCGTCGGTCGGCCAGTTGTTCATGGCGGGCGTCGTTCCGGGTCTGATGCTCGCGTCCATGCTCGGGGCGACGACGTTCTACCGCGCCTGGAAGAACGACTATCCGCGGATGCCGAAGGCGACCTGGGGCGAGTGCTTCAAGGCCTTCCGCGAGTCGATCTGGGGCCTGCTGCTGATCGTCATCGTGCTGGGCGGCATCTACACCGGCGCCTTCACGCCGACCGAGGCCGCCGCCGTCAGCGCCGTCTATGCCTTCGTCATCGCAGTGTTCGTCTACAAGGACATGACGCTCAAGGATGTGCCGCGCGTGCTGCTCGGCTCGGCCAACATGAGCGCGATGATCCTCTACATCGTCACCAACGCTGTGCTGTTCTCGTTCCTGATGACCAGCGAGCAGATCCCGCAGCGCATGATCAGCTGGGTCGCGTCGTCGGGATTCACCTGGATCGAGTTCCTGCTGTTCGTCAACATCCTGCTGCTGGTCGCCGGCAACGTGATGGAGCCGTCGTCGATCGTGCTGATCACCGCGCCGATTCTGTTTCCGGTCGCGGTCAGCCTCGGCATCAACCCGGTGCATCTCGGCATCCTGATGACCGTCAACATGGAGGTCGGGCTGTGCCATCCGCCGGTCGGCCTCAATCTTTATGTCGCCTCCGGCGTCGCCAAGATGGGCATCACCGAGCTCACCATCGCGGTGTGGCCGTGGCTGCTCACCATGCTGATCTTCCTGGTGATGGTAACCTACATCCCGGAGTTGTCGCTGTGGCTACCGCGGATGCTCGGCATGCTCTGACGCGCCACCAGTCTCGCGGCCGGATTTAGGCTGTGTACTCATAAACCCGGCGCGATGTCCGCGATTGTGAAGGTTTTCGGACGCCGGCCTCGGAGCATGCCGCGCCGCCGTCATCGGGCCGGTATCCGAAAACCTTCACAAACGCTGACGTAGATCATCAATCGCGCGCTGTCGGCTCAGTGCCCGAAAGCGGACATCATTCGATCAACTCTTCGGCCCCACACGATTAGCTGCTGTATCCTTCCGATGGCGTTCGTTGCCAGCCGGGCTGAATACGAACCGGAAAATAGGAGAGCCAGACGCCAGCCCCCAGGACGTCAAGCCGTCGACTTCACTTTTTTAGCCCACCCTCCCGGTGTTCGGCCGGTGCAAGTAAATCTTCTAGACGACGAACGACACCACCAATCCGCTCGTCGTCTCCGTCATCCTTCGCAAAGATTGCTGAATAGCACGGCGGCAACTTCGGCAGAAAACTGTTGCGCATTATATTTACGTCCGGCGGGATAGCTCGTTCGACAAAGGCACGGCATCCCATACCTGAACGGATGGCTTCGAAATGTGAGGCATGATCTGTTGCGGTGAATACAATATCGTATTTGGTTCCGGCTTGTTGGCATGCCCTGCGCGCGAGGTCGTCTTGAACACATCCGGGAAAACTTAGAAAAGGCAGTGGTGAACCAGGCGTTGGCTTGAAGTCGGCTGCGCAAACCCAAACCAAGGTCTCTTCCCACCATCTAGTTGCCTTCTCCGGTACGGACAAAGCAAAAGCGACCACGATATCTAGATGACCTGATGAAAAGCGCTTGGTGAGATTCGGAGAGGTGTCACTATAATAAGCGATGTCTTCTACGCCGTAACGACAGGCGTTGAATATCTGCCGAAGCAAGGTCCCCGCATACAAAGCGGGAATTCCGATTCGAAGTTGATTTCCATTCTTTCCACCCGCCGAAATTATTTGATCGTTGAGGGCGAGAATCCGATGCGCGTACTCAACGACGAAGCGACCCTTCTCCGTCAGGGTGGCGGTGCCTTTGACGAACAACGCTCCGCCGGACAGAAACTCTAAACGCTTAATCTGAGCGCTGATCGCCGACTGAGTGACGCTGAGAGCTACTGCGGCGGCGGTGAAGCTTCCCGCTTCAGTGATGGTGACAAGCGATCGAAGGGTTTCGATTGGTATGTTGTGCGGCTCGTGACGTCGTTGCACGCGATGTCCTGTTATATCGACAGCCCGTGTCAGCCCGATGCTCCGCATCGACCATGCGAGGCACGTTCGAACACATTTTTTTGCATGTGCGATGCGTCGACTTCCATGGGGTATGCCCGGCATCGCTGCTCGACGCTGCTGATCGATGCTTGGTTAGGCAACCCAGTTTAGAGTGAGCTAATCACTTCTTATCTGCAACTCGTTACATGACTTTTTCCACTACTGCATCAAATGACGTACCTGCCAATCTGCTTCAGTCTCTATCTCTACCGCGCTCGCAACTTAGTCGAGCGGTTCTTCAAAAAGATCAAGCACTGTCGTCGGATCGTTACGCGCTACGACAAGCTCGCGGCGAACTACCTCGCTTTCGTCCAGCTTGCATCAATCCGGCTGTGACTGCGCGTTAATGAGTCCACGTCCTAGCCCGCCTGGAGTTTGGCCGTGCGGATGACCTTGGCCCACTTCTCGGTTTCGACCGCCATGAACTTTCCAAAGCCGGCGGGAGTCGCCGGCATCGGGTCCACCCCGAGATCTGCGAGTCGCGCTTTCAAATTGGCATCGCCCAAGGCAGCATTGATCTCGCCGTTGAGCTTGTCGACGATGGCCGCAGGCGTGTCCTTGGGAGCACAGATGCCGTACCACTGGCTCCCGTCATAGCCCGGCACGGATTCACCGATGGCGGGGACGTCCGGCATGGCCGCGGCGCGAGCCGCCGTCGTCACCGCGAGTGCGCGCAGCTTGCCCGCGTTGATCAGGGTGATGGACGCCGCAATGGTGCCGAACACGACCTGCGTTTGTCCGCCGATCAGATCGGTGATGTAGCCGCCGCGACTCGGAACGTGAACCAGCTCGATGCCGGTTTCCATTTTGAAGAGCTCGCCGAAGACATGCGAGACGGACCCGTTGCCGGACGATCCCATGTTGAGCTTGCCCGGGTTGGCCTTGGCATAGGCGATGAACTCCGGAACCGTTTTGGCGGGAACCGACGGATTGATCATCATCACATAGGGGCCGCCGCCGATACTGGCGACCGGCGTGAGATCTCGTAGAAAATCGAAATCGGGTTTTCGGTAAAGCGTCGCGTTGAACGCGCCCGACAGTCCGTTCAGCAACAGCGTGTAGCCGTCCGGGGCCGCGTGCGCGACCGCTTCGGTGCCGATGGTGCCGCCGGCCCCGGTCCGGTTTTCGATCACGAACCCCTGGCCAAGCCGCTCCGTCAGCGATTGTCCGATCAGGCGCCCGACCGTGTCGGTCGCCTGGCCCGGCGGAAACGGAACGACGAGGCGCGCCGGCCGCGTCGGGTAGCTCTGCGCCCACGCGGATCGCGACAGTGCCGGCAGCGAGAGCCCGGCCGCCGCGAGATGAAGGAAATTCCGGCGCGAAGGTTTCATGAGCGTCCCATCCCTGATCGTTTTGCAGGATGCTAGCCGAACCGCTCCGCAACGGGAAAGAGGTATAACGGGAATTTACCAGCGCGCGGCCTCGCGCCCTCCACTTCCATGACAAAATTCCCCATAGTGCGACGGCCTGATTTCGAAGGAGATGCGCGTGGACGAGAATCCGATCCTGGTCGAGAGGCGTGATGGATACCGCGTGGTCACACTCAACCGCCCGCAGCGGCTCAACGCCTTCACGGTCCCGATGCATCAGGCCTTGGCAGCCGCGATCGCCGAGGCGGAGAACGACAAAAGCTGCCGCGCGCTGCTTTTCACCGGCTCGGGCCGCGCGTTTTGCTCGGGTCAGGATTTGAACGAGCGCGTGCTGCCGTCCGGCGAAGTCGTGGTGCCGGGCGAAGGGCTGAAGAAATATTTCAACCCGCTGATCCTGAAAATTCGTGCGCTGCCGTTTCCGGTCGTGTGCGCCGTCAACGGCATCGCGGCCGGCGCGGGCCTCAACGTGGCGCTGGCCTGCGACGTGGTGCTCGCGGCGCGGTCCGCGACCTTCACGCAGGTGTTCGCGCGCATCGGTCTGGTTCCCGATGCCGGCGGCACGTGGCTGTTGCCGCGGCTCGTCGGGCAAGCGCGGGCGCGCGGCCTGGCGCTGCTCGCCGAGCCGCTCACCGCCGAGAAGGCCGAGCAATGGGGCCTGATCTGGAAGGCGATCGACGACGCGACGCTGATGATCGAGGCCGAGAAGCTTTGCGCGGAATTCGCACGCGGCCCGACCGTGGCCTACGATCTCATCAAGCGCGCGCTCGACGCCGCCGAAGGCAACGATCTGGCTGCGCAGCTCGATCTTGAAGCCAGGCTGCAGCGCGAGGCCGGCAGCACGCAGGATTACAAAGGCGCGGTGCACGCGTTCCTCGACAAGCGCAAGCCGGCGTTCACGGGCGAACGCTAGGCGAGCCTGACACGCAGGCGCTTGCAACAGCGGTCTTCTTATTATTTTCACTTTGCATTCTCGCAAATCACGTTTAGACGCGATTCTGCCTCGTTCACTGAGGGCGTCATCTAGAGACGTCTATTTGGCGGAGCGGGTTGTGGCGCCTGCAGGCGTGGCTCGTGACCACGTCCCAGGGTGTGAGGTCATCGTCCGTCCCCGATGAGGGGGCCGCCTTCAGTGGCAGGGCGCGGTCGGGTGAAAGCGGGCGCAAATGCCCCCTGGAGCATGGTGGGTGAGAGCCCAGCCGGTCCGATCGAATCTCGAACGGTGGCCTCGCAATAAATCGCCACAAGTGGAGCGCCGGGAGGCGAGCGGGCTTCGCAAAGCCCGCGGCACCTCCCAAGGTGCCGACGACCACGTAGCGCCAACCGGCGCTCCGCGCCCTCACGCATGTGAGGGACGAGGAAGAACAGAGGCGCTGGCCCCGCGCCTGCTTTGAAGGGGCCGATGAATCACGCCTGTACCAATGCTGAGACGACGCGCGCGAGCGCGGGCTGTTTGACATGTGAATCAGTGATCCCCACCCCTGGCCCTCAGGTGGTGTCATTGCCGGGCTTGACCCGGCAATCCATGAGCGGCTGCGGCGAAGGCAGTCGTACGAGCGCGCATCGTTGCGTCACCGTATGGACTCCCGGGTCAAGCCCGGGGGTGACGACCGCCTTTGGTGATGGAAATGTGGTCCACGAACCGTCCGAGTGACGAAGTTTGGATCACGCCGAAGCTAAACACCCAACCCGCCCTTCTGCTCGATGAAGCTCGCGATCTCCGCAACACCATCACCCGAGCGCAGATTGGTCATCACGAACGGCCGTGCGCCGCGCATCTTCCTGGCGTCGCGCTGCATCACCTCGAGCGAGGCGCCTACATATGGCGCGAGATCGGTCTTGTTGATCACCAGCAAATCCGAGCGCGTGATGCCGGGCCCGCCCTTCGACGGAATCTTGTCGCCGGCCGCAACGTCGATGACATAGATCGTGAGATCGGCAAGCTCCGGCGAGAACGTCGCGGCGAGATTGTCGCCGCCGGACTCGATCAGCACCAGATCGAGATCGGGAAACTTCTTTCGCATCTCCGACACCGCGGCGAGATTGATCGACGCGTCCTCGCGGATCGCGGTGTGCGGGCAGCCGCCGGTCTCAACACCGGCGATGCGATCGGGCGCAAGCGCGCCGGAGCGCACCAGATATTCGGCGTCCCACTTCGTATAGATGTCGTTGGTGATGGCGGCGATCTCGAACCGCTCGCGCAGCCGCTTGCACAGCGCATCCATCAGCGCGGTCTTGCCGGAGCCGACCGGGCCGCCGACACCGACGCGCAAGGGACCATTCAAGGACTTCGTCATGAGCGAAACAGCCTCGTGTATTGGGTTTCATGCAACAGGCTTGCCAGATCGGCCCGGAACGCGGCGCTGCCGACTTGATCGAGTGGCGTGGCAAGCGCCTTCAGGGCGGTGGCTTCGACCACGGGCTCGAGCGCGGCCAGAACCCGCTGGCCGTCGCTCTGGCCGAGCGGAATGAGCCGGACGCCCGCCGAAATCAGGTTCGCGGTTACGGCATGGAGATAGGCATGGAGTGCTGCCTCCAGCGCGATGCCGTGCCCGGCGGCGATCGCGCCGACCGCCACAGGATAGGCCACTGGCCCATCCCAGGCCGCGGCGAGCCGTTCCAGCGCGTCGCACGGCCAAGCCGCTTTCGTTGCCGCGATGAAAGCCGCACCCTGCGCGGTCGTCTCCAGATGACGCTCTTTCGACGGCGCAAACGCCGCGGCCAGTTCGGCGACGGCGCGCAGCGCGTCGTCCCCGCTGTCAGCCAATGACCGATAGGCATGCACGAAGAACACCGCGTCACAAAAGCCGCCGCCCTCGCCGATCACCACCGCGAGCCAGCGCTTGAGGCTTGCGGCATCCTTGATGTCGCCCGTCTCCACGGCCCACTCGATACCGCTGGAATAGGAGAAGGCGCCGACCGGATAGGACGGCGACAGCCAGGCCATCAAGCGGTACAGCGCGGCAGAGTTCGCGGGTCGATCAGTCATGGCGACCGTGACCATGCGGCGCGGCGGGTTCCGGATCGAACGGTGCGTCGATCGTTGTCACCTTCGCGCCGAGCCCCGCGACCATTTCTTCCAACACGTGATCGCGACGGATGCGCAAGCGCGCGCCTGCGATCTGCACATCGGTGTGACGATTGCCGAGGTGCCAGGCGAGCCGGACGAATTCCAACGGCGTGCGCGCTGCGATCTCGGCGAGCGGCTCGGCTTGCCCGGTCACCAGCACGATGCCGCCGTCGTCGAGCATGATGCCGTCGCCGTCGCGCAACGCGACCACCTCGTCGAGGTCGAGCAGGAAGTCGGTGCCGCGCTGGCCGTGAAGCCGGATGCGCCGGCGATGCCGGTCGGAGGCTTCGAGCACGACGACGTCGGCGGCGCTCGCCGGGTCCCAGAAGCCCGCGCGGCGGACCGCCCAGCCGCGCTTCACGGATGCCGAATCAGCGCCCATATGACTTGGAATTCAGCCCGGAGATCATCATATCGCAGCCTAGCACGGCGTGTGGCGGTGCCGGACCGACACAATTCGAGCAAAAACAACCGTTTGTTACTGCATCCACCTTCGGATGGGTTGACCCTCCACCCGCACCGGGTAGGAATGACCGCCCCGCAATTCCCAGTTCAATCATCCTGGAACAGCCATGATTCTGCGTGCCTTTCGTTCTGCTTGCGCGGCACTTTGTTTGGCGCTTGGCGCGATCTCGGCGGCGCAGGCGGCCGAGCCGACCGGCACGTGGCTGACCCAGAACGGCGACGCGCATATCCGCATCGCCAAGTGCGGCACCGGCATGTGCGGTACGATCGTGTGGCTGAGAGACCCGGTCGATCCGACGACGGGCGAAGCGCCGATCGACATGCGGAACCCCGATCCGAGCAAGCGCGGCCGCAAGGTCATGGGGCTGCGCATCTTCGCCATGACGCCGGACAACAACGGCGCCTACAGCGGACCGATCTACAGCACCGACGACGGGAATACCTATCCGGCCAAGATCACGTTGCGCCCTGACGAATATCTTGAAATCCAAGGGTGCTCCGGCTCGGTTTGCGGCAAGGAATTGTGGCGCAAGGTCGAGTAGCACGCAGGCTCCGCGTCAGAACAGGAAGTAGCGCTGCGCCATTGGCAGCACCTCGGCCGGCGCGCAGGTGAGCAACTCGCCATCGGCTGTCACCTCGTAGGTCTCCGGATCGACTTTGATGTCCGGCATGGCGCCGTTGTGCACCATGCTTTTCTTGCCGATGTCGCGGGTATGCTCGACGGCGACGAGCTTTTTCTCGACGCCGAGCTTGTCGCCAAGCTTGCCTCGCACCGCGGCCTTCGACACGAACACCAGCGATGACGCCGTGAGCGCCTTGCCGAAAGCGCCGAACATCGGCCGGTAGTGCACCGGCTGCGGCGTCGGGATCGAGGCGTTCGGATCGCCCATCGGCGCCGCGACGATCGAGCCGCCCTTGATGATGCAGTCGGGCTTCACGCCGAAGAACGCCGGCGACCACAGCACGAGGTCAGCGAGCTTGCCCTTCTCGATGGAGCCGATGTGCTTCGACACGCCGTGCGCGATGGCCGGGTTGATGGTGTATTTGGCGATGTAGCGCCTGACCCGGACGTTGTCGTTGTCGCCCTTCTCTTCCTTCAGCGGGCCGCGCTGCTTCTTCATCTTGTCCGCGGTCTGCCAGGTGCGGATGATCACCTCGCCGAGCCGGCCCATCGCCTGCGAGTCCGATGACATCATCGACAGCGCGCCGATATCGTGGAGAATGTCTTCCGCCGCGATGGTTTCCTTGCGGATGCGGCTCTCGGCGAACGCCAGGTCTTCCGCGATCGACGGATCGAGATGGTGGCACACCATCAGCATGTCGAGATGCTCGTCGATGGTGTTGCGGGTGAACGGCCGCGTCGGATTGGTCGACGACGGTAGCACGTTCTTCAAGCCCGCGACCTTGATGATGTCAGGCGCGTGTCCGCCGCCCGCGCCTTCGGTGTGAAAGGCATGGATGGTGCGGCCCTTGAACGCCTTGATGGTGTCCTCGACGAAGCCGCTTTCATTCAATGTGTCGGTGTGGATCATCACCTGCACGTCGTGACCCTCGGCAACCGACAGGCAGCAGTCGATCGCGGCGGGCGTCGTGCCCCAATCCTCGTGCAGCTTGAGCGCGCAGGCGCCGGCCTTGACCATCTCTTCCAGCGCGCCGGGGAGCGATGCGTTGCCCTTGCCGGCGAAGCCGAGATTGACCGGGAACGCATCCGCCGCCTGGATCATGCGCGCGATGTGCCACGGCCCCGGCGTGCAGGTGGTCGCGAAGGTGCCGTGGGCCGGCCCGGTGCCGCCGCCGAGCAGCGACGTGACGCCCGACATCAGCGCGTCGTCGACCTGCTGCGGACAGATGAAATGGATGTGCGTGTCGAAGCCGCCGGCGGTGAGGATTTTTCCTTCGCCCGCGATCACCTCGGTGCCTGGACCGATGATGATGGTCACGCCCGGCTGGATATCCGGATTGCCGGCCTTGCCGATCGAATGGATGTGGCCGTCTTTCAAACCGACATCGGCTTTGACGATGCCCCAATGATCGACGATCAGCGCGTTGGTGATCACGGTGTCGACCGCGCCGCGCTTGTTGGTGATCTGCGACTGGCCCATGCCGTCGCGGATCACCTTGCCGCCGCCGAACTTCACCTCTTCGCCGTAAGTGGTGAAATCCTTCTCGACCTCGATGAAAAGATCCGTGTCAGCAAGCCTGACCCGATCGCCCGTGGTGGGGCCGAACATGTCGACGTAAGCACGACGCTCGATCTTGAAAGACATGATGTTTTAGCCCTCGTCCCCAATCTTATGCACCGGCCCTGTGCGCAACGCGCTTTTCGTTGCACCCAACACAGCGAAGCGTATCCTCAAACCCAGATCACTCGCGAATGGCTCCGCCAGACACGAGGATCACCAAGACCAGACGGACCTCGGTGCTGATCCTGCTACCAGCGTCGCGCCAAGGCGCCGGTCTGATCCTGGTTTCCCAGCAGCGGGTAGCAGCGCTGTGAACGTGACGGGTGGGCGCAAGCCCGCCCGTCATGCGTTTTGCGGCATGCATCATCACAGCTTGCCCATGACGTCCTGGCGGAAGCCATAGATCGTCCGCTTGCCCGCGAGCGCCACCAGCGTAACGTCGCGCGACTGGCCCGGCTCGAAGCGCACTGCAGTGCCGGCCGGAATGTTAAGCCGCATGCCGCGCGCCTTCTTGCGGTCGAACTTCAGCGCCGGATTGGTTTCGAAGAAATGGTAGTGCGAGCCGACCTGAATGGGACGATCGCCGGTGTTGGCGACCGTCAGCGTCAGAGTCTTGCGACCCTTGTTCAGCTCGATGTCGCCGTCCTTGATGAGCATTTCGCCGGGGATCATGCGCGTGGCCTCATCGAATGGGTTCGTGCACGGTGACGAGCTTGGTGCCGTCGGGAAACGTCGCCTCGACCTGGATGTCATGGATCATCTCGGGAATCCCTTCCATGCACTGATCGCGGCGCAAGACGCCCGCGCCCGCGGCCATCAGCTCGGCGACGGTGCGGCCGTCGCGCGCGCCTTCGAGGATGAAGTCGGTGATCAGCGCTATGGCCTCGGGATGATTGAGCTTGACGCCGCGATCGAGCCGTTTGCGCGCCACGATGGCGGCCATGGCGATCAACAGCTTGTCTTTCTCGCGCGGCGTCAGATTCATCGATCAGTCCCCGGAACGCACTTCAGTTGAGCCACAGCCGCGGCAACGCGCCGGCAAAAGCGCCGGCCACGGCTGCCAGATCGCGGCGCAAGCTTGCGCCATCCTTGGCGCAGAGCCGCGCCACAGCAAGACCGTTCCAGGCCGACACGCCGACTTCGCCGCAGAAGGTTTGCGCGCGGACGCGATCGACCGCGGCCTCGTCGCCAGGCACGGACAGCACCGTTGCGATGGCAACCCCGCCACCGGTCACGGCGGGCTCATTGAGCCGCTTCGCAATCGCTCCTTCGAGCCGCACGGTTTCGGCGAAGACCAGCCGTCCGCCGCGGCGCACGCGCCAGCAATCGGTGAAGGCGCCTTCCTCCATGGCCTCGCCCATCGCGGTGCGGCCGAATACGACCGCCTCGGCCATCAGCAATGTCGCTTTGTCGTCGAGTTCGACCTCGATCCGGCGCGACAGCCGTGCGCGGTCGAACAGGATCGTCTCCTGCGGCAGCCAGTTGAGCCGCGCATTCGCCGCGGCGGTGAGCTTCACGGCGATTTCCGCGTCCGGCTCGATCGCGCGATAGACCTTCTCGGCCGCAGCCGTGGTCACGGTCAGCGATGCGCCCTCGCCGGCCGACATTTCGAGGTCGTGGCGATCGCCGCCGGCGATGCCGCCCGCCGTGTTAACGATCATCGCCTCAAGCGTATTGCCCGAGACGTTGGGAAAGCGCACGCGCAGCGGGCCGTCCTCGTAGACCTCGCGGCGGCGCGTCACGCCGCCTTGCGCGGCAACAGACAGCGCGATGCGGCCCGCGGCGCGGTTGGCCGCAAATACCTCGCGCGAAGCCGCTGCGTGCGCCACCATCTGATCCTCAGATCGCCAGCGCCTTCTTCAGCGCGGACTCGTCCATCGCGGCGCGCCAGGTGCTGTAGACGACGGCGCCGCGATCCATCACCTCGAAACGGTCGCCCAGTTCGCTCGCGAAGTCCAGATATTGCTCCACCAGCACGATGGCAATCTTGCCGAGCGAGCGCAGATAGGTGATGGCGCGGCCGATATCCTTGATGATCGATGGCTGAATGCCTTCGGTCGGCTCGTCGAGCAGGAGAAGCCTCGGCCGCATCACCAGCGCGCGGCCGATGGCGAGTTGCTGCTGCTGGCCGCCCGACAGGTCGCCGCCGCGCCGGTGCAGCATGTCCTTGAGCACCGGGAACAGGCTGTACACGTCGTCGGGAATGTCGCGGTCGCCGCGCTTGAGCGGCGCAAATCCGGTCTTGAGGTTTTCTTCAACCGTGAGCAGCGAAAAAATCTCGCGGCCCTGCGGCACATAAGCGATCCCGCGCCGCGCGCGCTCATAAGGCTTGAGCTTGGTGATATCCTCGCCTTCCCAGATGATGGAACCACCGCTCACCGGCTGCTGGCCGGCCAGAGCGTCGAGCAGGCTGGTCTTGCCGACGCCGTTTCGCCCCAGCACGCAGGTCACCTCGCCGACCTCGGCATGCAGGGACACGCCACGCAAAGCCTGCGCCGCGCCGTAGTGCAAGTCGACGGATTTGACCTCAAGCATCGTTAGCCCCCGGTCATTCCGGGGCGCGCCGAAGGCGCGAACCCGGAATCCAGATACACAGGAAGTCTTTGCTTGTCTGGATTCCGGGTTCGCTCGCTACGCGAGCGCCCCGGAATGACTCGTTGAGAGAACTTTGCATTATCGTCCCAGATAAACTTCGATGACGCGCTCGTTCGACGACACCTGATCGATGGTGCCCTCGGCGATCGCGGTGCCTTCGTGCAGGCACGTGACCTTGACGCCAAGCTCGCGCACGAAGGTCATGTCGTGCTCGACCACGATCACGCTCTTGTCGCGGTTGATTTCCTTCAGCAATTCGGCGGTCTGCCGCGTCTCGTGATCCGTCATGCCGGCAACCGGCTCGTCGACCAGGAGCAGCTTCGGCTCCTGCGCCAGCAGCATGCCGATCTCGAGCCACTGTTTCTGGCCGTGCGCCAAGCTGCCGGCCGGGCGAGACCGCTCCGTCTTGAGACGAATGGTGTCGAGGATCCGGTTGATCCGCGTCATCTCGTCCGCCGTCTCGCGCCAGCGCATGGTGGCGCGCGGCCGCCGGTCGTTCTTCAGCGCCAGCAGCAAGTTGTCCTCGACGGTGTGCATTTCGAACACGGTCGGCTTCTGGAACTTGCGGCCGATGCCGAGCGTCGCGATCTCGGTCTCGTCGAGTGTCGAGAGGTCATGAGCGCCGCCTTCGAAAAAGACATCGCCGTCGTCGGGCCGCGTCTTGCCGGTGACGACGTCCATCATGGTGGTCTTGCCGGCGCCGTTCGGGCCTATGATGGCGCGCATCTCGCCGGGCTCGACCGCGAGCGACAGGTTGTTCAGGGCGCGGAAGCCGTCGAACGACACGTTGACGCCGCTGAGATAGAGCAAGGATGTGGTTTTCGGCTCCATCGTCTACTCCGCGGCTCGGGGCTGAGGCTCGGTGGCCGGTGCCGACTCGGTTGCTGGCGCTGGCTCGGATTTGGCGGCCGCCGCAGCCTTGCGGCGCGCTGCGAGCCACTGCCAGGTGCCGACGATGCCGCGCGGCAGTAGGAGCGTGACCGCAATGAACAGCCCGCCCAGCATGAACAGCCAGTACGGCGCGAGCACGCCTGACGTGAAGGTCGTCTTGGCGTAGTTGACCAGGATGGCCCCGAGAACCGCGCCCGTCAGCGTGCCGCGACCGCCGACCGCGACCCAGATCACGGCCTCGATCGAATTGCCCGGCGAGAACTCGCTCGGATTGATGATGCCGACCTGCGGCACGTAAAGCGCGCCGGCAACGCCAGCCATGCAGGCCGACAGCGTGAACACGAACAGCTTGTAGGATTCAGCCCGGTAGCCGAGGAAGCGCGTGCGCGCCTCGGCGTCGCGGATCGCGACCAGCACCTTGCCGAACTTCGAGGTCACGAGCGCCCGGCAAATGAGGAAGCAGACGCCGATCGCGACGCATGAGACCGCAAACAACGCGGCGCGCGTCGTCTGCGCCTGCACGTTGAAGCCCAGAATATCCTTGAAGTCGGTCAGGCCGTTGTTGCCGCCGAAGCCGAAGTCATTGCGGAAGAAGCCGAGCAACAGGGCAAACGTCAACGCCTGGGTGATGATCGACAGATACACGCCGGTGACGCGGCTGCGGAACGCGAACCAGCCGAACACGAAGGCCAGCACGCCCGGCACGGCAACGACCATCAAAAGCGCGTATGGAAAATGCTGGAAGCCGTACCAGAAGACCGGCAGTTCTTTCCAGTTCAGGAACACCATGAAGTCCGGCAGGATCGGATTGGCGTAGACGCCACGGGTGCCGATCTGCCGCATCAGATACATGCCCATGGCATAGCCGCCGAGCGCGAAGAACGCGCCGTGGCCGAGCGATAGGATGCCGACATACCCCCAGATCAGATCGATCGAGAGCGCCAGCAGCCCGTAACAGACATATTTGCCGAACAGCGCCACCAGATAGGTCGGCACGTGGAATGCCGACGACTCCGGGAATGCCAGATTGAGAAACGGCACCAACACCGCAAAGGCCGCCAGGATGACAATAAAAATCCAGGAGCCTCTGTCGAGAATGCGATGGCTGATCATCGTCAAGCCTCGATCGCACGGCCTTTGAGCGCGAACAGACCGCGCGGCCGCTTCTGGATGAACAGGATGATGATCACGAGGATTGCGATCTTGGCGAGCACCGCTCCGGCATAAGGTTCAAGGAATTTGTTGGCGATGCCGAGGCTGAACGCACCGACCAGCGTGCCCCAAAGGTTGCCGACGCCGCCGAACACCACGACCATAAAGCTGTCGATGATGTAACCCTGGCCGAGGTTGGGGCTGACGTTGTCGATCTGTGACAGCGCGACGCCGGCGATGCCCGCGATCCCCGAGCCGAGCCCGAAGGTCAGTGCGTCGACCCGCGCGGTGCGGATGCCCATCGAAGCCGCCATGGTGCGGTTCTGCGTCACTGCGCGCATCTCCAGACCCATCCGCGTGAAGCGCAGCAGGCCGAGAAGTCCGACGAACACCGCCATGGTGAAGCAGATGATCCACAGGCGTCCGTAGGTGATGTTGAGCTGGCCGATGTTGAACGCGCCGCTCATCCAGGATGGTGCGCCGACCTCGCGGTTGGTCGGGCCGAAGGCGGTGCGCACCGCCTGCTGCAGAATGAGCGAGAGGCCCCACGTGGCCAGCAGCGTTTCGAGCGGCCGGCCGTACAGGAACCGAATGATGCTCTGCTCGATCAGGATGCCGATGAAGCCCGCGATGACGAAGGCCAGCGGCACCGCGATCACCAGCGAATAGTCGAACAGCGCCGGATTGTTGGCGCGGATGTATTCCTGCACCATGAACGTGACATAGGCGCCGATCATCACCATCTCGCCATGCGCCATGTTGATGACGCCCATCACGCCGAACGTGATGGCAAGCCCGATCGCGGCCAGCAGCAGCACGGAGCCGAGCGACAGGCCGTACCAGGCGTTCTGCAGCGTGTTCCAGAGTGCAAGCTGGCTCTGCATCGATGCGATTGCATCGCGGGCGGCACGGGAGACCGCGGCCGGCGTGCCGGCCGGCAACCCCTGCAACAGGCTCAACGACTCCTGGTCACCGCGGCCTTTGATCACGCCCACTGCGTTGATCTTGTCGGCCTCGGAGGCATCTTCGGAATTGAGGATCACGGCGGCGCGCGCTTCGGTCAGCGCCTGCTTCACGCGTGGATCGGTTTCCTTGTCCAGCGCCGCATCGAGCGCCGGCAGCACGTTGGCCTCGCGAGACTTGAACACCGCCTGCGCCGCCTCGAAGCGCTTGTTCGGATCGGGCGCCATCAGCGTCAACCCGCCGAGCGCGGCATCGATGGCGCGGCGCAGCCGGTTGTTGATGTCGACGCCGGCGAGATCGGCCGGACCGTCGCCTGCGATCGCCTCGCCGGTTTCCGCCGAGAACAGCTTGCCGTCGGCGTTCTTGTAGTAGACCGTTTTCTGCTCGGCGCTGAAAAACAGCCGTTCGTCGCGCAGCGCTTCGATGATCGTCGAGGCGCGCTTGTCGCCGCTCGCCGCCGCATCGTTCACGGCGGTTTCAGTCGTGTCGAAATCGTTTTCGAGAAACTTGTCGAGCACGCCGCCGAAGCCCTCGCGCGCAGGCTTTTCCGCCGCGTCCGGCTTGTCGGTGGCGGGTTCTGAAGGAGTCTGCGGCTCGACAGCAGGTTCGGCCTGAGCCACTGCGGTTTCGGCCGCCGGCTGCGCCGGAGCGTGCTGCGCAGGAACCGCCAGCAGCGCGATGAGCGCAAAGGCAAAAGCAGCAACACGGGCTGACACGAAGCGCATCCGCGAAAGGTCCCCGACAGGATTGTTGGGGAGACGGCAGCAGTCCGCCGTCTCCCTTCGTTGGTGGTTACATCAGACCGCGATGCGAAGGGTCAGGCCCCGCCGCACTTGTTGGTCTTGACGTTATAGTTGCCGCACTTCTTGCCGACCCAATCGCCGATCAGGTCCTTGGAGCCTTCGAGCTCCTTCGACCAGGCGTCGCCGGGGACGAGGCCCGGGGTCTTCCACACGGTCTTGAACTGGCCGTCGGCGCGCACTTCGCCGATGAACACCGGCTTGGTGATGTGGTGGTTCGGCAGCATCTTCGACACGCCGCCGGTCAGATTCGGCGCCTCGATGCCCGGGAGCGCATCGATCACCTTGTCGGCGTCGGTCGACTTCACCTTCTCCACCGCCTTGACCCACATGTTGAAGCCGATCACGTGGGCTTCCATCGGATCGTTGGTCACGCGCTTCGGATTCTTGGTGAAGGCCTGCCACTTCTTGATGAACTCGTCGTTGGCCTTGTTCTTGATCGACTCGAAGTAGTTCCAGGCCGCGAGATGGCCGACCAGCGGCTTGGTGTCGATGCCGGCGAGCTCTTCTTCGCCGACCGAGAACGCCACCACCGGGATGTCCTTGGCCTTGATGCCCTGGTTGCCGAGCTCCTTGTAGAACGGCACGTTGGCGTCGCCATTGATGGTCGAGACCACCGCGGTCTTCTTGCCCGCCGAGCCGAACTTCTTGATGTCGGACACGATGGTCTGCCAGTCGGAGTGACCGAACGGCGTGTAGTTGATCATGATGTCGTCCTGCGCGACGCCCTTCGACTTCAGGTACGCCTCGAGGATCTTGTTGGTGGTGCGCGGATAGACGTAGTCGGTGCCGGCGAGCACCCAGCGCTTCACCTTCTCTTCCTTCATCAGATAGTCGACAGCCGGGATCGCCTGCTGGTTCGGAGCGGCGCCAGTGTAGAACACGTTGCGCTCGCTCTCCTCGCCTTCGTACTGCACCGGATAGAACAGGATCGAGTTCAGTTCCTTGAACACCGGCAGCACCGACTTGCGGGACACCGAGGTCCAGCAGCCGAACACCACCGCGACCTTGTCCTTGGTGATGAGCTCGCGCGCCTTCTCGGCGAACAGCGGCCAGTTCGAAGCCGGGTCGACCACGACGGCTTCGAGCTTCTTGCCGTTCACGCCGCCCTTCTTGTTCTGCTCGTCGATCAGGAAAAGGATCGTGTCCTTCAGCGTGGTTTCGCTGATCGCCATGGTGCCGGACAGCGAATGCAGGATGCCGACCTTGATGGTGTCATCGGCGGCTCTGGCCTGCGGCATGGCGGCCGTCAGACCAAGCATCAGCCCGGTGGCCAAAAGCCAGCGGCGGGCAATCGGTCGCTCGGCGACCGAACGGAACGAATGGATCATCGGGGTGTCCCTCTGCGTTGACGCGCGTGCAAATCCCCCCAGCGGGGTCTACGCAGACACCATGCGTCGCAAGCCACGTGCCAAAACGGGTGATGATGCTAACGGGTTGCTTACAAACGAGGTTTTGGCGTCGTTGGACGCCTGCGCATTATTTAATCAGACCGATATGATTATATAATAGGCAAACGCACGCGCGGCTGGCACCGTTCATAAAGCTTTCGTGACGCCCGGCTCAATCGACGATCTGGTGACGGCTTAGAAGGGTGCTCTTATATGCGGGCCTGCCTCTCACAAGCCGAGACCCTCATGCGGATCCGCCCCTCCTTGCTCGCCCTCGCCACCTTGCTGACCGGCGTCCTCGCAGCGCCGGACCTTCTGGTCCCGGGTCTCATGGCCCAGGAGCGCCCGGCCCAAGAACGGTCGGCGCAGGAGCGGCCCGCCCGGAACGAGCGGCCGGCGCAACATTCCGATGAAGCGCAGGCCGCGGGGCCCGGTGTGCTGCGGCTGTTGCCCCCGGACGCCGTCAGCAGCAAGGAGATCACGGTCGACGGCCGGACCATCGCTTACACGGCGACCGCCGGTACGCTGCCGTTGTTCGATCAGAGCGGCGAACGCACGGCCTCGGTGTACTACACGGCCTACATCGCGAAGGGCGCCGATGCGGGCCGCCGTCCGATCACCTTTGCGTTCAACGGCGGGCCGGGCGCCGCCTCCGCTTACCTGAATCTGGGTGTCGTCGGTCCGCGCATTGCCGAATTCGGCGCCGACAACCGCGACGGTTCGGCGGTACGGCTCGTCGACAATCCGGACACCTGGTTCGCCTTCACCGATCTCGTGATGATCGATCCGATCGGAACCGGCTGGAGCCGCACCGCCAAGCCGGATGCGGCCAACGGTTTCTGGGGTGTGCGCTCGGACGCAAGCGTGATGGCGAAGGTGATCGCGCTCTATGTCGCTCGCAACAGCCGCGGCGCCTCGCCCAAATATCTGCTGGGCGAAAGCTACGGCGGCTTTCGCGCCGCGAAGGTCGCGGGCACCCTGCAGCACGAACAGGGCATCGTGACGAGCGGCATCATCATGCTGTCGCCGCTGCTTGAAACCTCGTTCCAGTGGGGCGGTTCGCAAACCGCGCTCGGCGCGGCCTTGCATTTCCCGACCCTGGCCGCAGCCGAGATGGACCGCACCAAGAGTTTCACGCCGGAGAAACTTGCCGAGGCCGAGCGTTTCGCCTTGACCGATTATCTGTCCGGCCTCGCGGGTCCTCGCCCGTCAGGCGAGAAGGCCAAGTCGCTCTATGGACGCATCGCCGAACTGACCGGCCTCAAGATCGATGTGGTCGAGAAATCGCGCGGCTGGGTTCGCAACGCCTATCTCAATCATCTTCGCGACCTGGGCGTCACGGTGAGCAGCTATGACGCGACCTTCGCCGTGCCGGACCCTTATCCGGAGAGCGACCGGCGCAGAGGCAGCGATCCGATCCTCGACGGCTTTACTCGCGCGCTGTCGGGCGCCTATGTGGCCTACGCGCGCGACGAGCTCGGTTTCAAGACCGACATGACCTACAATCTGCTCGCGGGCGAGGTCGCGTCAAAATGGGAATGGGGCGATCGCCGCGAACAGCCCGGCGTCAGCGACGATCTTCGCGAGCTCTTGTCGCAAACGCCATCGTTCCGTCTTCTGGTCGCGCACGGCCGCACGGATCTCGTGACGCCTTACGGCGTCAGCCGCTACGTGCTCGACCACTTGCCGGAGATCGGCGGGCCAAACCGCGTGCAGCTCAAGCTCTATCGCGGCGGCCATATGTTCTATTTCAATCCGGACTCGCGCCACGCCTTCGCGCAGGAGGCTAAGAGCTTCTATCAGGCGGAGCCTTGAACTCAGCCGAGGCTCTGGATCGCGCGATCGAGATCGGCCTGGGAAAACGGCTTCGGCAACACCGGCCGGTTGCGGTAGGGCTCGAGCACACCCTCGCGGCCGTAACCCGTCGCGAAGATGAACGGAATTCCTTTCGCGGCCAGCGCTTCGGCGACCGGCGTGACGCTTTCGCCATAGAGGCGAACGTCGAGAACCGCGAGGTCGAAGGTTTCGTTCTCGACTGCGGCCAGTGCGGCCGAAACCCGTGGAGCGATAGTCACCACCTCGTGGCCCAGCTCGGTCAGCATACCCTCGATCAGAATGCCAAGAAGCAGCTCGTCCTCGACCACGAGAACGCGCTTGGCGTCGCGCGTCGACGATGCGCTCATTTGCCCCCCATCGTCCCCCGTTTCCGCTTGGCAACCAAGCTAGCAGATTTGCGACGATTTCGCGGCGAAGAGATTGGCGAAAGAATGTGATCGGTGAACAAGAACGGGCGAGCGGCACTGCAACAAAGCTGGATATTAAACTCAAATTTCTCGTTCCCTCCGCGGGAACGAATCGCCGGTCACCTCCCCCAGGCGCCTGTTTTGCTGTATGGCCTCGCCCATGGCTGACAACAACGACGAACGCGCGAACCGCCACACGCTTGCCGATCACAACCTCGGCGCCGATCTGGCCCACACCCACGGTGGCGATGCCGACCACGACCATGACGATTTCGACGACGGTCCGATCGAAGACAACCCGCTGTGGATCGCCGACAACGTCACGCTGACCAGCGTCGGCATCGACATCGGTTCGGCCGGCACGCAGGTGATCTTTTCCAAGGTTCATCTGCGGCGGCTGAGCGAGGAGCTGACCAGCCGCTATTACGTCGTGTCACGTGAGACACTGTTCCGTTCACCCGTCGCGCTCACGCCCTACCAGAGCGAAGAGCGCATCGATGACGACAAGCTCCGCTCGATCATCGGCGACGCCTACAAGGCCGCGGAGATCGAAGCGAAGGACATCGACACCGGCGTGGTCATTCTGACCGGCGAAGCGCTGCGGCGCGACAACGCGCAGGCGATCGCGGGGCTGCTGGCACAGCAGGGCGGCGATTTCGTCTGCGCCACCGCGGGACATCACATGGAGGCGATGCTTGCAGGCTACGGTTCGGGCGCGGCGCGCGTGTCCTCCGACCAGGGCAAGCGCATTCTCAACATCGATATCGGCGGCGGCACCACCAAACTCGCGTTGGTCGAGAGTGGCCGCGTGATCGCGACCGCGGCCATTCATGTCGGCGGCCGGCTTCAGGTCACCGATGAGCAGGGCCGCATCGTCCGGCTCGATCCCGCCGGCCAGCATCACGCCGCACAAGCGGGATTCCACTGGCACAAGGGCGATCTCGCCAAGCCTGCCGAGCTCGACAAGGTCGCCGAATACATGGCCGACGCATTGTCGGCAGCGATCCGGCAGCGGCCGCTGCCGCCGCCGCTGAAGGCTCTTTATCTCACCGACCCGATCGAGGAGCTCGGCCGCATCGACGGCATGATGTTCTCCGGCGGCGTTGCCGAATACGTCTATGGCCGCGAGGAGCGCGACTTCGGCGACATGGGCCGCCGGCTCGGCCAGGCCATGCGCAAGCGCGCCGAGAGCGGCGCCCTGCCCTGGCCGCTGCTGCCGGCCGGCGAATGCATTCGTGCCACCGCGCTCGGGGCTTCCGAGTACAGCGTGCAGCTCTCCGGCAACACCAGCACCATCACCGATCCAGGCGCGCTGTTGCCGCGCCGGAACTTGCAGGTGCTGCAGCCGCCCTACGTGACCAACGAAGCCGTCGATGCGGATCAACTGGCCAAGGCGATCCAGGGCCATTTCACCAATTTCGATCTCACCGAAGGCCAGGCCGACGTAGCCCTGGCCTTGCGCTGGCGCGGTGCGCCATCCTACGAGCGCATCTTCGCGTTCGCGCAGGGCATCGTGCGCGGCATGCCGAACACGGTTGCGGAAAGGAAGCCGCTCTACATCATGCTCGACGGCGACGTGGCGCAGACGCTCGGCGCGGTGCTGCGCGAGGAGCTCGACGTCAAAAGCGAAATCCTTTGCATCGACGGCGTGGTGTTGTGGGACTTCGACTACATCGATCTCGGCCGCATCCGGCTGCCGTCGATGACCGTGCCTGTGACCATCAAATCCCTGGTGTTCAGCGAGGACCCGCGATTGCCGCGCGGCCAGGCACATCTGCAGGGCCATCATCACGGCCATGGCCACGGTCATCACCACCATCATGGTCACAGCCACGATCACCATCACGATCATGGACACACGCGTGATGATCATCACGACCATCGCTAGCGGGTCATCGCGTGGCGATCAGCGACGTTGACGTCGCGATCATCGGAGGCGGGGCCGCTGGCATCGCCGCGGCCCGCAGGCTTCGTGATGCGGGATTGCGGTGTCTAATCGTCGAAGCACGCTCGCGGCTCGGCGGCCGCGCCTTCACGGCGGCCGACCCCTCCGGTTTCGCCATCGACCTCGGCTGCGGCTGGCTGCACTCGGCCGACCGCAATCCTTGGAGCGACATCGCAAAGGCTCAAAGCTACGTCATCGACAAAACACCGCCGCCATGGGCGCGGCAGTCGCTGACGTTTGGCTTCTCGGCTGCCGAGCAGCGGGACTACCGGAAAGCCAGCCACGGCTTTTATCAACGCCTCGGTCGGGCCGAACAGCATTCCGACCGCCCGGCTTCGGCGCTGCTCGAGCCCGGCAACCGCTGGAACGACCTGATCGTCGCGGTGAACACGTTTGTCGCCGGTGCCGAGTTGCCGGACGTCTCGGCGCACGATCTCGCGCGTTACGACGACAGTGGCGTCGACTGGCGGGTGACGGATGGCTATGGAACGCTGGTCACGAGTTACGCCGCGGATATACCGGTCGCGTTCAGTACGCCCGTGCATCGCATCGATCACAGCGGCCTGCGGATTCGGATCGAAACCGCGACAGGCGTGGTCAGCGCCGACCAAGCGATCATCGCGGTTCCGACCTCGATCCTGAGCGACGACAAGTTCTTCAAGCCCGCATTGCCTGAGAAGGCCGAAGCCGCACTGAGCCTGCCGCTTGGCCTCGACGACAAGCTGTTCCTTTCGCTCGATCATGCCGAAGAGTTCGAGAAGGACAGCCGCATGTTCGGCCGCATCGACCGCACCGGCACCGGCGCGTATCATTTCCGGCCGTTCGGCCGCCCGCACATCGAGTGTTATTTCGGCGGAACGCTGGCGCACGAACTTGAGACCAACGGCGAAGCGGCGTTCTTTGATTTCGCATCAAGCGAACTGGCCGGCTTGCTGGGCAACGACTTCGCAAAACGCA
The DNA here is from genome assembly GCF_001579845.1 of Rhodoplanes sp. Z2-YC6860. Lineage (GTDB taxonomy): Bacteria > Pseudomonadota > Alphaproteobacteria > Rhizobiales > Xanthobacteraceae > Z2-YC6860. The sequence continues at coordinate 5,859,701 of NZ_CP007440.1, forward strand.
TCACGCCGATCCGCGTGCATCGTTGGGGCGTCGATCCGTTCGCCCGCGGTTCCTACTCCTATGCGCGGCCCGGACAAGCCGACCAGCGCGAAGTGTTGGCACGACCCGTTAATGATCGGCTGTTCTTTGCCGGCGAGGCTTGCTCGCGCGGCGACTACTCGACCGCGCATGGTGCTTATTTGACCGGCGTTGCCGCGGCCGAACAAGTGCTGGCCATCCGCCGGTAGCTATCCAATGGCCGCAGCCGCACGGCGCACGCGATCCTTGATGATCACGCCGTCCTTTTCCGGCAGCGCGCGCGGCGGATCGTCGGCTGTGATCGGCACGCGGGCGAACAGCGTGCCTTCGTAGCTGCCCAGCAGCCCGGCAAGTTCCTCGAGACCGGCATCATCGGCGACATCGAGCACGCGCTCGAAGCCGCAGCTTTTCGCCACACTGACCAGATCGACGCCGCCCTGGGTGTGGCTCGCCTGCATGCCGGTTTCGCCATAGTGGCCGTTGTCGAACACCACCACGGCAAGGTTTTTCGGCTTTTGCACGCCGATGGTGGCGAGGCTGCCCATGCCCATCAGCATTTCGCCGTCGCCGGCGATCACCGCGACGCGAATGTCGGGCTTCGCGAGCGCGAGCCCAAGGCCGATCATCGCCGCCCCGCCCATCGCGCCCCAGAGATAGAAGTTGCGGTCGTCGTCGCCCGCCGCGAACGCGTCCCAGGTGCAGGAGCCGAGCCCCGGCACGACGAACAGGTTCTTCGGTCGGTCGGCCAACAGCGTCTTCATCGCGGCGCGGCGTTCGAAGATCATTTCACCCACACCTTGCGGCCGATCAGCTTCTGCGAGATGAGCACCGCAGCGGCACGATCGCCACCGAACGCAAGCTGAACCGCGTTCTGAACCGCCGGCACGACCTGCGCAGCGTCGGTCACCCTGGCGACGTCGGTCTCGCACAGCTTGAGCGCGGGCTCCACGATGGAGCCCATCGGCTCCTGCCATGGGTTGAACTCCTCCCACTCACCGCGCATCGTCACCAGCATCAACATCGGAAAACGGCAGGCGCGAATGAGCGACAGCATGTTGATGCAGTTGCCGACGCCGCTCGATTGCATCAGCAGCGCCGAGCGCTGGCCGCCAAGCCACGCGCCGGCGGCCAGTGCAACGCCTTCTTCTTCGGTGGTCAGCGCGATGTCGCGAATCGCGGGATCGGCCTTGCAGCGCGCGATCAGCCGCGCATGGCCGGCGTCGGGCACATAGCAGACCTGGCGGATGTCCGAGCCCTTGAGCAACTCAAAGAGCTGGTCCTGCCAGGGTTTTACTTCCAGATCGGACGGAGCGTTCAAAGGCGCCTCCCGTCCGATTCCTAGCGGGCTGCGTTCAGACGCGCCAGGGCAGATCGCGGCCATTCTCTACGAACAGCCATGCGCCAAGCCCAATGTCGGACGGGAACGGCACGACCAGCGCCTGGCCGAGCCGCCGCATCGCCATGCCCTCGCGTTGCAGCAGCGTCTCGGCTGCGGCGAGCGATTGCACGCGCACCGCGTAAGCACCGAGGAATGGCAGCTGCGGAATCGCGATCTCGGGAAGCATCGCCTCGAAAGCATGGCGCGACACCAATTGCACCTGGCCCCGATCGAGGGTGATGGCTTGGCCATACTTCGTTGGCTTCGCGGGATGCCCGGTGAAGCGCACGAAACGATCCGCAGCTTCCTTCGGATCGGCACTGACCACCATGAGGTCGATCAGGCCCTGCGCGCCGTTGGGATGCGTCAGCCAGCGCGGCTGCCACACCGTGTTCTCGGTGCGGTGCGCGAGGATCTGGATGCGACCTTCGGCCATCGCACCACGGTCGAGCCGCACGACCGTGAAGGCCGCAACGTCCGGGCCGTTCACGGTGTCGACCGGCCGCTGAAACTGAACCAGCGGCCGCATGGCAAAGCCCGCTTCGCGGAGCCGGCGATGCGCGCCCTCGGCGTCGGCCGCCGAGAAGGCGGCGAGATGCACGCCGGAATGCCCGGTCAGCGCGGCCTGAAATTCCAGGCCGAGCGGCGTGTCGGCGGTCTTGAATAGCACCTCCATGTAACCGCGGCGAAACATCGCAGTGATGTTGCCCGTTCCGGTCGGCGAACCGTCGGGATTGGACTGCACCGAGACCGGCGTTGGGGCAAATCCTGCGCGCTTCAGCGCCGCGCCTGCAGCCACCGGATCGCGGACGAAATGGCCGACGTGATCGAGAAAAATCTCCTCTCCAATCGGCAGTTGGCGATCCGCTTCTTCTGTTCGATTGTCGGTCAATTGCGGGCCTGTCGTGAGGTTGTATTTGGGGGCGCTCTGTAGCATAGGACGCCCGAAATAAGCTCACCAAAAGGACAAAAGGGCACCGTATGAATCGTCGCGACCTCATCAAGCTCGGCCTCACTGCCATCGCGAGCGCGGCGATCCCGAAATCTGCTTTTGCGGCTTATACGGATCGGACCATCCGGCTGGTCATTCCGTTCTCGGCGGGCGGCGCAACCGACGTCGTCGGCCGCATGTGGGCCGAGCGGATGAAGGCGAAAGTCGGCACGGTGATCCCCGACAACAAGGGCGGCGGCGGCGGCGTGATCGGCGCTTTGGAAGTCGCGCGCGCCACGCCTGACGGCCTCACCTTCCTGTTCGGCAATTCCAGCACCCAGGTGCTGATCCCGGCGATCGCCGACAAGCCGCCCTATGATCCGGTCAAGGATTTCCAGGCCGTGTACATCATGGCGATTTCGCCGACCTCGATCGTGGTCCACGAGTCCGTGCCGGTGAAGACGCTGAAGGAGTTCATCGACTACGCCAAGGCCAATCCGGACAAGCTGTCCTACGGCTCGGCCGGCGCCGGCACCATGACGAACCTGTCGGGCGAACTGTTCAAGCAGCTGATCGGCGTCCCCTCGATCACACACATTCCCTACAAGGGTGCTGCCCCCGGCATTACCGATCTGGCCTCGGGCCATATCCCGATGATGACCCCGAACGTCGGTGGTCCGCTCCTGCAGTTCCATCGCACCGGCAAGGTTCGCATTCTCGCGGTCGCCGCAAAGAAGCGCCTGCAGGCTGCGCCCGACATTCCGACCGCCGAGGAAGCGGGACTTCCCGGCATGGTCGCGGCAAATTTCAACGGCCTGTTCGCGCCCGCGGGCGTGCCGAAGGACATCATCGATCTCATCGCCACCGAGACCCGCACCGCGATGGCCGACAAGGCACTGCAGGATCAGATGATCACGTCAGGCTTCGAGCCGGTGCTGGATTCCGGCCCCGAGGCGGCGCAGCGCGAGGTGTCGAGCGAACTGGCTCGCTGGACGCCGATCGTGAAGTCGCTCGGGTTCAAGGTTCAGTAGCGAACAGCGGCTCTCACCGGTCATTCCGGGGCACGCCGAAGGCGTGAACCCGGAATTCAGACAGAGGCACTGAGTTCGGAACTGGATTCCGGATAACCGCGCTTCGCGCGGTTTCCGGAATGACCGTGGGGAGAGAACTACGCGCTCTCGACAGCAGCGGCCGCCGCAACTCGTTCCTGCGCAAGCTTCATCAGCGCGGCGCGGTCGACCTTGTTGGTCGAGGCGAGCGGCAACTCATCGACGAACCAGACAAAGCGTGGGTGCTGGAACGCCGGCGCGTTCGCCAGCGCATATTTCTTGATCTTGTCTTCGGTCGGCTTGTGACCAGCCTTCGGGATGACGAAGGCCACGGGCTTCGTGCCCTTGATGTCGTCGTTGACCGGAATGACCACGGCCTGGCTGACATCGGGGTTCGTCTCCAGCATGCGCTCGACATCCGCCGGATAGATGTTCTCGCCACCGGAGACGAACATGTCGTCGGTGCGGCCGAGGAAATAGTGAAAGCCATTCTCGTCGCGGCGGAACACGTCCTTGGTGATATAGAAACCGTCATCCGTGAACGGCGGCTTCACGTCGGGACGGTTGTGATAGCCGTTCATCATCGCAGGCGATTTCATCTCGAGCCCGCCCTGGTCGGCGTTGCGGTTGTCACCTTCGACCAGGCGAAGTTGCACCAGCGGGTGCGGATAACCGACGGAGGCTTCCGGCTGCGGCAGTCCCTTCGGATGCGGACCGAACACCACGGGACCCGCTTCGGTCGTGCCGTAGGCATTGGTGACCTTGGCCTTGGGAAACGCGGTGTGTGTCGCCGCCATCAATGCTTCGCTCACCGGCGCCGAGCCCATGCGAATGAACTCGACACTCGAAAGGTCGGTCTTCGCCATAGTGTCGCGCTCGCGCAGCATCATGGCGATCATCGGCGGCACCGCGGTGAGCCAGGTCGGCCGATACTGGCCGATCGCTTCGATATAGGACTTCGCTTCGAACTTCGGCAGCAGCACGATCGTGGCATGCGCCACGCAGGCGAGTATCGACAGCGCGAGCGCGTTCATATGATACAGCGGCGCCGCGATCAGATAACGATGGCGCTCGAGATCGGGCGTAAGCCGCGTTTCCGCGACCCAGATGTGGCTCTGATGGGAAAGAACGACTCCCTTCGGCAGCCCCGTCGAGCCCGACGTGTAGAGGAACATCGCCGGCTCGCGATCCTTCGGCACGACCGTCGTGAACTCGCCCGGATCGATGAAGCGGCCGAAGCTGTCGTCGCTTTCGCCGCTGAACTCGACGACCGGCAAACCGTCGGGACAGTTCACGCGGCTCGCCTTGTCGGCGAACACAAGCTTGGCGCCGGCGTTGTCGAGGATCTGATGGATGGTCTTCTGCGGGAAACGGTAGTTCACCGGCACCGCGACAAAACCCGCACGCATGATGCCGTAATAGGCGGCAAGGAATTCCACACGATTGGCCGAGACGATCGCGACGCGGTCACCGCGCGTGAAGCCGCGCTTGGTCAACGCACGAGCCACCGCCATGGTCATGCCATCGAGTTCGGCAAAGCAATATTCGGTCGGCACATCCTCACCGCCGAGATCGATGACTGCGGTCTTGGTGGGATCGCGGTCGCGGTTGATGAGGTCGCCGAGATTTACGAACTTTGACATTTACGGATCACGAGAGCCCAGATACGCCGCCAAGGCGATCATGTCGCTTTGGTCGAGCTTGGTTACAACTGGCTTCATCAGTTCCGCGGCGCCCCCGCTGCGGTTGCCAGTCTTCATATCGTTGAGTTGACGAAAGATATAGATGGCCGAGCGACCGGCGATGCCGGGAACTTCGTTCAAACCTTTGAGATCGGGTCCATGGCAGGTGGTGCAGGCCACGGTTTTACCGTCGCCGCCGGCCGCGAGCGTCGCGCCTTTGGCGATGCTGCCTTTGGCGACAAAGTCGGCAAACCCCGATTTCGGATCACGCAGGGAGGCGCGTTCGGCGCTCTGCGGCAGCACGATGATGCGGTTGCCGATGGGCTCGAAAACACCGTCGGTCAGTGCGAAGCGCATGCCGCCCGGGCCGACATAGGTCGCCGGCACCTTGTCGGCTTCCATGACCTTGTTGTAGCCCGGCATGGGCTTGAGAGACGCGAAATAGTCGGCCGCGGCTTTGACCTCGGCTTCGTTGAGCACCTTCGCCATCGCGATCATCACGCCGGCGCGGACGCCCTTGCGCTCGCCGTTTTTGAACGCCGCCATCTGACGAACGATGTAGTTCGCGTTCAGCCCGGCGAGGCTCGCGGATTCCGGATGGCCGTCGCCGGACGGCAGATGGCATTGTGCGCAGGCACGGCCGGCGGGCCGTTGCCCGCCATGCGCGACAACCTCCGGCATAGGCGGGTGCTCGTTCGGAAACCAGTCCGGCGGATTGAACGGGTCGTCGATCTGCGCCTGGGTGTACTTCCGGGTGCTGCCCGGCACATGCTTCTGGACTTTGTTGTCGAGCGGCTCCGGTCGCGGTGTCGCCGGATAAGCCCAATCCAGATTGTCGGCAGCCATCGCCGTGGCTGCGCACACGAGCAGCGCCGTCAGCGTGCCGATCAGGCGCATCATCGCGGGCCGCCTTGATGCCCGCTCAGGCTTTCGGCGGTGGAGGCGGCGCGGTGAAGTAGGTGCCGCGGCCGCTGGCGAGCAATTTGCCCTGGGCGTCGTAGATCGATGCTTCGGCCACCGAGAACTGCCCGCCCATCCGGATCACCTTGCCCTTGATCGTGAGATCGCCAGGCATCGCGACGGCGTGATAATCGACCCGCATGTCGATCGTGGGCACACCGCGGCCGGTCTTTCGCACCATGGCCCAGTCTGCGCCGAGATCAATCAGCGTCGCGAGAATGCCGCCATGGGTGTAGCGGCGTTCAATGTTGACCACCCACTCCTCGCGCCACGTGGCCTTTAGCTCGATGCCGTCGTCGTGAACGGCGATCACCTTCAGCCCCAGCCATTTGTGGAACGGCGCGCGGGTGACGATCTCCTCGATCTGCTGGAGCGTCAGATCGGCGCCCGGGCTTTTCGGCTTCTCGGCAGGCCTGTCGCTCATGGTGTCACCACGACCTTGCCGAAGATCTCGCGATCCTGGATCAGTCGCAGCCCTTCTGCGGCCTGCTCGAGCGGCAACACCTTGTCGATCACCGGCTTGATCTTTTTCTGCTGAATGAGCTGCATCAGCGCGGCGAGGTCGTCGTCATAGAAGCTGTTCGAGCCTTTGACCTCGATCTCGAAGCTCCAGATATAGCGCAGGTCTTCCTTCGGGTCGTAGCCTGCTGTCGCGCCGCAAACCAGCAGCTTTCCGCCGCGCTTGATACAGCGCAGCGACGGCACCCAGGTGTCGCCGCCGGTGAAGTTCACCACCACATCGACACCGCCCTCGTAGGAGCGGCGCTGCGGCTTGCCGTACTTCTCGACCGCCCATTTCGACCAGTCGGTCTTGGAATAGTCGACCACCTCGTCGGAGCCGAGCTCCTTCAGGCGACGCATCTTGTCTTCGCTGGACGCACAAGAGATCACCTCGGCGCCCAAGAGTTTGGCGAGGATCACGCAGCCGGTGCCGACGCCGCCCGAAGCGCCGAGTACGAGCACCCGGTCGCCCTTCTTCACGGTCTTGTGGGTGATCAGCATGCGGTGCGCGGTACCGTAGGCGACCGGCAGCGAGGCTGCGTCTTCGAAGCTCACGCCCTGCGGCATCGCGACGAGCTGATCCGCGGCGACCAGGCAGTACTCCGCCATGCCACCGTCGAGCATCTCGCCCATCAGGCCTTTCTTCTTGTTGAGCGGATTGACCAGGACGCGATCGCCGGCCTTCCACTTCTGCACGCCCGGGCCGACCTCGGCGATCTCGCCGGCCATGTCGAGGCCCGGGATCACCGGCAGCGGCACCTTGATGCCGGGCATGCCTTTGACGGTGAACACGTCGTGATAGTTGAACGACGAGGCCCGCACGCGGATCACCACGTGGCCTTCGGTCACCTGCGGAACCGGATGGTCAGATACGACTTGAAGTTCGTCCAGCGTGCCGTGCTTGCGCAGCACCAGCGCTTTCATCGTCTTGCTCAACACAAAAATCCTTTATTACGGAGCGACGTCCACCACGCGATTGACGTGCGTCGCGATACAAGCGCGCTCCACACCATAAGCGTGGATGGAGATCGCGGGCTCCCGCCCGGAATTACCGAGCCTGTGGATTTGGTCAAGCCCCGGACCGCCAAAGCAACTATAGCCCGGAAGGCGCGGCTCGGTCCGGACGAGTTCGGCCTTGGATTGTTGCGAATTGAAACGGAAGAGCTTTTCTTCGAGCGGCCGGTCATAGACCGCATAGCCGCACCAAGTGTGGTGGGCGTGCGCCGGGCTGAACTGGCCCGGCCCCCAGATGATCGCGAGAATGGTGAAGCGGCCGGCAATATCGCTGTGCAGGACATGGCGCGCATAGCAGTCCGGTTGCGGCAGGCGCTGGTCGGCGGTCAGCAGATCGGGCTCGCGAACCACACGCGCCAGCGCCGCTTTGATGCCCGCCGCCATCTCGGCATGAGACTGACCGCAAGCCACGGTGATGTCGGCTGCCAGGGCCGCGATCGCAGGATGGACCGGCGGCCGGAGCGAGGACCCGAGGGGCTGCGACAGATGGCTGGCGATCTGGGGCATGGGCATTCCAAGAGCGCTCGGTTCAAAAGAACAATGCTACTGCTTCTGAGCAAGAAAATAGTACAAAAATCTACCATACGCAACATCAAAAGCATGCACGTCCTATTTCTTGTACGAAATTTGGGACAAAATGATCAAAGGGATGGGAAATCGGCCGCGCCGGGCCTGATTTCCCGCCAAAATCCGCCAACCCGCCGCCTCAGCGAAGCCCGGCCAGGAACTCTTCGAGATGGTTCTTCCACAGCCCCGCCAGCATGGAGGTGTAGTGTCCCTGCGACTGCGGCGAGGCCGGCACGATCACGCAGCGCGCGCCCCTGATTCGCGCGACGCCCGCCTCCAGCACGCCGAGCTCCGGCGGATTGACCGCGTCGTCGGCGAAATTGATGGCCAACAGCTTGGCCTTGATGCTTTCGAGCGCCGGCCACGGGTCGTAGTCCATCGTCGACTCGATCTGATAGAGCCGGTTGTTGGCGTCGCCCTTCTTGGCGTTCTCGACGAGGCGCTTGTAGTACGCGTCGGCCTTCTCGCGCGTCGAACCGGTCTCCTGAATGCGGACCGCGCTCTGGGTGAACATCGCCGAAAGCGGCGCGACGCGCACCCAGTTGGTCGGCTGCGTCTCGTAGTCGCCATTCTTCCATTCAGGATCGTTGCGGATCGCCTCGACATTGATGCGGCGCTGGATCCAGTTGCGCCCGCTCATCGGGCCGGGCTGGCTCGCCACCGGCACCAGCGCGTCCATGAAGTCGGGAAACATCTCGCCCAGCAGCCAGGTCAGCATGCCGCCGAGCGAAAGCCCCATCACGAGCTTCACGTGCGGAATCTTCAGTCCTTCGGTGACCAGACGGTGATGCGCCACCGCCACGTCGCGCAGACGGAAATGCGGAAAACGCGCTCGAAGCCCGTCGCTCGGCTTGCTGGAGCGGCCGAAGCCGATGATGTCGGGAATGATGAGGAAATGCTTGGCCGCATCGAGCGGCTGGCCGGGCCCGAACAGCTCGCCGGCGAGCGAAGGCTCAAGCCAGGTCTTGGCCGTGCCGGTGGTGTTGTGGATCAGAAGCACCGCCGGTGCGCCCGGCGTGCCGAGCGTGATGAAGTGCTGCCGCAGCTCGGGCAGCGTTTCGCCCGAGGCAAAGCGGAAATCGCGGATGATGAAATCGTCTTCGCGGAGATTGGGCCAATTGGTTTCGGTCATGGTCTGGAAATAGCCGACCACAGCCGCATCGGTAAAGGCGTTCCATACTCCGGAAAACCGGATGTTGTGCGCGCCACGCAACCCGCTGAGGGCATCGTCCCATTCCGCATGTTGCTCAGCGAAGGAGCGATCAGTAGGTTACGGCCCTTCCCGAAGACCGCGTCTGGAGACTGAAAAAATGAAAGAAAACTTCCGCGAATTCCTCGACAGGCTGCGGCAGGCAGGGGAGCTCGTCGACCTGCGCCAGGCGGTCGACATCCGCCACATCGCAACGCTGGTCGACCAGGCCAAGACCGCGCTCTATTTCCACAACGTCATCGGCTACGACGTCCCGGTGGTGTCCGGCCTAGTCCGCTCCAAAGAGCGCGCCACCATGTCGATGGGCTGCGAGAAATTCGAGGACATCGAGCACAAGCTCGCCGCCGCGATCGCCAAGCCGATCCCGCCGAAATACGTCAACGGCTCGCCGACCCGCGAAGTGGTGATGGAGGGCAATGACGTCGACCTGTTCAAGCTGCCGATCCCGATGTCGTCGATCTATGACGGCGGACCGATGATCACCGCCGGCGTGGTGATCGCGAAGGACCCCGAGTTCGGCATCAACAGCGGCGTCTACCGCATGATCGTCAAGGAAAAGGCGCTCACCGGCATCGACATCGTCACGCCGAACAACATGCGGTTTTTTGCGCAGCGCGCGCTTGAGCGCAACGAGCCGCTGCCGATCTCGATCTCCATCGGCACGCATCCCTTCGAGTTCGCGGGCGCTGGCTTCCGCGCGCCGCTCGGCACCGACGAGATGGGCATTGCGGGCGGGCTTCGCGGCGAAGCCGTGCAACTCGCGCCCTGCTCCACCGTCGACGTGCCCTACATCGCCGACGCCGAGATCGTGCTGGAGGCCGAGATCCTGCCGACCGGCTGGACCTGGCCGGAGGGCCGCTTCGGCGAGTTCACGCGGCTGATGGGCGGCCTGCACTGGAATCCGCTGGTGCGCATCAAGGCCGTCGCGATGCGCAAGGACGCGGTCTACTACAACCTGCACATGCCGTGGGAGAACACCTGGCTCGCGGCGCCGACGCGCTACACGGCGATCCGGCAGGCGCTGAAGACCGCGAACGTCCAGGTCACCGGCCTCAACGTCACGCTCGGCGGCTGTGCGTTCTGGCACGCGATTGTGCAGATCAAGAAGGGCGCGGCCGGCGACGGCAAGAACGCGCTGCTCGCGGCGCTGTCGGTGATGGACCTCAAGCATGTGGTGGTGATCGACGACGACATCGACATCAACAATCCGACCGACGTGGAGTGGGCGATCGCCACCCGCGTGCAGGGCGACAAGGACGTCGTAATCATTCCAGGCGCGCGCGCGAAGCCGCTCGACCCGAGCCTCCTGCAGGGCGCGGGCGTGGTGCCGATCGGCACGAAGGTTGGCATCGACGCGACGATCCCGGAGCACATTCCGAAAGAGCACTACGAGCGCATCACCTACGCGTATGCCGAGACCGCCAAGATCGACGACTACGTCAAGGGCAAGAAGGACGCGGCGGGCAAGTCTGGCGACACGGGTGCGGTGGAAGCGCTGGCGAAGAAGATTCTCGACGCGATCGACAAGGAGCCGCTGTACTACACCGACATCGCCGAGAAGTTCGCGGAATACGACTTCAACACCGTGGCGCGGGCGCTGGGCTTCCTGCACCAGACCGAAAAGCTCTGGCAGGATCCGAAGGGCAAGATGTGCGTCCGCGGCAGCAAGTTCGCGGCGGTGCTGCCGACGAAGAAGTAGTACGCTCGTTAGGATGCGACACCGCTGCAACACGAGCGGTGCGTTCCCTCTCCCGCTCGCGGGGGAGGGTTAGGGAGGGGGCCGCGGCGCGGCCGGTGCCTGCGGTAGCCCCCTCTCCATCTCTCCCCCGCAAGCGGGGGAGAGAGCCGAGCAGAGTGCGTCGCTCTATCTGAGTTCAACGTGAAGCAACCAACATGATCATCGACACCCACACCCACGTCATCGCCACCGACACCAAGAAATATCCACTCGCGCCCCTGTTCGGAAAACAGTCCGACTGGTCGCAGGCTCATCCGATCGATTATCCCGACATGGTCAAGGCCGAAGCCGAGGCAGGCGTCGACAAGGCCGTGCTGGTACAGGCGTCCTCGGCCTATGCGTTCGACAACTCCTACGTGGCGGACTCGGTGGCCGCACACCCTGAGCGCTTCACCGGCGTGTTCTCGATCGACGTGGTCGCGCCCGACGCGCCCGCCAAGATGAAGCACTGGATGAGCAAGGGGCTCACCGGCATGCGCATCTTCACCTCGGGTTCGACGCACGCCGCGCAGGAGACTTTCTTTGCCGAGGAGAAGGCCTATCCGGCGTGGCAATTCGCCAACGACAACGACCTGTCGGTGTGCATGCAGATGCGGGTCGTGGGCCTGCCGCTCCTGGAAGAGAAGATCATCAAGCGCTTCCCCAAGGTGCGCATCCTGCTCGACCACTTCGCCCGCGCGGAAGCCGCCGACGGAATCCCCTTCCCGTCGGCCGCGCCGCTCTGGGCCTTGTCGAAGTATCCCAACGTCTATCTCAAACTCACCCACCGCCCGATCGAACAGTCGGTGAAGGGCAAGTCGACGCCCGAGGCGTTCCTTGGGAAGGTGGTCAGCGAGTTCGGCGCCGGGCGCATCTGCTGGGGCTCGAATTTCCCAGCCGCCAAGGAGCCGCTGCCGGAACTGATCGAAATGGCGCGCAAGGCGCTTTCCTTCCTGTCGCAGGCGGATCAAAATCAAATCTTCCACAAGACCGCGCTCGCGCTCTACCCGGCGCTGGCCAAGAAGTAAGACCCCAAGAATTAAGACCCGAAGCAGAAACTGGGAGTGATGCCGTGCTGACCCGACCCGACAAACTGAAGCTCCACACGCTCTTGGGCAACTATGCCAACGTGATCGCGCTGAAGGATGGGCGCGTGAAGTCCGATCTGGTCGAATGGGACTTCCCGGACTATCCGGTGCCGAACCGCGGCTTCAAGCCGATGGTTCGCGAGCACAAGTTCGACTGCGGCGAGCTCGCCATCGTCACGTATCTGCAGGCCCGGGAATATGGCCTGCCCTACGTGCTGTTGCCCGCCACCGTGGTCGGCCGCGGCCAGCTGCACACGGTCGCCTACAACTCCGAGCGCGGCACGATGAAGCCGTCGGACCTCAACGGCAAGAAGTTCGGCGTGCGCTCCTACACGCAGACCACCGGCATCTGGGTGCGCGGCATCCTCGCCGAATCCTACGGCGTCGACTGGTCCAAGGTGGAGATCACCACCATGGAGGATCCGCATGTGGCGCAGTACAAGGATCCCCCGTTCGTGAAGCGCGCGCCCGAGACCAAGCAACTGCCGCAGATGCTGATCGACGGCGAGGTCGACGCCGCGCTGATCGGCGACAAGTTCCCTGATCCGCGCTTCAAGACGCTGGTGCCGGACGCCGAGGCCGCCAACAAGGACTGGGCGCTGAAGCATGGCGGCGTGCCGGTCAACCACATGGTGATCGTGCGCGAGAAAATCGCGAAAGAGCATCCCGAGGTGGTCGAAGAGATTTTCCGGCTGTTGAAGGCGGCGCGCGATCTCGACACCAACGCACCGAAGGGCGCGCTTGATCCGTATCGGTTCGGCGTCGAGGCCAACCGCGAAGCGCTCGAGCGGGTCATCGACTACTCGCTCAAGCAACAGATGATCACGAAGCAGGTCAAGGTGGACGATCTGTTCAACGACCTGACGCGCAAGCTCGTGTGACCATGCGCGCGCTCTCTCCCCTCGGTCATTCCGGGGCGGCCCGAAGGGCCGAACCCGGAATCCAGAGCCGGGAGTGGAGTGCACATCTGGATTCCGGGTTCGCGCCTTCGGCGCGCCCCGGAATGACCGTGTGGGGAGTGCTGCGCTCATTTCTCGCGATCGGACTCGTGACAGCGCTGGGCGTCGGCGCGGCGCACGCGCAGAGCGGCAACGCCGCAAACTTCCCCAACCGGCCGGTCAAGATCGTCGTGCCGTTCCCGGCCGGCGGGCCGACCGACGTCAACATGCGCATCATCGGCCAGAAGCTCTCGGAGCTCTGGAACCAGGGCGTGGTGATCGAGAACCGCCCCGGCGCCAACACCGGGATCGGCGCTCAGTTCGTGGCGAAGTCCGCGCCCGACGGCTACACCCTGCTCGCCGCCATGGACACCACGCTGGTGATGAATCCCGCGACCGGCGCGTCGATGAACTACGATCCGTTCAAGGACTTCACGGCGATCACGCTCACCGCCAAGAACACCTCGCTGCTGACCGTGCGCGCGAGCGACGGGCCGAAAACCGTCAAGGAGCTGATCGCGCGCGGCAAGGCGAGCGGCGCGAAACTCAACTACGGCGCCGGCATCACCATCACGCGGCTTGCGGGTGCGGTCTTTGCCAAGGCCGCCGGCATCGACGCGGTGCTGATCCCCTACAAGGGCAGCGCCGAGGTGGTGCAGGGTCTGCTCACCGGCAGCGTCGATTTCATCGTCGACGGCGTGGCGCCGAGCCTGCCGCCGATCGCAGGCGGTCAATTCCGCCCGCTCGCCAAGCTCAACAGCCGGCCGCTGCCGGTGCTCCCCGACGTCCCGTCGCTTTCCGAAGCGTCGGGCCTGCCGATCGACGAGATGTCGAGCTGGATCGGGCTCGTCGCGCCGGCCGGCACGCCTCAGACGATTGTCCATCGGATTCAGCAGGACGTGGTGAAGGCCATCGCCGATCCGACGGTCGCCGAGCGGCTGGAGAAGGCCGGGATTCTCTCCGCCAGCACCACGCCCGAGGAATTCGAGCAATACTTCCGCAGCGAAGCCAAACGCTGGACAACCGTCTATAAGGAAAGCGGCATCAAGCTCGATTGAACGAGCCATACGGGAGGTCCACCATGAATGTCATGCCGAACGTCAATCGGGAGAGCGCTGCACTCATTCCGCCGCGGGCGCGCCTCGGCCTGATCATCCCGTCGGTCAACACGTTTAGCGAGCCGCAATTCAATCATTTCGCCCCGGAAGGCCTCGGCATCCACGTGGCGCGGGCGCGCGTCGCCGGCGAATGGAAACGGCCGCTGCCGGAGATGAAGGAAGAGATCGCGGAGGCGGCGAAACTCCTCTCCGACGCACATCCCGACGTGATCGTGTTCCACTGCACCGACACCTCCATGACGCAAGGCCCGCAGGGCGAGGGAAAAATCCTCGACATCGTCACCGAGGCGACCGGCGTCGGCGCCATGGCGACCAGCCGCCTGGTGCTCGAGGCGCTGCAGACGCTCGGCATGAAGAAGGTGGTCCTGCTCACGCCCTATAAGAGCAACAAGGCGGTGATCGACTATCTGACGGCCGCTGGCATCACCGTCGTGAACGACGTGGCGCTGAAGCTCGAAGCCAAGGATTTCGGCAAGGTGACGCCGGCCGATTGGACCAAGCTTGCGCAGGACAACGACCGGCCCGAGGCCGACGGCATCTTCCTGTCCTGCACCAACACCACGCAGATCGAAGCGATCGCCGATGTCGAGCGGGTGGTCGGCAAGCCCGTGGTCAACAGCAACCAGGCGGTGCTGTGGGGCGTCATGCGGCAGCTGCGCGACAAAGTGCCGGCCGTGCCGATGCCGAAGCTCGGCCGATTGATGCAGAGTTTGAGTTGAGAGGCGGCAACATAAACCGCCCTCACCCGGCCTCACCCTGAGGAGCGTTGCGAAGCAACGCGTCTCGAAGGGCGAGCCGCTACGGTGGTGGCCACCCCATCCTTCGAGACGCGGTCCTTCGGACCGCTCCTCAGGATGAGGTGGGTCAAGAGCTCGACCTAGGGAGGGTCAATCAATGCTGCTTATGCATTTGCGCAAACTATTTTTGTCGCTCGGAATCTTTCTCGCGCTTACCGCACCTTCGCCCGCTCAAAACTATCCCAATCGTCCGATCACCATGATCGTGCCGTTTGCACCGGGCGGGCCCGCCGACGTGCTCGGCCGTCTGGTCGGACAGAAGATGAGCGAGGACCTCGGCCAGCAGGTCATCATCGACAACCGCTCCGGCGCCAACACCATCGTCGGCGCGCAGTTCGCCGCACGCGCCCAGCCGGACGGCTACACCATCCTGCTCGCCATCGACGGCACGCTGGTGATGAACCCGTTCCTCTACACCAAGCTCGCCTATGATCCGTTCAAGGACTTCGAGCCCGTCTCGCTGATCGCCCTGGTGCCTTCGGCGCTGACCGCCAACATCAACAATCCGGCGAACACGCTCAAGGAAGTGATCGACATCGAGAAGAAAAAACCCGGCACCTTCCAGATCGGCGTCTCGACGCCGACCTCGCAGGTCGCAATCGGGCTTCTCAACATGATGGCCGGCACCAACATGGTGATCGTGCCCTATCGCGGCGGCACCACGCAGATCACCAGCATGATGGCGGGCGACATTCCGCTCGGCCACGAAAGCGTCAACGTGGCGCTGCCGCTCTACCGCGACAAGAAGGTCAAGATCATCGCGCTCACCGGCCTGAAGCGCCTGGCGCTCGCGCCGGAAATCCCGCTGATTTCCGAAACCTTCCCCGGCTTCGACCTCGGCATCTGGCAGAGCGTGGTGGTGCCGACCGGAACGCCGAAACCGATCGTCGACCGGCTGTTTGCCGCCCTGCAGAAAGCCATGGCGTCACCCGACGTGATCGAAAAGCTTTCGGCTGCCGGCATCGAGCCGACCATCAGCAAAAGCCCGGAAGAGTTCGGCGCCTTCATCAAGTCACAGGCCGAGGTTCGCGAGAAGGTGATCAAGGCGGTGGGGATCAAGATCGACTGAAGCTCTCTCCGTCATGGCCGGGCATAGCCGTCCGAAGGACGGCGTCGCTTCGCTCGCCTATGTCCCGGCCATCTCGCTTAGGGACGCACCATGCTCACCGAAGCGAGATGCCCGCGACAAGCGCGGGCATAACAACGGAGTTTGATGCGGCAATTGCGCTCAAGTCAGCCGCTGCAGGATTGTCGCGGCATAGACCTTCGAGGCATCGCGGGTGCGGTCGACCGAGGCCATGTCCAGGTCGGTGTGAGCGTATTTGTCCTCGCCCGGGCCGTAGGTGCACGGCTCGATGCCGATGTGCTGGAGATAGCCCTGATCGAAGGCATTGGTCTGGTGGAAAGTCTCCGGTGAGATACCGAGCACGGTCTGTGACGCTTCCATCACCGCAGCGACAACCTTGGACGCCGCGGTGACCAGATGCGGATACATGAAAGGCCCTTTGGTCACTTCGACGCGCCACGGCTTGCCGCTCGCCGGGTCTTTCATGCCGTCGACGGTTGCGGCAATCGCCGCGATATCGGCGACGGCCTTGTCCGGGTCCTCACCTGGCATCAGCCGGCGGTCGACGCCGATCTCGCAACGGTCCTGGATGGTGTGCGTGGAATCCGGAAAGCTCCGGATCTTATTCACCGCGAATGTCGCCTTGCCGAGCGCCGGATGCGGCGCGCCGAGATCAAGGCCCTCGGTGAGACGGCGGATCACTTCAAGCGCGCCCGTGACGGCGTTGCAGGCGCTGCTGGGACGGCTGCTATGGCCTGGGCTGCCATGCACCGTCACGGTGACATCGACGCGGCCGCGATTGCCGAGGCTGATGCGGTTGCCGGTGCCGTTGAGGATCGCCATTTCGGCGCGCACACCGGTGGTCTCGATGATGCTCTTGATCGCGTCGTGACGGCCGGTCTCGCCCGAGACACAGCACAGGAACACGATCTGGCCGGTGATCGGGATTTTCGCTGCCAGGATCGATTGCAACGCAAGCAGGATCGCCGCGAGCGGCGCCTTCTGTTCGCTGAGCCCTTTCCCCAGCACCACTTCGCCAGGGAGGCCATAGGGCGCGCCGTCGCGCACCTCGCCGCCATACGGATTGGGCATGGTCGCGGGCGGCTGGGTCATCGCGTTGGTGACCAGCATCAGCGAGCGGCCGCTCGCGCCGCTCCCGACCGTGGCCGCGAGATTGCCCATGGCGTCGCGGCGAATATCGCCGATGCCCATCTCGCGCAGCCGCGGCTCGACCGCGACGTCGATGAACTCCCGAAGCTGCGGTTCGGCCTCAAACAGCGCCGTGAGCGGGCTCGGCACCTTGGCGAGCGCCACCATCAAGGCCTTGACCTTGTCCGCCGTGATCAGCGGCATCACCGCGTTGAGATCGCCCGCCATGATCCGGTCACGCCTTGGCGCCGCCATAGGCGGCGGTGAGCTTGGCCTGGATGATACCGCGGTCGACCTTGCCGGCGCCGTTGAGCGGCAAGGCCGGCACGATGTCGATGAAACGCGGGTGCGAATAGGCCGGGCCTTTTTCCAGGCAATAGGTCTTGAGCGTCTCGGCCGTCATGCCGGAGCCCTCGCGCACGATCACCATGGCGGCGGGGGCGAGCCCCTTCACCTGATGCGGCACCGGCGTGACCACGGCGTTGACCACGTCGGGATGGCCGAACAGCAGGTTCTCCACCTCCTTCGGATAGACGTTCTCGCCGCCGCAGCTGAACATGTCGTCGACGCGGCTGCGGAAATAATAGAAGCCGTCCTTGTCCTTCACGAAGATATCGCCGGTGTGCAGCCAACCGTCCCTGAGTTTGGCCTTGGTGATTTCGGGCTCGTTGAAATAGCCGAGGCAGACGTAGGGGCAGCGGATGAGCAGTTCGCCCTCCTCCTGCGTCTCCTTGCCGTTGGCGTCGAGCATCTTCAGCTCGATCTCGGGCGCCTGGGCGCCGGGGCTGCCGCGCGGCACCGGCCGGCCGTCGATCGGCGGACGCAGCGGACTGCCGCCCTCGGTCAGGCCGTAGCTCTCCTCGACCTTGATGTGCGGCAGCGCACGATTGACGAGTTCGAGAAGCTCCGGCGTCACCACCGCCGAGCCGATGGTCATGCTGCGCAGGTTGCTGAGGTCGAGCGTCTTCAGCAACTCGCGATACTGCAGGAACATCGTGAACACCGCGGCGACGCCGCGCGAATACGTGACCTTGTATTTGGCCATCGCTTCGAGATAGGCGCGCGGCTCGTAGCCCGGCATCAGCACGAAAGAGCCGCCGGCGAACAGCATCGGCTTCACGGTGCCGCGCAGCGCATTCTTGTGGAACAACGGCAGCGCGACGAGGCCGCGCGAGGTCTCGACCGACGGCCAGTAACGCTGGTTGTAGTCGACGTACCAGAGCATGCCGCGATGGGTCATGATCGCGCCTTTCGGGCGGCCCGTGGAGCCCGAGGTGTAGGGCTGGAATGCTTGCGTGTCGTCGCCGATCGGCGGCGGCTCGACCGCGGGCGCAGGCTTCGCCATCTCGGTCTCGTAGGCGAGGAAACCGTCATGCTGCTCATCGAGCACCATGCGGTGACGCACCGGCACCTTCGAAGCGATCGAGACCGCGTCCTTGTTGCAGGACGGATCGAATATCCCGAACGTGCAGGATGCGTCGGCGATCAAGCTCTCCAGCGTACCGGCCCCGAGCCGCGTGTTGAGCAGCATCGGGATCGCGCCCATGCGCATCGCGCCGAAGAAGAATTCGACGAACTCGACACGGTTGCCGATCAGCATGGCGACGCGCTCGCCCGCCTTCACGCCAAGCCGCGCCAGCATGCTGGCAACGCGGTTCATCCGCTCATCGAGCCGGCGATAGGTGGAGGTGCGTTCCTTGCCGCCGAACAGGTCAATGATCGCGACCTTGTCGGGAAGCCGCTCGACGGTCTTGTCGAAGAAGAAACCGAGATTGCGGCGGCGGTTGTTTTCTTCAGTCATTGGTTTCTGTCCGGACGCTTCATCGAAGCCAAAGAACTGGGTCCCCGCCCCCGCGGGGACGAACGTGGAGAGAGGACGCGTCTCCCTCCGTTCGTCCCCGCGGAAGCGGGGACCCAGGGCACATGGAATTTATATTCGAGGGCCTGCGATATTACCCTTTCCGTTTTTCCCGGACACCCATGCGCTCCAGGCGCGGCAGCACCTCGTCGCAGAAATACGGCAGCTCCTTGAGATAATTGACGAAGGAGAAGCCGATGCCGCGGAGGCCAGCGGCGCTCAGGTCGGCAAGCTGCTTGGCGATCTGGTCCGGATCGCCGACCATCAGCAATCCGCCGAGACCATGCGCATAGTGGTGGCGCTGCTTCTGGAACTCCTCCTCACCCACCGTCGCGGGCGAGATGTTCTTCTTGCCGAGGATGCCATCGACGGCCGACCAGTCGGCCTTCTCGATGGTGGCGTAGTGGTAGTACTCCTCGGCCTCCTTCTGGGTCGGCCGGCAGGTCACGACGCCGACCGCATAGACGTCGAGCTCTTTGCCCTGCGCCTTGGCCTCGTCCTTCGCGTCCTTCACGCGCTGCCGCGTAGTCTCCATCGACGTGCGGTCGGCCTGGGTGAAGAAAGCGTCGCAGTTTCGGATCGCGAAAGCGCGGCCGGTGGCGGACGCGCCGGCATTCATGATCAGCGGCCGCGTTCCGCCGTAGGGCTTCGGCTTGGCGCGGACCTTCTTCAGCTTGATGAACTTGCCATCGTATTCAAAGTCCTCGTTCGGGCCCCAGGCGAGCTTCACGGCTTCGAGCCATTCCTGGGCATAGTCGTAGCGCTGCTCGTGCTCGCGCTGCGAGACGCCGAACATCTGGAACTCGTCCTCGTTCCACCCGACCACGATGTTGAGGCCGAAGCGGCCGCCGCTCACCTGGTCGGCGGTGACGAACTGCTTGGCCGCGATCAGGGGATGAAACAGCGGCGCATGCACGGTGCCGAACGCGATCAGCCGCTTGGTCTTGGCGAGGAGCCCGGTCGCCCAGGTGATGGTCTCGAGCGTCGTGCCCATGTAATCGGTGTCGCCGCCATAGCCTTTCCAGCGGCCGACCGGCAGCATGAACTCGATGCCGCGCTCGTCGCACATCTGCGCCAGCGCGAGATTGTCGTCCCAACTACCGGTCCAGCGCTCCGGAACCGTGGTGACGCAGCGGCCGGAGGAGCAGTTCGCGCCGAACAGGCCCATTTTCAGCGCGTTGCCGTTGTACATCGCCATGCGGTCGCGCATGGTCAGCGCAGGCTCGGTGGGCGCCGTTCTCACGTTCATCAGGGAAACTCCTCCCGGTGCTTTGCGCGGACTATAGGCGCGCGCTGCGCCCTGCCTCAAGCGGTCCGCCATTGACGGGTTCGCTCCCGGCATGCAGTGTGCGGGCGTTCTCAGGGCAGGGTGAAAGTCCCTACCGGCGGTATGCAGCCTCGAGCTGCGAGCCCGCGAGCGCCTTCCGGTGGAAGGGTCAGCAGATCAGGTGAGAGGCCTGAGCCGACGGTCAGAGTCCGGATGAAAGAGAACGCGCGAACTCGCCCGGCCATGGGTCCGCTCGCACGTGATCGCCTTGGGTGACGTGTCTGTACCCGGAAAGGAGATCACTGTGGCACCCACCCGTTACGCCTTCGTCAAAGCCAACTGGCACTCTGAAATCGTCGACAAAGCCTTGGACGGCTTCCTGCAATTGATTCCGGCGCAGCAAGTCGATGTGTTCGACGTGCCCGGCGCCTTCGAGCTTCCGCTGGTCGCCCGCGATCTCGCGAATTCAGGCAAGTATGCTGCGGTTGCTGCCGCAGCGCTGGTCGTGGACGGCGGCATCTACCGGCACGATTTCGTCGCGCAGGCTGTCGTCAACGGCCTGATGCGCGTCGCGCTGGATACCGGCGTGCCTGTGCTCTCGGTGTCGCTGACGCCGCATCACTTCCAGCCGACCGAGCACCATACCGGCGTCTTCGCCAAGCACTTCGTCGAGAAGGGTCGCGAGGCCGCGCAAGCCGCTTTGATGATCGGCAAGACGCGCGCCGCCCTAGCTGCGTGAGAACCGAGCGCGACACGCGCGAACGGGCCCCGCGCCCGTTCGCGCGGCGCCTCAACTGCCGTTGACGAGACGCCCGAGCCCTGCCCCAAGCGACGCGTTCCCGAGTTTCGGCCGCAAGCGCTGAGTGCAGGCCCAGAGCACGGCCTGGTTGCTGTTGATCACCGGCTTGCCGAGCCGGCGCTCGATCGGCTCGATCGCTTCGATCTGGGTGGTGTTGGTGCAACTCAGGAAATAGCCGTCGACCTCCTCCCTCGCGTGCTCGACCGCCAGTTCGACCCAGCGCTCGGGCGGCTGCGCGAGGTAGTCGTCACTCCCAGGCAAAGCCAGCGCAACGTCGTGCACCACCGACAACCCGATCTGGCGCAGGTAGTCGATCTCGTGATCGTTGGTTTCCTGGTCGTAGGGCGTCAGCAAGATCAGCCGCTTCAGCTTCAACGCCGCCAGCGCTTCCTGAATGGCCGACGCGGTCGACAGCGCCTTTATGCCGGTCGCCGACTCGATCAGCGCCCGCGTCCGGGCATCGCCGTCCGGCCCCTCCTCCATGGCGTGGCCGGTGCAATGAAACACGACGATGTCGACCTTGGCGTCGGCCAGCGCGCCAGCGGCGCGCTTGATGTCGTCGCCCAAGGCCGACAATGGCCTGTTCCATTGGCCCGTCATCTGCAAACGGGTCACGTGAATGCCGAGTTCGGGCGGCGCAAAGTGTCGGAGTTGGGGCTCCGTCAGGCGGTTGCTGGACGGAATGATCAGGCCGATCCTCGCGAGCGGCGTCGCGAGAAATCCGCGCCGTGCCAGGGATGCGGATTGAACGGCAGCAGTCGGCATCGCGCACTCCTTCAATCGCCGGTGCGGAACACCGGCGGCGTCAACGCACCAGCCGCCGCTTCATCGGGCGGAAGCTTGCTGTCCCACAGCCTGCCGATATAGCGCCCGCCGGTCTTGCCGTCCGACCGCCGCGAAGCGAGCCAGACGATCGCCGGATCCATGATATCGACCGGCAGAAGCTTGAGCTTGGGATCGGGCGGCCGGTTCGGGTCGGTGTCGCAGGCGCCGCCCGGCAGCAGCGTGTTGACGGTGACGCCCGTGCCGGCGAGGTCGGCCGCCCAGATCATCGTCGCCGATTCCAGGGCCGCCTTGGTCACGCCGTAGGGCGAGTTGCGGCTCTGATAGAGTCCGCCGAGGCTCGTGTTGATGTTGACGATCCGTCCCCAGCCGTTGCCGATGAGATGCGGCGTCACGACATGCGACATCAGGAACGTGCCGTTCACGTTCACCTGCACGGACTCCTGCCAGATGTCGGGGTTCGACTGCCAGAACGGCAGAAAGTTGCCGGCAGGCGGCAGGCCCGGCCCACGCACCGGACGGCGCGCATTGTTCACCAGAACATCGAGTCGCCCGAATGCGCGGATACTTTCGGAAAGCACGCGTTCGCAATCAGCCCGCACGGTGATGTCGGCACGAACCGCGAGCGCACGGCCCGGGCCGGCTTTGGCGCCGATCTCCGACGCGACTTCGTTCAAAAGATTCATCTCCGGCGCCGCCAGCACCATGCGTGCGCCAGCCTCCGCGAGCGCCACGGACATGGAGCGTCCAAGCCCGACGCTTGCTCCCGTCATGGCGACGACGGTCCCTTGCAGATCGATGGTGCTCATTGTGCTGTTTGCGGATATCCAGGCTGCAGCTCGGACCGGACCCTAACGCGTGCGCAAACGCGGGGCTAGCCGCGCCCGGCATGCGGCATTGAGCGCACCGGGGTTCCTGCCATTGGCAGAGGTGCTAGCATCCTTCGATCAACAATAAAGAATGCCGCGCCGGAGGAAGAAAATGCTCGCAAGCCTGTTCTCGACCATGCGCGCCTTGCTGCCGGCGACGCTTATGTCTGTCGTTGCGCTGTCCTGCAACGCCGCACCAGCAAGTGCGGAAACATTTCCATCACGGTCGGTGCGCGTGGTGGTCGCGGCGCCGCCCGGCGGGCTCACCGACGTCGTCGCGCGTTCGGTCTCGCAATTCCTTCAGGAAAAGCTCGGACAGCCGTTCATCGTCGAGAACATTGCTGGCGCGAGCAGCACCATCGGCGCGACGCAGGTGGCCCGCAGCGCGCCGGACGGCTACACGCTGCTGGTCAATCCATCTCTGTTCGTCATCACGCCGATGCTGATGAATGTGCCGTACGACGTCGTGAAAGACTTCACGCCGATTTCCAATTTCGGCACCGTGCCGATCGCGATCGGCGTCAATCCTGCGCTCCCGGCGAAAAACCTGAAGGAGTTCATCGCACTCGCCAAAGCCAACCCCGACAAGATGACCTGGGGCGCCGAAGGCGTGGGATCGGTCGGCCATCTCACGATGGAGCGCCTGCAACGCGAAGCGGGATTCAAGATTCTCATCGTGCACTACAAGGGTACGTCGCCCGCGCTGATCGACCTGATAGCCGGACGTGTCAGCGCCATGATCACGCCGGTCCCGAACATGATCGAGCAGTTCCGCAGCGGTGCTGTGCGGCCGCTCGCAGTCGCAACCAAGGCGCGGGTGAGCGCGCTGCCGGATGTCCCCACGATCGAGGAGCAGGGCTTTCCCAACTTCGAGATCGGTTCGTGGTACGGGTTATGGGGACCGGCAAACATGCCGAAGGACGTCGTGAGCGTCCTGAACCAGGCGATTGCCGAGGCGATGAAGACCCCGCGCGTCACCGAGCGGCTCGCCGCGCAGGGCCTCATTCCCGTGGGATCGAGCTCGGCGGACTTCGCGGCATTCGCGAACGCGGAGATCGCGAAGTTCGGCAAGATGATCAAGGACGCCGATATCAAGATCGGGAATTGAGCGGCCTTGCTCGCGATCAATCGACCGTAATCTTCGCCTGCTGCACGACCGGGCCCCAGATATCCAGACTATCCTGGATCATCTTGCGCATCTCATCCGGCGTGCTGCCGAGCGGGTTGGCTTCAAGCTTGAGGATCTTCGCCCGCATGTCGGGTTCCCTGAAGCCCTTGCCGATCGCCTCGGAGATTTTCTGGACGACCGGCTTCGGCGTGCCGGGCGGCGCCGAGACCGCCATCCAGGTGATCGATGTGACGCCGGGCAAGGTCTCGGCGAGCGTCGGCACGTTGGGATATTCCTTGAGCCGCTGGGTGTCGGCGACCGCGATCATCTTGAGCTTGCCGGCGTCGATGTTGCCCTTGTTGGCGAGCAGATAGTCCGGAACCATGTCGATGCTGCCGGCGAGCAGATCGTTGATCGCGGGCGCACTGCCCCGGTAGAACACCGGCGTCATCTTGAAGTTGCCCTTGATCTTCATCAACTCGCCGAGCAGATGGCCGGTGTTGGCGACGCCCTGGTTGCCGTAGTTGACCTTGCCTTCATTCGCCTTCGCATAGGCGATGAACTCGGCCACGTTGTTGGCCGGCAGCGTGGTTCGCGTCAGGATCACCAGCGGATAGGTCGCGAGCACGCTGACCGGCTCGAGCGGCCGCGGATCGAACGCCGCCTTGGTGAAAACGAGATGCGTGATGCTGTAGCTGAGCTGCGTGCTGCACAGCAGCGTGTAGCCGTCGGCCGGCGAGCGCATCACCTGCTCCATGCCGATGCGGCCGCCGGCGCCGCCGGCGCGGTTCTCGACCACCACCTGCTGACCGAGTGCTGCGGAAGCCTTCTCGGCCGCGTAGCGGCAAAGGAGATCGGCCGTGCCGCCGGCCGGCAGCGGCACCACCATGGTGATCGGCCGCGACGGGAAATCGCCCTGCGCCAATGCGGAGCCGCAAGCCAGCGCTGCGAGCGCCGAGCCGAACACCGCGCGGAGCAATGAACCCTGCAACATGGACGCTTCCCCCTCGATTCTTTTATCGGACGTTTCAGCAGCATAACGGCTGCCTGCAGCATTGCCAGCACCCAGGCCCAACCGCCGCGTGCGACAGATGGCTGCGAATTTCACTGAGGTTTGCGCCCGGCCAGCCTGCTGAAATAAGCGACGAAGCTTTCGCCATCGCCGTAGTCGATATCGGCGAACTTGATCGACAAGCCTTCGCGTGCGGTGCGGATGACAAGCTGGCGTGGATTGCCCTGGACGGTGAGCTCGACCGCGACCGCGTTATGGCCGGATGCAGTGACCGGGCCGAGTGCGACTTCTCGACCGGGGAGCACCCCCTGGCCCAGGAACAGATGACGGATGGGACCGAGCGGAACGTTGGCTTTGCCCCGGTTTTCCTGCGCGGCACGCCAGAGCTCCCGCGCCTCCACGGTGAAGACCTTCAGAAAATCATCATCGCTCTGGTGCTCCTTCGCCGCGTGCCTCGCGATCTCCCTTGTATAAAAATCGCGGACGAAGGCCACCGTATCGTCATCCTGCGCGAAGGCTTGCCGCGCGGCGACGACCGCCGCGAGCGACAAGACCATGCGCCGGGTGAGCTTCATCTATTTCACGCCGAAGAGTGCCTGTGCGTTCTTGTAGCTGATTTTCTCGCGGTCGGCCGGCTTCAGATCAAGCGACTCCAGCACCGCGATGGTCGAGCGGATGTAGCCCGGGCCCTTCTCTTTGTCGAACGGACAGTCGGAGGCGAACAACACCTTGTCGGCTCCGAAGAAGTCGAGCCCACAGAGCATCGGCGCGCGGGCGCCTTCGATCGCGGTGTCGGCGTAGAAGTCCTTGAAGTAGTCGAACGGCCGCTTCTTCAGACTCTTGCGCAGACCCTCGTAATCCTCGTCGGAGGTGCGCACGCCCATCTGGTCGAAGCTGTGACCGACGCGGCCTTCGAGGTAAGGGATCACGCCGCCGAGATGGTGCGACACGATCTTGAGTTTCGGGTAGGTGTCCATGATCTTGGAGAAGATGAAGCGCGACAGCGCGACGCCGGTTTCGAACGGCCAGCCAAGCACGCTGCAGATCTCGTATTTCGACTTGGCCTCACCCTGGTAATCGATCATCTCCCGGCTGCGCGCCGGATGCAGCAGGATCGGCTTGCCGGATTTCTCGATCACCTCGTACAGCGGCCAGAACTCCGGCCCGTCGATCGCCTTGCCGTTGACGTTGGTGCCGAGCTGCACGCCATGAGCGCCGTTCTTCAGCGCGCGTTCGGCTTCCTTCGCGGCCGCCTCTGGATTGTTCATCGGCACCACGGCGGTGTAGCCGACGAAACGGTCGGGATGCTTGGCGCACACCTCGGCGAGACCGTCATTGGCGAGCTTCGACATTTCAGGCGTCTTGTCCGGCCCCCACAGCCGGTCGACCATCGGCAGGCCGAGCGAGAGAACCTGCGTGTAGTCCGGAAACTGGTCGACGACTTTCAACCGCAGATCGAGATCGTACAGCGCGGGAATGCCACGCACCCGCTTGCCGATGTCCTTCTGGCCTGACGGCGACTCGACCAAGGCATCGAAATAACGCGGAGGGCTGAAATGACAAAACGCATCGATGTAGCGCATGCGGCAGTTCCCGGAATTGGCTAGGTTGGCGGACGAAGGTTCAGGAGAACGAGACACGTGATGTACAAGGATTTGCGCGGCTTCATCAAGCAGGTGGACGAGCTCGGGGTGCTGCGGCGCATCAACGGCGCCGACCCGAAATTCGAGCTCGGCGGCATCACCGAAGTCGCGGCTGGCAGCGCCGAGTGCCCGGCGCTGCTGTTCGACCGGATCAAAGGCTACGACAGCGGCACCCGCGTCTTCACCAACGCCACCACCACGGCGCAGCGCGCGGCTCTGGCGCTCGGCATCGATCCGTCGCTGACACCGCTCGACGCGCTGAAGGCCTGGATGAAAAAGCGGCAGACGCTCGAGCGTCACAGCCCGGTCGAGATCGACAAGGCGCCGTTCCAGGACAACGTGATGCGCGGGCGCAATGTCGATCTCGGCAAGCTGCCGGCGCCCTATTGGCACCGCAAGGACGGTGGACCGTATATCGGTTCAGGTTCGATCATCATCATGCGCGATCCGGACGGCGGCTGGATCAACTCCTCGATCTATCGGGTGCAGGTGCACGGCAAGAACCGCGTGACGATCCAGTTCGATCATCTGGGCCGCCACGGCGCGATCATCGCGAAGAAATACTGGGACAAGGGCGAACCCTGTCCGGTCGCCGTGGTGAACGGCCAGGACCCGGCGCTGTTCATCGCGGGTTTTGAATATCTTCCGGATGGCCAATCCGAATACGACTTCGCGGGCTCGATCAAAGGCGCACCGATGGAGACGATCCGCGGGCCGCTGACCGGACTGCCGCTGCCCGCCCATGCCGAGATCATTCTCGAAGGCGAGCTGGTGCTGCCGAGTGAGGCAACCCTGCCGGAAGGACCGTTCGGCGAGTTCACCGGCTATTACGCAGCCGACGCGCGCCCTGCCCCGGTGATGCAGGTGAACGCGGTCTATCACCGCGACAACCCCATTCTCCTCGGCTCGCCGCCGATGAAGCCGCCGCGCTTCCATTTCGGGCTGCCGTTCCGCGCCGCCTCGATCTGGAGCAACCTGGAGATGGCCGGCGTCACCGACGTGGTCGGCTGCTGGCAGCACGTCGCGCAGCTGATGACGGTGGTCGCGATCCGGCAGCGCTATGCCGGCCATGCCAAGCGTGCCGCGCTGATCGCCGCCGCCAACAGCTATATGGGCCGCCTTGTCGTGGTGGTCGACGATGACGTCGATCCGTCGAACCTCGCCGACGTGATGTGGGCGGTCACCACGCGCTGCGAGCCGGCCGAGCAGATCGACATCGTCCGCAACGCCTGGAGCTCGGCGCTCGACCCGCGCATTCCCGACGAGTCGAAACGCGCCGGCGTCACCTCGCACTCCAAGGCGATCATCGAGGCGGTGCGGCCGTTCGGCTGGAAGGACAAATATCCACCGACCTCGGCGCTGACCGCCGACGAAACCCGCGAGATCGAGGAGAAATGGGGCAGCAAGCTGCGCGGAAGCCCTGTTCCTGCAGCCACCAGTCCCGCGTCCAAGACGAGAAAAAGAAAGTAGGCGGCGTTACCGGCCTGCTGTCTTTTCCTTTTCCTGGCTGAAATACACGTCGACCTTCATACCCGCGGTGAGCGGGCCGGGCTGCGTGAGCCGCACCAGCACTTCGATCACGTCGACGTCGGAGCGGTTACCCTGCTGCGCCCGCGCACCGAGCCGTGACGGCTCGACCAGCGGCGCAATCGAGGTGACCGATCCCGCGAACTCCTTGCCGGGAAAGGCCGCCGCGCGGATCGATGCCGGCTGGCCGACCTTGAGGTCGGAGACGTCGCGCTCATCGAGCTCGGCTCGGACGTTGAGCGTCATCAGGTTGGCGACCATCAACAGCGGCTGGATCGAGGTCGGCGTCGCAAGCTCACCCGGATTGATGTTGATCTGCAGCACCGTTCCGTCGATCGGCGCCCGGATCCGGAGCTTTTCCAGATTGACCCGGGCAAACGCCAGATCGCCGCGCGCAGACGCCACCTGCGCTTCCAGAGGCGTCGGCAACGGCGCGTCGTTGCTGCCCGCTCGAAGCTGCGCCTGGCGCTTGCCGAGATCGTCCTGGGCGCGGGCCAGAGCCGAACGCGCACTGGTCAGAGCGTCGGTCGTGCCGCTGCCGGCACGCCACGCGATCGCGGCCTTGTCGGCCGCCATCTGGGCATCGAACACCGCGGTCTCGCCGTCGGCCACGGCGTCCTCGATCTTGCGGCGCTCCGCGGCCTTGCCGGTCGCCGGCTGCTCGTCGCGCAGCCGCTTGCGCATGCCGGCCTGGGATTCGGCCGCGAGATAGCGCGACTGGATTTCGTCGTCATTGAGCAGGACCAGCGGCTCACCGGCGAACACCGTGTCGTTCACCTTGACCAGCACCTTGCTGACCACACCCATGGTCGGCGCCGCGACCTTGATCATGCCGGACGGCGGCTCGACGCGACCGGGCGCGACCGCGAGCCAGCGCCGCTCGGCCGGCTTGTCGTTCGATTGCGCGCTCGCCTGCGCATTCGCGCCGGCAATGCCGCGGAACAGATCGAGCTTGTCTGGCGACGTCACGGCGATCGCCGCGCCGATCCCGACCAGACACAAGACCCCCGCAATGGCCAAGCCGCGTTTCGACATCATTGGGCCCTTTCTAACGTTTCTCTCAGCGTTCGCGACTGGCGCGTTTCTTCGCTGACAATGTTGCCATCCTCGATACGGATGATGCGATCGGCATAGGGCACGAGGCGCGGATCGTGCGTGACGACCAGCACGCCGCGCTTCGGGTCCTTGGCGATGCCGGCGAGGATGCCCATGATCGCCTTGCCGTTCTCGGAGTCGAGCGCCGCGGTCGGCTCGTCGGCGAGGATCACCGATGGCTCCCCCACGACGGCGCGCGCAATCGCGACGCGCTGTTGCTCGCCGCCCGACAACTGCTTCGGGTAATTCGCAGTCTTCTGCGCGAGTCCCACCCGGGCCAGCGCCTCCCTCGCCCGCGCCTTCGCGTTCCTGCCGCTCTCGGCGCGCACATCGAGCGCCAGCCTCACATTGTCGGTGGCCGAGAGCGTCGGAAACAGATGGTAGGACTGGAACACGTAGCCGATGTTCTCGCGACGAAGCTTTGCCAGCTCCTCCGGTCGTTTGCCCTCGATCGAGTCGCCGCGCACCCGGATGGTGCCTTCGGTCGGCGTCAGCATGCAGCCCAGGATCGACAGCAGCGTGGTCTTGCCGCTGCCCGAAGGCCCCATCAGCAGCGTCAGTTCGCCACCGCGCAATGACAGGCTCACGCCCTTCAGCGCGCGAATCTGCGCAGGCCCATGGCCCAGCACCTTTTCGACATTGATGGCTTCCATCACGACTTCGCTCATCGCGTGAACACCTGTGCTGGATCGATGCGCGTCACCTTCATGATCGCCGCGACGGCCGAGATGATGCACATCACGACGGTCAGAACAAACAGCCCAACCGACAGTTCGGGCGTGATGACGATCGGCAAGGCGCTCGCCGCGGTCGCCCGCACCACCGCGGCGCCGACCAGCGCCGCCAGGCTGAAGCCGATCACCGCGTTGAGGATCGCCTGCCAGATGATCACCTTGTAGATGTAGCCGCGCGAAGACCCCATGGCGCGCAGCGTCGCAAATTCGTTGATGTGGTCTTTGGTGCTCGAATAGAGCGTCTGCGCGACGATTACGGTGCCGACGATGATGCCCAGGATCGCGCCGGCGAACAGAGCGGCGCCGGCGCCGGTGCCGAACAGCCAGAACGACCGGCTGCGCTCGCGGAATTCCGGCGCCGTGAGCACCTCGACGTCGGAGCCGAGGGTTGCCTGCAGGTTGCTGCGCACGGCGCTGAGCTGCGAGCCGCTGTCGAGCCGGATCAGGAAATAGGTCGCCTTACTGGACGGTGTACCGGTGTAGGAGCGCGCACGATCGACGTCCATGAACACGTAAGGCGTGGTGGTGAAGGAGCGGATGCCACTGGTCACGGCGGCGACGCGTACCGCCTGCTGGCGGATCTCGGCGCGCGCGCCGAGGCCGGAAATGCCGAGCCGATCGAAATAGGTTTTGTCGACCGCGACCGAATTGGGCGTCGACAGCGACTCGAGGCGGCCTTCGACCAGATTCCACGGCTCGAGCCCGCCGGAGCGCAGGTCCGAACCGACCACGAACACCGGCGTCGACGAGCCCGCCGGCGTGCGCCAATCGGCAAAGCCGATCACCAGCGGGATCGCTTCGGCCACGCCCGGCACGGACAGGGCGCGGTTGCGCTGGCGGGCGTCGAGCAGCGAGGGGTCCTCGAAACACTTGGTGCCCTTGGGCATCACCCAGAGATCGGCCGAGGCGTTGTCGATCATGGTGGTGACCATGCGGCCGAAGCCGAAATAAAGGCCCATCTGCACCATGACCAGCACGATCGAGAACACGATGCCGATGACGGTCGCGACCAGCCGCAACCGATCGTGGAACAGATTTCGGAACGCGAGGGTAAAAACCAGCGGCATCGTGCGCGATAGTCCTTTGTCTCGTCAGCCGGGGGATCCGCCTATCGGAGCGGGCCGTCCTGTTTCTGGCCAACCTTTGCGGGCACCCAGCGCTTCGCTTGGGTGAAAAAAGCGCCGAGAGAAAGGCCGCTGAAGGCCACAGCTGCGGCCCAGCTCACCACAAAGGTGCCACAGAATACGATCGCCGCCTTTGCGGCCGCGAAAAGGCCCAACCCCAGCACCGCATATTGCAGCCACACCACGAAAATGTAGTGGTTGAGATACATGTCGTAGGCGTTGGCCGACAGGCTATCCAGCACCCAGTGCTTGCGTGTGGCGAAACGCAGGCAGATCGCCAGAAAAAAGAACGAACCCGCCGCGCAGGCGACAGCGAAGCCTATGTCGGACACAACGTGCACGATCAGCGGCGCCTGCTTCCCATCGAGCGTCAGCGACGTCGGGCCGGCCCACAGGAAGAAACCGGCGAAGGCCGCCACGGTCCACCAAGCCCAGCGATGCGCCAGAGCGCCGTCGACAGCCAGAAGCCCGCGCTCGAAGCCATTGGCGCCGACCGCGTAGCCGGCAAAGAAGTAGACCAGATAGTGCAGCGGCCGGCTGGTCTGGAAAGAAAACGGTCCGGTGTTGGTCCAGGCCCACGGCGTGTAGGCCAGAGCCAGCGGCACGTAAACCACGGCGGAGATGACGACCAGCCCGGCGAAGAACTTAAGCGGCTGCTCATGGGCCGCGGCGGCGAGCCGGCCGAGCCTGTCCGTCAGTTGCGGCATATAGTGGTGCAGCACGGCCGCGATCAGGTTCAGCGCCAGCAGCTGACACAGAAACCACTGCGGACCCAACGCCCAGAACGGCAACGCCCGCCAATGCTGCCAGAACGCCGCGACGCTCGGATCAGCCGCCGTGACCGCATAGGCCGGGTAATAGGCCACGGGAATGACCAGGGCGACGACAATGGCCAGCGGCAGACCGATCCGCAGCAGGCGATCGGAAAGAAAGCTTCGTGCCCCCTTGCGCTTCAGGCTCATGGGGACAAACACGCCCGACAGGAAAAACATCAGCGACATCAAACTGACGTCCTGCCAGGCG
This sequence comes from Rhodoplanes sp. Z2-YC6860, assembly GCF_001579845.1. Classification (GTDB taxonomy): domain Bacteria; phylum Pseudomonadota; class Alphaproteobacteria; order Rhizobiales; family Xanthobacteraceae; genus Z2-YC6860. The sequence goes on from NZ_CP007440.1 coordinate 5,891,726, forward strand.
CAGAACAGGTCGAAGCCGAACCAACGGGAAGTATCGATGATGGGGGTGGCCTGCCAGCGGTAGGGGGCCGTGTCGAAGGCAAACGGCTCGGGCGGCAGTGAAGCCAGATAAGCCAGCACCGAGTGGAAGGCCAGCACGATGACGATGACGATGCCCCGCAGATTGCTGAGCGCGATGCTGGACCGTGACATTCGTCGGTGGACCTTCTCCCGGCCGGCAACGGAACCGGCCCCTCAACGTAGTCGCTCTGCAGGCTCATCCCGTTCAGGCTGAGCGCGATTCGCCCCATCCATAACACACTGGAAAGGAATGCGTTCCTGCAATGTGCTTGGAATCGCCCTCCCCGGCGACCTCGTCACGTTGGGCAAAGCCCAACGATTAGCCGCTGTACTTTCGTCAAACGGCCATATTATCGGAGTGAATCGGGTTAAAATCGATTGCAAGGTGGTGGTGTGCGTACGAAGGAATTGTATCTGCAGATGAATGGAAGGACGGCGGCCATGACGACAAAACTTGCGACCCTGGCCTTGGCAACCGCAGCAGCGCTTGGCGCTGCAACAATTCCGGCCCGGGCCTTGGACCCGAGCGCCGCTGGACTCTGGGAAAAGAGCGAGAACGGCCGGCCGGTCATCTGGGTGCTGGTGGTTGAGCGCCCGAACAACATGTACGAGGGCGCCATCGCCAAGATGTTTCCCAGACCGGAAGATCGCGATCCCCCGTTCTGCGACAAATGCACGGACGACCGGAAGAACGCGCCCGTGCTCGGCCTTTCGTTCATCCGTGACATGAAACGCAACGGACTGGGCTACGACGACGGCAACATCCTCGATCCACGCGACGGCAGCGTCTACCACGCCAAGATGACGCTGAGCCGCGACGGCCAGCAGCTCACGGTCCGTGGCTATCTCGGCATTCCGATGTTCGGCATGGACGAGGTGTGGCATCGCCTGCCTGACACCACCATTGCCCAGCTCGATCCAACCGTGACGGCGAAGTATCTGCCAGACGCGGCACGCGGCAGCTCCGCAGCGCAGCCGGCGAACGCGATGAAGCCGACAAACGCGCCGAAACCGACGACGAACGCCGTGAGGTCGCGCCAGCCGCAGCCCAACACGGCGCAGCGCTGAACGCCAACTTCGTCGAACGCTTGATTCGACCTGCTCAATAGGACCCTCTTAGTAGGACTTGGGCAGGCCGAGCGCTTTTTCGGCGATGAAGCTCAGGATCAGATGTGGCGTGATCGGCGCGATCCGCACGATCAGCGACTCCCGCAAGTAGCGCTCGACGTGGAATTCCTTGGCGTAGCCCATGCCGCCATGGCTCATCAGCGCCGTCTCGCAGGCCTTGAACACGGCTTCACCGGAAAGATACTTCGCGGCGTTGGCCTCGACGCCGCAGGGCTCGCCTTTGTCGTAGAGCGAGGCGGCCTTGAACACCATCAGGTTTGCCGCCTCGAGCTCCATCCAGCGTGCGGCCAATGGATGCTGGATCGCCTGGTTCTCGCCGATCGGCCGGTCGAACACGATGCGGTCCTTGGCATAGGCCGCAGCCTTGCGCAGCGCGGCCCGGCCGAGCCCGATGCCTTCGGCGGCGATGAGAATGCGCTCCGGATTCATGCCGTGCAGGATCAACTCGAAGCCCCTGCCCTCCTCGCCGATGCGGTCGGCGACCGGCACCGGAAGCCCGTCGATGAACAGCTCGTTGGAGTCGACGGCGCTGCGTCCCATCTTCGGGATTTCGCGGACGTCGACGTAGCGCCGGTCCAGGTCTGTGTAGAACAGGCTCAAGCCTTCGGTGCGGCGCGCCACCCGTTCGAGCTGCGTGGTGCGAGCGAGAATGAGCATCTTGCTCGCGACCTGAGCGGTTGAGATCCAGATCTTCTGGCCTGACAAGATGTAGCGGTCGCCGTCGCGGGTGGCCTTGGTCTTCAGCTTCAGCGTGTCGAGGCCGACATTGGGCTCGGTCACCGCAAAGCAGGCCTTGTCCTTGCCGGCGATCAGCGGCGGCAGCATGCGCTGCTTCTGCTCGTCGGTGCCGAACACCACCACCGGATTGAGGCCGAAGATGTTCATGTGCAGCGCGGACGCGCCGGACATGCCGGCGCCGGACTCGGCGATGGTCTGCATCATCAGCGCAGCTTCAGTGACGCCGAGCCCCGCGCCGCTGTGCTCCTGCGGCATCGCGATGCCGAGCCAGCCGGCCTCGGCGAAGGCACGATGGAAATCGTCGGGAAAACCGCCATCGCGATCCCTGGCGAGCCAGTAGTCATCGCCGAAACGCTCGCAAATCCTTGCGACCGCGTCGCGGATGGTCTGCTGCTCGGCCGACAGCGAAAAATCCATTGGGTGGCAGACTCCCTGCTATTGCTCGACCTTGATATTCGCCGACTTGATCAGTTCGGCCCATTTCCGCGTATCGGCCTGCATCGTCGCAAGCATCTCCGCCGGCGTGCCGCCGACCGCCTGGAGCCCCTGCACTGCCATCCGCTCGCTGAAACGCGGATCGTGGACGGCCTTGCTCACCTCCGCCGACAGCCGCTCGATGACCGGCTGCGGCGTCTTCGCCGGCGCCAGCAGCCCGAACCAGCCAGCCATCTCGAAGCCCGGCACGCCGGACTCGCTCACTGTCGGCACGTCGGGCATCGACGGCACGCGCTGCGGCGAGGCGACTGCCAACACCCGCAGCTTGCCTTCTGCCGACATGGCTTTTGCCGACGGAGGTCCCGTGAACATCAGATCGACCACGCCGGCGACCACATCGGTAATCGCTGCTGCGGTGCCGCGGTACGGGACATGATTGATCTGCACCCCGGTTTTGAATTTGAACAGCTCCATGCCCATGTGCATCGCGCTGCCAATGCCGATGCCCGCGTAGTTGAGCTTGTTCGGATGCGCCTTGGCATAGGCAATCAGCTCGCGGACATTGGTCACCTCGACCTTGGGGTTGGCGACCAGAACCGTGTTGAGCTTGACGACCACGCTGATCGGTATGAAGTCGCGAAACGGATCGTAGTTGAGGTTTCTGTAAAGGCTCGGGTTGACGACGAGATTGCTGTCGACCGCCAGCATCAGCGTGTAGCCGTCAGGAGCAGCACGGGCGACCGCTGCGCCCGCAAGACTGCCGTTCACTCCCGGCATGTTCTCGACGATCACCGGCTGGTTCATCTGCTCGGCAAGACGTTCGCCCAAGACGCGCGCGATCAGATCGACCGCACCGCCCGCGGGCTGCGGCAGGACGAGCTTGATGGTTCGGGATGGATAACCCTGCGCACACACCGGGCGGAGCCCAATCGTCATGCAAGCAAGCATCAGCGCCGCAAATCCAATCCGGATCACGCTGCTCCTCCTTGATTTCCGTGGCCGCCAGGTTGATCCCGCGAGCGTGCTTTTCAAGCATCATACAGCTACGACAGAAAAATCTAGCGCTCGGCAAAGCCATGGTGATTGAATGGCGCCCCGCGGAGGATGAGGGGCCCATGGTTGCGATGCCAAGCGAAGCCAACTGGCAGGTGACGTTCCCAGGCAATCTGCGCTGGAGCAACGCCACGCAGATCGTCAAAGGCATGGTGGCCTATGGCGCGGCCGCGATGGCCGAGATCGACCAGATCACGCGACGGCTGAAGGCTCGCAGCAGCGAGCTCGAGCTCGACAAGGTCTGGATGGAGGAATGGTCGCGTGAGGCCGATCGCGTGGCCAAGATCGGCGACGAGGCCGATGCGGCCGGCAACACGATCACGGCCGGCAACCAGTACATGCGGGCCGGCAACTACTATTACAGCGCCGAGCGCTTCATGCCGCCGGGCGAGGACAAGCTCGCGATCTATGCCAAGGCGCTACGCTGCTACCAGGGCGCCATGGCGCGGCTGCACCCCGACATCGAGCGCGTCGAGGTGCCGTACGAAGGAACGAGCCTGCCGGCCTGGTTCGTCAAAGGCCGCGGCCTCGGTAAGCGGCCGACCGTGGTGCTGTTCGACGGCATGGACAATGCCAAGGAGATGAGCGTCATCTTCGCGGGCCTCGATTTCGCCAAGCGCGGCATCAACACGCTTGCGATCGACGGGCCTGGCCAGTCGGAGCCGCTGCGGCTCCGCAACATCCCGTCACGGCACGACTACGAGGCCGCGGGCATTCCGGCTTACAACTATGTGGCGTCACGGCCCGAGGTCGATCCCAAGCGGGTCGCCGTGATGGGCTACAGCTTCGGCGGCTATCACGCGCCGCGCATCTGCGCCTTCGACAAGCGTTACGCCGCCTGCGTCTGCTTCGGTGCGATGCATTGGAACGTCTACGACTTCGTCAAAGGCCATGCGCCGACCGATCCGCGGCAGACATCAGGCTCGACGTTCCAGTTTCGCTGGGTGGTCGGGGCGCCGGACAATGCCACCGGGCTGGAATGGGCGAAGAAGTTCACGCTCGAGGGCGTGGCCGACAAGGTCACCTGCCCGATCCTGATCCTGCACGGCGAGAACGATCGCGTGGTGCCGATCGAGCATGCGCACAAGCTCTACGAGAGTGTCGGCTCCCAGAATAAAACGCTGCGCATCTTCACCGAGGCCGAGGGCGGCGCCGAGCACTGCCAGGTCGACAACCGCCAGCTCGGCGTCGACTTCATCGGGGACTGGCTTCTGAAAAACATGTAAGCTGCCCGCCGCTGTCATTCCGGACGCCGCCATAAGCGCGTTTACGCGCGTCTTCGACACGCTATGGCGGCGATCCGGAATCCAGTTGCAAAGTCGGTGCTTGCTTCTGGATTCCGGGTTCGCGCCTGCGGCGCGCCCCGGAATGACAGCGGAGAGAGAATTGAAAAAAGCCGAGCCGCCAAGCGGCCGTGACTGGGAGGATGGAATGCCGAGACTGCTTCGCTGGGCTGCCGCTGTGGTGGCCGCATGGGCTTTGATCTCCACCGCGTCCGCGCAGAGCAATTACCCCGACAAGCCGATCCACTTCATCGTGGCCTTTGTGCCCGGTGGCGCGACCGACACCTTCGCACGTCAAATTTCCGTCGATCTGCAGGAGGCGCTCGGCCAGCCGGTGGTGATCGAGAACAAACCCGGCGCTGGCGGTTATATCGCCTGGACCCACGTCGCCTCGTCCGATCCGGACGGCTACACGCTGCTGTTGGCCGAGAATGCGGTGGCGATCAGCCAGGCGCTCTACAAGAAAACCAAGTCGAATTTCGATCCGGTGACGCAGCTCGACGCCATCGCAGGTCTTGCCGCCTCGCCGTCGGCGCTGCTCGTTGCCAACAACATTCCGGTCAAGACCGTCGCAGAACTCATCGCCTACTCGAAAACCCAGCCGAAGAAGATGGACTTCGCCTCGGCCGGCGTCGGCAGCGTGTCGCATCTGAATTTCGAAGTGTTCATGGACAAGACCGGCCTGCAGGCCGTGCACGTCCCGTATAAAGGCGGCGGCCAGGCCATCGGCGACGTGCTCGCGGGCCATGTGCCGATGACCATCACCTCGGTGCAGGCGAGCAAGAGCCTGGTCGAGAGCGGCAAGGTCAAGGCGCTGGCGGTGACGAGCCCGACGCGCTCGGCTGCGATGCCCAATGTGCCGACCATGCAGGAGGCCGGCGTGGCCAAGGCCGACGTCGAGCTGCGCTTCTGGTTTGCGGTGTTCGGTCCGAAGGGCATGCCCGATGCAGTCAAGGCGAAGCTCTATCAGGCGCTCGCCAAGGTCATGAACAACCCTGCCACGCACGAGCGGCTCGCCAAGCTCGACATCACGCCGGACTTGATCGACGGCCCGGCCATGCATGCGAAGCTCGAGAGCGAGATCAAGAACTGGACGCGCTTCATCGACGCCAAGGGCATCAAGGCCGAATAATCCGCAACGGCGAAGTGCCGCATCGATGACGGCGGCACCGCCTATCGACGGATGCCGCCGGTCATGGTCGAATGAACAGCCTGCTTAGAAGCGATGTTGAGGGGAAAGCGCTCATGACACACGTCATCCGATGGTGCTTGGCGTTATGTGTCTTGTTGATTTCGCCAGCGATCGCACCCGCACAAAGCACCTATCCCGACCGTCCGATCCGCTTCGTGGTCGCGTTTCCGCCGGGTGGCGCGACCGACACCTTCTTCCGCCAGATCTCGAATGAGCTCGCCCAGGCACTGGGCGCGGCGATCGTCATCGAGAACAAAGGCGGTGCCGGCGGCTATGTCGGTTGGCAGTACGTGGCGAGCTCGCCGCCAGACGGCTACACGTTCCTGGTTGCCGAGAATGCGCTCGGCATCAACCCGGCGCTCTACAAGAAGCATCCGTCCGGCTTCGATCCGTTGCGCGACTACGACGCGGTCGTCGCCATGGGCAGCACACCGCTGGTGTTCACCATCGCAAATAACGTCCCCGCCAACACATTCCCTGAGTTTGTCGCCTGGTCGAAAACCCAGCCGCAGAAATTCGATTATGGCAGCGCCGGCAACGGCAGCGTGGCGCATCTGGTGATGGAGGTCATTCTCGACGGCGCCGGCATGCAGGCTGTGCACGTTCCCTATCGCGGCGGCGGTCCGGCCGCAGCGGCGATCGCAGGTGCGCAGGTCGCAGCCGTTGCATCCTCTCTGCCGGTTGCCAAGGGTCAGATGGAAGGCAAGCTCGTCAAGGGGTTGGCGGTGACGAGCGACAAGCGCGCGCCTTCGCTGCCGGACACGCCGACGCTACGCGGCGACCTCGGTGTCAAGATGGCCGATGTGGCGTTGGAGTTCTGGTGGGGCATCTTCGCGCCGAAAGGCACGCCCGAACCGATCCGTGCCAAGGTCGAGCAGGCCGTCAAAGCCACCATGGAGAACCCGGCTGTGCGGGAGCGGCTCATGAAGGTCGACACCGATCCTTCGTTTGCGCCGGGCTCAGCGCTCAAGGTCAAGCTCGAAAACGAGATCAAGAACTGGTCGAAGTTCATCGACGCAAAAGGTATCAAGGTCGAGCAGTGAGGCGGATGGGAATGGAGCGGACGTGAGCGACAAACTCGATTTCGTCGTCAATGGCCGTGCCGTTTCCGTGACCTGTGACGGCACGGTGCCATTGCTCACCGTGCTGCGCGACGAACTCGGCTTGCGCGGCACCAAGTTCGGCTGTGGCACCGAGCAGTGCGGCGCCTGCATGGTGCTGATCGACGGCAAGCCGGAATTCTCCTGCTCACGCGAAGCCGCGACTGTGACCGGGCGATCCGTCACCACGGTGGAAGGACTTTCCAACGGCGGCGCGCTTCACGCCCTGCAGCAGGCTTTTCTCGACGAGCAGGCCGGGCAATGCGGCTATTGCCTGTCGGGAATTTTGATCTCGGCTTCGGCGCTTCTTGCCAGGAACAGCAAGCCGAGCCGTGCCGAGATCGTTATGGCGCTCGATCCGCATCTCTGTCGCTGCGGCATCCACAACCGCGTCGTCCGCGCGGTGCAGAAGGCCGGCGACCTGATGGCGGCCGGGGCGCAGCCATGATCTCCAACGCGCTGCCGCTGAGCCTCACCGACAATCCGATCCTGTCGCAATGGATCGCGTTCAAGGAAAACGGCCGCGTGCGGGTGGGTTCCGGCAAGGTCGAGATCGGCCAGGGCATCCTGACGGCGCTGACGCAGATCGCCGCCGAGGAATTGGATGTGCGGCCGGACCAGATCCATCTCGTTTCCGGCGAAACCGACATCAGCCCGGCGGAAGGTTTTACGTCCGGCAGCTATTCGGTCGCGGTGGGCGGCGCGTCGATCCGCCTGGTCTGCGCCGAGGTGCGTTCGCTGTTCATCGAGCGGCTGGCAGAGACGCTGCGCTGTTCGCCTGGTGAATTGACCATCGAAGACGGAAAATTCCTGCGCGCCGGCCGAGACACCGGCCGCGACTATTGGTCACTCGCGGGCGAGATCACGCTCGACCGCCGCGCCACCGGCACTGCGCCGGTCAAAAAGCCGTCGAGCTACAGGATCGTCGGCAAGCATCTTCCGCGGCTCGATCTGCCGGCGAAGATCGCTGGCACCGGCTTCATCCAGGATTTGGCGCCGGAGAACGTGCTGCACGCCCGCGTCCTGCGCCAGCCATGGCGCGGCGCACGTCTTGCCGAACTCGACGAGAATGCCGTGCGAAGGGCCGCCAAGGCGCCGATCGACATCCTGCGCGAAGGCGACTTCGTGGCGTTTATCTCCGACAGCGAGATTGCGGTGATGCGCGCGACCGAGGCCGCCCGTCCGCTGGCACGGTGGGACGCTGGGACGCCGCCCCCGGCCGATGTCGGCACTCGTGACTGGCTGAAGGCGCAGAAATCCAAGGACAAGGTGACCGACGCCGGCCATCGCGATGCGGTGCCGGGCGGCCGCGTGATCGAGGCCGAGTATTCCCGCCCTTTCCTCACCTACGCCTCCGTCGGACCGTGCTGCGCACTGGCAGAATGGAAGGACAACGCCCTCAAAGTCTGGTCGCATTGTCAGGGCCCGGCGGTGCTGCGCGACTGGCTCGCCAAGGCGCTCGGTCTTCCCGCAGCAAAGGTCACTGTTCTGCATCGCCAGGGCTCGGGCGCCTACGGCCACAACACGGCTGACGACGCGGCCTTCGACGCCGCCTTCATCGCCATGCGCCATCCCGGCCGCATGGTGCGGGTGCAATGGCCACGCGAGGACGATTTTGCCGCCTCCCCGATCAGCCCCGCGATGGCCATCAAGCTTCGCGCCGTGCTCGGCAACGAGAACAAGCCGGTCGATTGGAGCATCGAGCTGTGGAGCCCGCCGCACGCCCAACGACCGGGCATGAACGGCAATTCCAACCTGCTCGGCGCCGAAGCCTTGCCCAATGCGCCAACGCTCAATCCGATCGGCGATGTGCCCGACGAGCGCGGCGGCGGCGCCACACGCAATGCCATCCCGATCTACGACCTGCCGCGGCACCGCATGATCCATCACATGCTGCCCGAGGTGCCGATGCGCACCTCGTCGCTGCGCGGGCTCGGCGCCTGGGTCAATGTGTTCGCGATCGAATCTTTCATGGATGAGCTTGCAGAAGGTGTCGGTGAAGACCCGGTCACCTATCGGCTCTCTCTCCTCTCCGATCCGCGCGCCCGTCGCGTCGTCGAGACGGCAGCTCGAATGAGTGGTTGGTTCGAACAGCAGTCCCTCTCCGAAGGCCGCGCCAGAGGTTTCGGTTTCGCGCGCTACAAGAACATCGCGTCATTTGCCGCTGTCGTGGTCGAACTCGACGTCCAGGAGGACATCAAGCTCCGGCGCATCTGGTGCGCGGCCGACGCCGGCCTCGTGATCGCGCCGGACGGCGCGCGGAACCAGCTCGAAGGCGGCATCATCCAGGGCGCGAGCTTCGTGATGCGCGAGCAGGTCAAATACGAGGACGGCCGCGTCGCGACCCGCACCTGGGAGGACTATCCGATCCTGCGTTTCTCCGACATTCCAGAGATCGACATCGAGCTGATCGACAACCCGAACGAGCCGACGCTCGGCCTGGGCGAAGCCTCGGTCGGCCCGACTGGAGCTGCGATCGGCAACGCGCTCGCCCGCGCGCTCGGCAAGCGGGTCCGCGATTTGCCGCTGACGCGGGAGCGCATCATGGCTACGCTATTGGCTGACTGACCAACGACAAGAAAAACGCAATCAAGGGAGGATGTGATGACGGCTCTGCCTCGAGGCATACGTTTGGCCGCGGTCCTGCTCGCGGGCTTCTTCACGGCGGCGCTGCCGCAGGCGAAAGCGCAGGAACTTGAGACCGGCAAGACCATCCGGCTGATCGTCGGCCTGTCGGCTGGCGGCGGCACGGACGTCACCGCGCGCCTGATCGCCCAGCAGATGTCGCAGAACATGGGCACGCCCGTGGTGGTGGAGAACAAGGCCGGCGGCAATTTCATTCCCGCCGCCAAGGAGGTTCTCGCCTCGCCGGCCGACGGCCATACGCTTTATTTCATTTCGTCGAGTTCTCTGATCACGCAAGCGCTGCATCCAGACTATCCGGTCGATCTGCTGAAGTTTGCCGCAGTCGCAGAGGTCTCGACCGGCCCGCTGATCCTGGTCGCGAAAAACAGTCTCGGCGTTAAATCAGTCAAGGAACTGATCGATCTGGCCAAGAAGAATCCAGGCAAGCTGCAATTCGGCGCAGGCGGCGGCATCGGCAGCTCGCTCGGCTTCGGCATCGCTCTGCTGCAGAACCTGGCAAACATCAACATCAGCATCGTGCCCTATCGGGGCGCCGGACCCGCGCTCAACGATCTGCTTGGCGGCCACATCGACGCCATGGTGGACGCCATGCCGGTGATGTCGATCCAGGCCAAAGAAGGCAAGGTGACGCCGCTCGCCGTGACCGGCACCAAACGCGCGGCCACGCTGCCCAACGTACCCACCATGCAGGAGCTCGGCTTTCCGACATTCGTGATTACCGGCTGGTACGGCATCCTGGCGCCGCCCGGCACGCCGCAGTCGATCGTGCAAAAGCTCAGCGAGGAAGCTGCGAAGGCGGTGAAGCCGGCGGATGTGGTCAAGACGCTGGGGACGCAGGGGATGGAGCCGCGCGGCACCAAGCCCGAGGAGTTCGCGAAATACATGGCCTCGGAGCTCGCGTTCTATTCAAAAATCGTCAAGGACGCGAACCTCAAGCCGGAATAGATTGTCACCCAACCGCTATCAGATGGCCGGGGGTCTCCCGGCCATCCTTGTTTGAAAGGCAAAACTGGAATGTCCCGCGGCCCCTGGAACGACCACTTCCCCGACAACTTCCTCTGGTCCAACGCCACGCTGATCCTGAAGGGCATGGCGCCCTACGGCGTGGTCGCGCTCGAAGAAATGGACCGCTGCTGCGAGAAGCTCCGCGCGCGGCAGAGCGAGGCGGACCGCGGCAAGGCCTGGTTCGAGGAATGGCGCGCCATCGGCGATCTGATCGAGAAGCGCGGCGACGAGGCACTGGCGAAAAACCGCAAGATCACGGCGGGCGACTATTACCTCCGTGCCGGCATCTATCACTACAACGCCGAACGGTTCATCTCGCCGAGCCCGGAAAAGAAGGCGCAGTGCGCGCACGCCTACAAGGTCTGGCACCAGGGCATCCGGCTGCGTTATCCGGAGGTCGAGTTCATCGAGGTGCCTTACGAAGGCACGACGTTGCCGGCGCTGTTCATGCCGGGCAAAGGCAACGGCCCCAAGCCCACCGTCGTGGTGGTCAACGGCATGGACAATGCCAAGGAGATGAGCATCTTCTTCTGCGGGCTTGAGTTCGCGCGCCGCGGCTTCAACACGCTCTGCCTGGACGGTCCCGGCATGGGCGAGATGCGGCGCATGCGCGATATGCCGAGCCGCTACGACTACGAGGTGCCGGGCGCGGCCGCCTTCGACTATCTCGCAAAGCGGCCCGACGTGGACGCCAAGCGCATCGCCATCATGGGCTACAGCTTCGGCGGCTACTACTCGTCGCGCATCGCGGCCTTCGAGAAGCGCTACGCCGCCTGCATCGCGCTCTCGGCACTGCACTGGGACCTTGCCGCCTGGCAGACCAAGATCAAGGAAGCCAACAAGAACGCACCCAAGAGCGTGGCGCAGTCGAACTTCCAATGGCGCTGGGTCGCGGGCGCCGCCGACGAGGACGAAGGCATCGAGATCGCCAGGAAATTCTCGCTGAAGGACGCGGCGAAGCACATCACCTGCCCGTTCCTGGTGACACACGCCGGCAACGACCGCGTCGTGCCGGTCGAAAACGCGCAGAAGCTCTATGATGCGGTCGGCTCGTCCAACAAGACCATCAAGATCTTCACCACCGAGGAAGGCGGCGCCGAGCACGCCCATGTCGACAACCGCCAGATCGGCATCGACTTCGCCGCCGACTGGCTCGCCGAGAACATGAAATAACGGGACACAGCATGGCCAATCCGATCGTGATCCGTATGGGCGGCTACGGGCCGCCCACCACCGGCTTCAGTCAGGCGATGAAGCTCATCGGCGACAAGCTCGTCGCGCAGTTCGGCGACCGCATCGACGTGAAGTACGTCTGGAACATCATGGATTTCGGCTACAAGGCCGAGGAGATCCTGTGGCTGGTCGAAAGCGGCATCCTGACGCTCGGCTACCAGTCGTCGAGCTATCTCACCGACCGCGTGCCGGAGCTGAGCTTCGTCGACATGCCGTTCCTGTTCGAGAACAATGACCACGCGCGCGGCGCGATGGACGGCGCGCTCGGCAAGCGGCTCGTACAGGCGATCGAGAGCAAGGTGAACTTCCGCATCCTCGGCTGGTACGAGAACGGCTTCCGCCAGATCTCCAATCGGGTGCGCACCGTGCGCACGCCCTCCGATTTCAAGGCCATGACCATCCGCGTGCTGCCGAGCAAGATCCAGGCGCGCACGTTCGAACTTCTTGGCGCCAAGCCGATGATCATGGACCTCACCGACGCGATCCGGATGATCAAAGCGTCAGAGATCGACGCCCAAGAGAACCCGCTGACCAACACGGTCACCTACGGCGTTCACAAGTTCCATCGCTTTCACACCATCAGCAATCACTTCTACATCTCGCGGCCCATCTTCCTGCACCAGCCGACCTTCGACGCCTGGCCGGATGATCTGAAGGCCGCGATGCAGAAGGCGGTGAACGAGTCGGTCGCGTTCCAGCGCGGACTGCATGTGAAGGAGGAGCTGGACGCCGAGAATGCGATCAAGGCGGAAGGCTGCGAGATCGTCGAACTCGACGGCGCGCAGCACGATGCCTTCGCCAAGGCGGTGCAGCCGATCTACGCCGAGGCTCGGAAAGATCTCGGCAATGAGCTGTTCGACTTAGCTGGCACCAAATAATTTCCGACGGTCATGGCCGGGCTTGTCCCGGCCATCCCGCTTAGGGAGGCACTGTGCTCACCCAATCGAGATGCCCGCGACAAGCGCGGGCATGACAGCGGAGTTTGTTGCTCAGCGCTTGCCCGACAACACCTGTCCAAGCCACCGCGGATCGAGCCGGTCGAGATCGCGCGACATCGCGACGATCTCGCCGCAGGTCTTGTCGCCGCCCCGCGGCGCAAGCTCCTGGATAAACCGCGCCTCGTGCTCGGCGGCGGTGAAGGGCTGCGAGGGGCTTCCCTTCGGCGCCGGCACCAGCATCGAAAACTTGCGCCCGTCACGCAGTACCACCGAGACCCGCGCCGCGGTGGAAAGCTCGTTGCTCGCGGCCTCGACCTCGTCGTCGAGCGCAATCGTGGTGCGCTCCTCGATGTCGTGAAGTCTCTTGTCCTTCAATCCAGCCTTATAGTCCGGAATGCCCAACGTGGTGATACCGCCTGGCGCAAGCGGAACCTTCGCAGCCAGCGCCACGCTGAACGGCAGGCACATCTGCGCGGCTTGCAAGTCCACCGGATGTGGATTGGTCAATCGCCCCTGGATGATCTTCGGGATGCCCAGCGCCATGCTGGCGATGTCGTTGCTGCCGAATCCGTGCTGCTCGCGGAGGACCAGCATGGCGTCGATGCCGGCCGCGACGCGGGCCGCAGCGGCATGCGACTTCACCAGCACGTCCATCAGATGGAAGCGCTGGCCCAGCCCCTCCTCGATCACCGCCGGATTGAAGCCGTCCGCATAGGCGCGGGCGAAGCCGCCCTGCCCTTCGATGATATCGTTGGGTCCGCTATAGCCCTGCTCGGCGAGCAACGCCGCGGCGACGCCGCCCTCGGCGGCATGCGCGGCGTGAATGCGCTTCGCCGAGCCGCCCGAATAGTAGAATTGCGCGAGCCCGCCAGCGTGGCCGCCGGCGATGCCCAACGCGTCGGCGATCTTCTGCGCCGCGTCCTTGCCACGGAACAGCAGCCGCCCCGACGCCGCCGCGGTGCCGAAACCGTCGCAGGTGCCTGTGCTCTGGAAGCCGCGCTTGAAATGGCCGGGCTGCACCGACAACCCGATGCGGATGATCGTTTCGTAAGCCGCAACGACCGCGGCCAGCACGTCGGGACCCGATGCGCCGGTGTGCTCGCCGACCGCAAGCGCCGCCGACCAAGCAGCGACCCCGGGATGCAGCATGGCGCCGACGTGGGTGTCGTCGCCATCGAAGCTCGAACCGAAGGTGACGTTGAGGAATGTCGCGTGCTGCGGATTGACCGTCTCGGCCTCGAACAGCACATGCGAATTTCCGGCGCGGCCGACCAGCCCGACATAACGCCGCGACCAGTCGCTCCACGGCAGCCGCGCGCCGATCGAGCAGACGCGGAGGTGATCCAGAAACAGCCAGCCGAGCTTCCGCCGCACCTCGTCGGGCAAAGTCCTGGCGTCGAACCCGGCCGCAAAGGACGCCAGCGCTCGCGTGGATTGATGTTGCGCGATCGCCATCACTGCACCGTCTTGAACAGGTCGGCGAGGTTGCCGTACTTCACGAAATCGCGCTCCATCACCTGGCGGAACTCATCAGGCTTGCTTGCCACGACCTCGGAACCGCTGCTCGCGAGATTGTCGGTCACGGGCTTCTCCGCCATCGCGGCGCGGACCGCGCCCGAAAGCTTGTCCATCGTGGGCGCGGGCAGCCCGGCCGGCGCCACCATGCCGATCCACGACACCGCCTCGTAGCCCGGCACGCCCGCCTCGGCCACGGTCGGCACCTCCGGCAGCGCCTTCGAACGATCGAGGCTGCCGACTGCAAGCGCGCGCAGCACGCCGCCGCGAATATGCGGAATGAGCCCCGCCATGAAGCCCCACATGGCCGGCACCTGGTTCGAGACCACCGCCTGGATGGCAAGCCCGGTGCCCTGGAACGGCACGTGGGTGATCTTCAGCCCGGTCATGCGGTTGAAGATCTCGCCCGCGAGATGATTGGGGCCGCCGACGCCGGACGACGCGTAGAACAACTCGCCGGGCTTCGAGCGCGCCAGCGCCATGAACTCCTGCAGGCTCTGCACCGGCAGCGACGGATGCACCACCAGCATCACGGTGTTGCGGGTGAGCAACGACACCGGCGCGAAGTCCTTCAGCGGGTCATAGCCGATCGACTGGCCGATATGCGGCGCGATCACCAGCGAGGATTCGGTCGAGACCAGCAGGGTGTGGCCGTCCGGATCGGACTTCGCCACCACGCCGGTGCCGATGCGTCCCGCGGCGCCGGCGCGGTTCTCGACCACGATAGATTGGCCGAGCGACGCCTGCATGTAAGGCGAAATGAGCCGCGACACGATGTCGGCGCCGCCGCCCGGCGCGAACGGCACGATGATGCGCACCGGATGCGTCGGATAGGCCTGCGCCCGCGCGCGTCCCGGCAGCGCGACGGCCGCTGCCAATCCACCGACAACGCCTCGCCGCGTGATCATTCGGCGGCCTTTGCCTTGGCGGCGTCGGCCTCGCGCATGAAGGCGAGCGCATGCTGCGCGCAAATGTCCGGCTCGACCGCCGCGATGTGATAACTGTCGCCCGGCATGACGATCACGCGCGACACCGGAATTTTCGCCGCGTAGCGCTCGACCGCCTCGACAGTCTGCAAGCCGCTCTCCTGTGTGGTGACGATCAGCGTCGGCGCGGCGATGCGCGACAACTCTTTTTCCAGCTCCATGTCGATCCGCGAAGCCGACGCGTTGAACGCCGCACGGCCTGACGTCTTGCCCATCAGTTCGTCGGCCCACCATTTCAGCTGCGCCTCGGACGCCGAGTTCCCGAGCCGCGCGCGCATGGTCTCGGCGGCCCAGCGATGCACGCCCTTGGTGCGAATGAGGTCGGCATTGCCGCTGCCGCTACCGCGCACCGGCGAGCCGAACAGGCAGAGCGAGCGCAGCCGCGACGGCTGATCGATGGCCAGTCGCATGCAAGCCGAGCCGCCATACTTCGCGCCGATCAGATGACAGCGCTCGATCTGCAGCGCGTCGAGGAAGCGTCCGATGTCGGCAGCAAGCTCGGCCGCCGTCCAGCCGTATTCGACTGGCTCAGGCGACGAGCCGAAACCCGGGAGGTCGGGACGAATGACACGGTAGTGCCTCGATAGATGCGGCACCCAGCAGGTCCAGGCGCGCGAGGATTCTGAATTGCCGTGGATCATCACCACCGGCTCGGGCGCGGCCCACGGCTCGCCGAACCAGTGGTCCTCGTAAGCGATCGTCACGCCGGGACGCACTTCAACCTTGTTCATGACGTCACGCCCTAACCCGCTCCACCACACTTTGCCACCGTTTTATGCACGCGGGAATGCGCCGCACGGATTCCGCCGAATGGCGCTTGTGCAAGGCCGTCGCTGCTTCCTACAATCCCGGCAATTAAAAAACAGCGCGCCGCAACGGTGTGCCGCAGGGAGGAATGTAATGCGTCGATTGGGCGGCGTCTTGCTTTGGCTTGTCTGCGCAGTGCTGCTGGCAAGCCCTGCTTCCGCACAGGGCACCTATCCTAACCGTCCGATCCGCGTGCTGATCCCTTATGCGCCCGGCGGGCTCACCGATGTGGTGGCCCGATACTACGGCGATTATCTGCGCAAAACGCAGGGCCAGACCGTGCTGGTCGAGAACAAGCCCGGCGCCTCCGGCATCATCGCCATCGAGGAATTGGCCCGCGCCAAGCCCGATGGCTACACCATCATGGTCGGCAACATCTCGACCAATTGCCTGACGCCGGTGCTGCTCGCCAAGCGCATGCGCATCGATTACGACAAGGATGTGCAGATCATCGCGCGGCTCGCCGATACGCCGGTGTTCTTCATGGCGACGACGGTAAACTTTCCGCCGAAGACCTTCGCCGAGTTCGTCGATTACGCGAAAGCGCATCCCGATGAGGTGCGCTACGCCAGCGCCGGCGTCGGCGCCTATCAGCACGTCAACACCGAGATCCTGGCGAAGCGCGCCGGCGGGCTGAAGCTCGTCCACATTCCGTTCAAGGACGGCGGCCCGGGCATCCTGAAAGATATCGCCGGCGGCGACACCCAGGTGTCGTGGTTCAACGTCTCCAACTCGGTCGGCATGATCAAAGCCGGCCGGGTGCGCCCGCTCGCGGTCGCGGCCGATGCACGGCTGCCGGCCTGGCCGGACGTGCCGACCATCGCCGAGGTCGGCTTTCCAGGCTTCCGCCCGTCGCAATGGTCGGCGGCCTTTGCGCCGGCCGGCGTGCCGCGCGAGATCATCGACAAGCTGCACGCGGCGTTCACGGAAGCCGCACGCACGCCCGAACTGAAAGCGATCTTCGAGAAAAGCGGCATGTTCGCGCCGGTCGACAAGACCGCCGAAGATGCGCGCGCGTGGCTCAAGAACGAGATGGAAACCTGGCGGCGCGACATCGCCGATGCGGGCGTGAAGGTGGACAGCGAGTGATTTGCCACCGCTGCAGAAGCCAACCCCGCCTCATCCTGAGAAGCCCGCCACAAGCGCGTTTACGCGCGTCTTCGACGCGCTATGGCGGGCGTCTCGAAGGATGGGGCGGCCTCGTCCTTCGAGACGCATCGCTTCGCGATGCTCCGCAGGATGAGGCAGGGCTGTCGGCACGCCGGATTGAAAGAAAAGGGATAGGAAATTGAAAATCGGAATCATGCACGGCGACGACATCGGCCTGGAAGTCGTTCCCGAAGCCGTGAAGGTGATGAAAGCTGCGGCGGCCAAGACCGGGCTCGCCATCGAATGGCACGAGCTGCTGATCGGAAAGGCCGGCCACGAGAAATACGGCGACACGCTGCCCAAGATCACCGAGGACACGCTGCGCACCCTCGACGGCTGGTTCATGGGCCCGATCGGCCATGGTGCCTATCCGCGCGGCGACATGACCTGGGTGATGCCGCCGATCCGCAAGAAGTTCGATCTGTTCACCGCACTGCGGCCGTCGCTGTCGCATCCGACCATTCCGTCGATCCACAAGAACGTCGACATCGCGTTCTTCCGCGAGCTCACGGAGGGCATGCTTTATTCGGAGACGGTCGTCGCCGGCTTGCCCGAGTTCCGGCCGAACGACGACATCACCATCTCGTCGCGCGTGATCACCCGCAAGGGCTCGAACCGAGTCGCGCGCGAAGCGTTCGAATTGGCGCGCACGCGGCCGCGCAAGAAGGTCACCGCCGCACACAAGGAACCGGTCTATCGGCTGGCCTGCGGCATGTTCGCCGAGGAGTGCCGCAAGGTCGCGAAGGAATATCCGGACGTCGCCTATGACGAGATGATGATCGACTCGATCGCCATGAAGCTCGTCACCGATCCGCAGCGCTTCGACGTGGTCGTCACCACCAACCAGTTCGGCGATATCCTGACCGACATCGGCGCGGGCCTGGTCGGAGGCTTGGGTCTCGCGCCGGGCCTGTGCATCGGCGAGAAGCAGGCGATGGCACAGGCGACGCACGGCTCGGCGCCCGACATCTCAGGCCAGAACATCGCCAATCCCTACGCCATGATCGTGTCGGGCCAAATGCTGATGGGCTGGCTTGGTCGGAAGCATAAGAACGACAAGGCTATCGCTGCGTCCGACTTGATGCTCAAGGCGGTGACCAAGGTTCTGGCCGACGGCAAGGCGCTGACGCGCGATCTCGGCGGCAAGGCGAGCACGACCGAAATGGGAGACGCCATCGTCGCGGCGCTCTGACCAAACAACGACAAGAATTCAACGGGAGGACGGCAATGAAAGGGGTACTGACCAGAACCGCGATTGTGCTTGGCCTCCTTGCTGTGGCGCCGGCGGTGGCCTCGGCGGAGGTTTGGCAGCCAACGCGGTCGATCAAGATGATCTGCCCGTTTCCGGCCGGCGGCGGCACCGATCTCATTGCCCGCCTTGCCGCAAAAGGCCTGAGCGACCGGCTCGGCCAGCAGGTCTATGTCGAGAATCGCGGCGGCGCCAACGGCGCGATCGGCGTGCAGCAACTGATGCAATCGGACCCCGACGGCTACACCATCGGCGCCATTTCCGACGGGCCGATGATCGTCAATCCGGCGCTCTATCCCAACAACCCGTATCAGCCGCTGCGCGACTTCATCGCGGTCGGCCAGATGATCAAATTTCCGTCGCTGCTGACCGCGAACCCATCGACCGGCATCAAGACCGTGGCCGATATGATCAAGGCCGCGAAGGAAAAGCCAGGCGCGCTGAACTTCTCGTCGGGCGGCATCGGCAATTTCAGTCACATGGGACTTGAGCTCCTGGCGATTCAAGCGGGCATCAAACTCACCCACGTGCCCTATCGCGGGGTCGGGCCCGCGACCACCGCGGTGCTCGGTGGCGAGGTCCAGCTCATGTACAACAACGTCGCCACCGCGATCGAGCATGTGCGCGGCGGCAAGCTCAACGCGCTCGGTGTCGGCGAACCCAAGCGCATCGAAGGCCTGCCGGACATTCCGGCCATTGCAGAGACGGTTCCGGGATTCGAGATGGCAGCCTGGGTCGGTATCTTCGTGCCGGTCAAAACGCCGCAGCCGATCGTGGACCGGCTCACCAAGGAAACCGCAGCCTTCCTCGAAGACCCGGAGACCAAGAAATACTTCCAGCAGCAATTCATCGTCGCGGCCTACAAGAACCCCGAGCAGTTCCAGAAATACATCAAAGTCGAGCTCGACCGCTGGGCCGACGTGGTCAAGACCGCAGGCATCAAGGGCGAATAGGAATCACTCATGTACGATCTGCATCTGTCACCTGAACAGTTGGAGTTTCGCGACACGGTGCGAAGCTTCGTCAATGACGAGGTCAAGCCGGTGACGCTCAAGGCCGACCGGCTCGATCTCGCCGATCGCACCTTGCCTGCCGACGTCCTTCGCAAGGCCTCGCAGATGGGACTACGCACGATCGCGCTTCCCGAGGATCTGGGCGGCGTCGGCGCGGACGCGCTGACCTGCTGCATCGTGATCGAGGAGCTTGCCGTCGGCGACACCGACCTGGCCGCAGTGCTCGCCGAAACCGCTGCGCTGTCGCTGCGGCTGTTTCCGGCGATGACGCCGGAGCAAGGCGACCGCTTCCTGCAGAAATTCCTGGAAGATGACGACCATCACCTCGCCTGCGCGGAGCGCGAGCCCGATGCCGAGACGGCGCTGGGCATCAACTACCACCGGCCGGGCAGCGTCGAGCGACGCGTCACGACCACCGCGACGCGCAACGGCAACGAGTTCATCATCAACGGCGTCAAGGACCATGTCGCCAATGCCACCGTCGCCAAGCTGATCGCGGTCGAAGCGCAGACCGACAAGGGCCCGGCGCTGATCCTGGTGCCGCGCGACACGCCCGGTCTGAGCGTCAGCGCGCAGCCCGGGCCGCGCTGGTTTCATGGCGACCGCGGCCGGATCGAGCTGAAGGATTGCCGCGTGCCGGCGGGCAATCTGCTCACGTTGGGCGGCGCGCCGGACGCGGGCCGCGCCATTCCGTTTCGTGAGGCTGTCAACATCGGCATCGGGCGCGCCGCCCATGAGGCCGCCGTGGACTATTCGCAGCTTCGCGTGCAGGGCGGCCGCCCGATCGCCGAGCACCAGGCGATCGGCACCAAGCTTGCCGACATCGCGATCCGGCTCGACGTCGCCCGCTCCGTCGTGTGGCGCGCCGCCTGGGCGGCGGATCATGCCGATGCCTTCGCCGACCGGAGCTTGCCAAACCTGCCGCTCACGACCATCGCCAAGGTCTACACGACCGAGGCGATCTATCGCGCCACCAAGGACGCCGCCGAATGCTTCGGCGCCATGGGCGTGATGCGCGACATGCCGCTGCAGAAGTACATCCACGACGCCCGCGTCTGCCTCTACTCCGGCGATGGCGCGGCCGACGACCGGCTGCGCATCGCCGAAGCCGTCACCCAATTTCGGCGCGGCGCGCCGATGCTCGCTGCCGAATAAGAGGTGTGACCATGGATTTTTCACTGAGCAACGAACAGCGCTCCTGGCAGATGCAGGCCCGCAAATTCGCCCAGGAGGAGATCAAGCCGATTGCGCTCGATCTCGACGAAGCACCGGACGCCCACGGCACCTTCAACTGGGACATCGTCGAGAAGGGATCGAAGCTCGGCTTCCGCACGCTGGCGGTGCCGAAGGAATACGGCGGCGAAGGCACCGACTACGTGACCCAGGCGCTGGTCATGGCGGAGCTCGCCCGCGGCGACAGCGCGATCTCCAAGACCTTCAGCCAGAACTGGAAGTGGAGCCATCTGATCGCGCAGGCCTGCAATCCCGAACAGAAGGAGCGGTTTCTCCGGCCGTTCGTCGCCGATCACCGATTTCTGCTCGGCAAGGGCATCACCGAGCCGACCGCGGGCTCCGACAACCGCATGCCGCCGAGCGACGCGCCGAAAGCCGGCCTGAAGCTCCGCGCCGAGCGCCAGGGCGATGACTGGATCTTGAATGGCGAGAAATGCTTCATCGCCAATGCGCCAGTCGGCAAGCTGTTCTTCATCGACGCGCGCACCGATCCGAACGCGCCGCTGCGCCAGGGCACCACGATGTTCCTGGTGCCGCGCGACACGCCGGGCTTCCGCATCGGCAAGGTGTTCAACAAAAGCGGCTGGCGGTTCTATCGCAACGGCGAGATGATCTTCGAGAACGCCCGCGTGCCGCACGCCAACGTGGTCGGCCACGTCAACAACTCCGACATGAAGACGCAAGCCGCGGGCGATCGCACCGGCGGCGACATCTTCGGCGATCTCGAATTGGCCGCGAATGCGCTCGGCGTCTGCGACGATGCATGTGAGTCCGCGATGAAGCACGCCAAGACCGCGACGCAAGGCGGCAAGCCGCTGTTCGATCAGCAACTGGTGCAGCTCAAGATCAACAAGATGCACATGTGGACCGAGGCGCTGCGGTCATTGGTCATGCGGGTGGCCTGGGAGCACGACCACAAGGTCCATTCGGCCAATGCCGGACTTGCGATGAATCTTTCGACCGACGTGATCCAGGAGGTCACGGAGCTGAACCTGGAGATTCACGTCGGGGCCGGCGGAAATGCGCTGCGTCACGCCGAAAAGCTCGTGCGCGACGGCTTCATCTGGAGCCATCTCGCCGGCGACACCGTGCAGCGGCTCAAGGTCGCGGCGCGGTTGGCCAAGATGGCGGCGCATTAGCATCTCGTGCACAGCGCTTGCCCATCGTTGGCATTGACGCATCCACACACTCCGCTGTAACCCCCGCGCTTGACGCGGGGGTCCATACGGTGTCACAGCCGAGAACAATCTTACGATTGCATTCGCTGCGCCCGCTCATGGATTGCCGGGTCAAGCCCGGCAATGACACCTGTGGTGTTGCACCAGGAGTGGCAACAACAGGGACAAACCATGGATACAAAAGACCTCGCCGACAAAGGCCTCAAGCTCCGCAAGGAGCTGTTCGGCGAAGCCGCCGTCGCACAACGCATGAACGCATTCGGCGAATTCGGCGAGCCGCTGCAGCACATCATCAACGCTTACGCCTATGGCGACGTCTGGAGCCGGCCCGGACTCTCACTCGGCGTCAAGAGCCTGGCCATGATCGCGATGATGGCCGCGGCCAACCGTCCGGCGGAGCTGCGCGTGCATTTGAAGGGCGCGCTGAAGAACGGCTGCTCGCCCGAGGAAATCCGCGAGATCCTACTGCTGGTCGCGCTGTACTGCGGCATCCCCGCTGCCAACGAGGCCCACCGCGCTGCCATGGACGTCCTCAAGGAGGAGAAGGCCCTCTAGCCGCCTGCCTGGCCCATTGGGACGGCCTCCCATCCCAGCTAGGATGGGCGTGCAAGCACTCGTCAATGCACGCCTGCAAACCCTTAGTACAAACTCTTGGGAGGCTGGAAATGGCGAAGAAGCAGCAAGGCGGCGTCTACCGCATCGTCGATGTGGTCGGTGTCAGCAAGACATCGTGGGAGGATGCCGGACGCCGCGCGGTGGAAACCGCCGCACACTCGCTTCGCGATCTGCGGATCGCCGAGGTCACGAAGATGGACATGACGGTGGAAGACGGCAAGGTCGCGGCGTTCCGCACCCGCGTGGCGCTGTCGTTCAAGTACGAGAGCTGATTCAGAGTACCGTAGCACGCACTCTCTCCCGGCC
Organism: Rhodoplanes sp. Z2-YC6860; assembly: GCF_001579845.1. GTDB lineage: Bacteria > Pseudomonadota > Alphaproteobacteria > Rhizobiales > Xanthobacteraceae > Z2-YC6860. The sequence goes on from NZ_CP007440.1 coordinate 5,914,587, forward strand.
TCACCCTGAGGAGCGTTGCGTAGCAACGCGTCTCGAAGGGCGAGGCCGCCCCCATCCTTCGAGACGCGGTCCTGTGGACCGCTCCTCAGGATGAGGGCGGAGAGAGTGTCGCTCGCGGCTAAATCTTGATCTTCTCGTCCTCGAGCACGCGGCCGACCGCGGGCCGTTTGGTCATGCGGTCCTTGAACGCCGTGTAGTTCTTGAGCTCGCCCATCGGCAGCTCACGGCGAACGCCCCAGGTGTAGAACACGAAGCCATAGGGATCGAGCACCGAATACGAATCGCCGAGCCACTCCCGGCCGGCGAGCATGCCGTCGATCTGCTTCAGGTAGCCGTGGAAGGTCTTGAGCCCCTGCTCCTTGATGCCGGGGAACGCCGACTGGTCGGCCGTATAGCGCTCGGGCCGCCCGACATGGGCGTGGGCCGGATGCACGCTCGCCGCAAAGAAGCCGATCAGCGACAGCGCTTTTGCTTCGGCCGCGGCGTCCTTCGGCCAGGCGCCGAAGCGCTTGCCGAGATAGGGCAGGATCGCGGTGTTCTCGGAAAGATAGTCGCCGTTGTCGAGTTGCAGCAGAGGCACGCGGCCCTGCGGATTCATCTTGATGTACGCCTCGCTGCGCTGCTCGCCCTTGGCGAGATCCATCTTCTTCGGCTCGTATTTCTCGCCGCTCTCCTCCAGCACGATGTGCGAAGCCATCGAGCAAGCGCCCGGACCGTAAAACAGCGTCAGCATGACAACACCTTTCCCTAGACAGACGTTCCAACCCGGCCGCGATCAAACGCGGCGGCTCCCACAAGGTCAAGTCACGGCCCGGTGACGTCTTCGAATCTCCTCGACGATGATGCTGTTGTCGCGCTCGGCCTCGCCCGCGCGAACGCAAGACTCCAGCACGTCGCAATGCACGCGCAGCATCGGCAGCTCCTGGCCGAGCTGCTCGGCCTGATCGAGCATCATGTGCACGTCCTTCAGCGTCTGCTTGACGCGGCCCTCGGGCGCGAAATCCCGTGCCAGCATCTTCGGGCCTTTGGTGCCCATGACTTGCGACTGTGACGCCGAGCCCTGGGCCACCGCGAGAAACGCCTTCGGATCGAGCGCCATGCGCTCGGCAAAGGTCAGCCCCTCGGCCAGCGCCATGCGGTTGAGCCCGAGAATGAGATTGACCGCGAGCTTGGCGCGGCCGCCATCGCCGGCCTTGCCGATGTGGAAGCGTCGCGGAAACAGCGCGTCGAGCACAGCTTTGGCATCGTCCGCGGTCTTCGGATCGCCGCCGATGAGACCGACACCGTCACCGACCCGCACCTGCTCGCTGGTGCCGGACACCGGCGTTTCGAGAAAGCGGATGTTGGTGCCCTTGAGACGCTCGCCCAAAGCCTGGATGCGATCGGGATCGCAGGTGCTGGTGCAGAGCACGACCGTGCCGGCCTTGGCGACCGGCAGCAGCGCCTTCTCGCACACCTCCTCCACCTGGTCGGTGTTGAACACAGCGAGCGCGATCGTGTCGCAATCCGCGACATCGGCCGGCGACGACGCGGCCTGCCCGCCCCGCGCGGCGAGCTTGGCGTTCTTGGCAGGATCGACATCGTAGCCTTTGACGCCGAAGCGCGCGGCCATCAGACGGCCCGCCAGCACCTCGCCCATCAGGCCGAGCCCGATCACGCCCACGGTTTTCTTGCTCATCCCGGCACCTTCACTCCATCACGGTCACCCGGTTGCCATGTCAGCGTGAATGCCGGACATTGGCAACGCCAAAGTCCGGGGGAATGCTTTCACATGATCAATGCCGCCGTCATCGGCCTCGGACGCTGGGGCAAATCCCTCGTCACCGCCGTACAAGGCAAAAGCCAGCGCATCCGCTTCGTTCATGGCGTCAGCAAGGAGCCGGACGACGTCCGCGCCTTCGCCGCGCAACACGGCTTCCGGCTCTCGACCGAACTCGACGACGCGATCGCCAATCCCGAGGTCCAGGCCGTGTTTCTCGCGACGCCCCACTCGCTCCATGTCGAGCAGGTGCGCGCTGTCGCCCGCGCCGGAAAGCCGGTGTGGTGCGAGAAGCCGTTGGCGCTGACACGGGCCGAGGCTGCCCGCGCGGTCTCGGCCTGCCGCGACGCCAAGGTCGTGCTCGGCAGCGGCAACAACAAGCGCTGCTTTGCCTCGATGCGCGAGCTGAAGAAGCTCGTCACGAGCGGCGCGCTCGGCGACATCATCCATATCGAGGCGCATTACTCGAACGAGCATTCGACCCGCACGGTCGCCGGCGGCTGGCGCGACGATCCGAACGAGTCGCCCGGCGGCGGCCTGACCGGCGCAGGCCTCCACATCCTCGACGCGCTGATCAATCTCGGCGGCCCGATGCGCAGCGTCGACGCCAAGCTCTACGAGCAGAAGCCGCCGCCCGACCCACGGGATTGCCTCGCCGTGCTGGCGCAGTTCACCTCCGGCGCGACCGGCACCATGGCCACGGTCCGCGCCGCGCCGAACATCTGGCGGGTCCACGTGTTCGGCTCCAAGGGCATGGCCGAGGCCCGCGACGAAGACCAGCTCACCGTCAGCATGATCGGCGGCGCGCCCGCGCAGACCCACACCTACGAGCATGTCGACTCGCTGAAGGCTCTGGCCGAGTCCTTCGCCGATGCCGTCGAGGGTCGCGGCCCGTTCCTGGTCTCCCCCGACGAAATGCTGGCCCTGATTGGCGCCTTTGAAGCCATCCTGACATCGCTTAAAGTCGGCGGCCCAGCGCAAATTCCCGCCTAGCTTCAGCACAGGTTACAAGAATGAACGACGTCTCTACCGCCAAACCGCTGTCCGGCCTGGACGAGGTCCGCGCCCGCTTTCTCAATCTGCATGAGATCGTGCTGGCGGCACGCGCCAAGCTCGACCGCAACTATTGGGACTACCTGATCGGCGGCGCCGAGACCGAAACCACGCTGCGCCGCAATCGGCTGGCCATCGACTCGCTGGCGTTCCGGCCGCGCATCCTGCGCAACGTCAATTCAACCGACACCAGCGCGACCTTCCTCAAGCGCAAGTTCGCGATGCCGGTGGCGCTTGCCCCAATCGGCAGCATCGAGCGCTTCGATCCCGCCGCGACCGCCGCCGTCGCCAATGCGGCGGGCTCGTTCGGCATTCCGATGTTCCAGAGCTCGGTGTCGAAGCCCGAGTTGGAGGAGACCGCCAAGGAAGTCCCCGAAGGGCTGAAAATCTTCCAGCTCTACGTGCGCGGCGACCAGGCCTGGGTCGAGGCGATCTTCGACCGCGCCGTGGCCGCGGGCTTCGGGGCGCTCTGCCTCACGGTCGACACGCATCACTACAGCCGCCGCGAACGCGACATCTCCAAACGCTATTCCGCGGCCTCGGCGCGCACCTCCGAGCACTCGCAGTTCCAGAGCTCGCTCGACTGGGCGCAATTCGACAAAATTCGCAAGCGCTACAAACAGCCGCTGATCGTCAAGGGCATCGCCACCGCGGAGGACGCCAAGCTCGCGGTCGAGCACGGCGTCGACGTGATCTATGTGTCGAACCATGGCGGCCGGCAGCTCGATCAGGGGCTCGGCACCATCGACATGCTGCCGGAGATCGTGGCCGCGGTGCACGGCTGCGCCGAGATCATCGTCGACGGCGGCTTCTGCCGGGGCACCGACGTGATCAAGGCCATCGCGCTCGGCGCCGACATGGTTTGCGTCGGTAGGCTTTACGCCTATGGCATGGCGGCCGCCGGCCGCGACGGCATCTATCGGGTGCTCGAGCTTTTGCAGGACGAAATGATCCGCTGCATGGGGCTCGCGGGCGTGAACAAGCTCGGCGAACTCGATCCATCCTATGTGCGCGCCGCGCCTCCGGTGCGCCCGCCGCACGTGCTGAGCGCGTTCCCCTTTATCGAGGCGCCGGACGACAAGTATTACTGAGCCGCTGCTTGCGTAACCCTGTAGGGTGGGCAAAGCCGCGAAGCGGCGTGCCCACGTTCTTTACGCCAAACAAGAAACGCGTGGGCGCGGCGCTTCGCGCCTTCGCCCACCCTACGGCACTGCTACAAGCAGCCGACGCGCCTGTGAACGCGACGAAGCCGGCAACCGTCACGGCTTGACGATATCTGCCGTGATCAAAATGACAGCGTCCGTTCCATCGTTGCGATGCCAATGCACCGTCGTGCCGGGCTCGCCTGTCGTATCGCCGGGTTTGAACGTCTGCGACGTGCCGTCATCGCGGATGACGGTGTCCGTGCCTTGCATAAAGTAAACGACGGCGGGCCGCTCCTTGTGGCTGTGCAGACCGATGTGTCCGCCCGGCTCGATCGTCAGCACCCGCAGCCGCAGTTGACGCCCGTTCATTCCCGGAAACTCAGGACTCAAATCCACGATGGTGGCTTTGCTCGACGTAAAGCCCTTGTTTTCTTTTGGCGCGTCGGCCGCATGGGCTTGCAGCGCAAAGCAGATCGCAACGCAAGTTACCGCATGAATCAGTCTCATGTTGCCCCCCAAGTCTGAACGCTTGAAAAACGGAGCTTATTACTTCCCAAGCAGCAAGCGTAGGGGGCAAGCCGCGAAGCGGCATGCCCATGTCTTTGCTCCGAGCAGGAACGCGGGTGGGCGCGGCGCTAACGCGCCTTCGCCCACCCTACAAGAGCGCCTATTTCCCGAGCAGCACCAGCGAGATCGCCGGAATATAGGTGATCAGCATCAGGCCGATGAAGTTGATCAGCAGGAACGGCATCACGCCACGATAGATGTTGCTGAGCGGCGTCTGGAACACCGCCTGCGAGGCGAACAGGTTCAATCCGAACGGCGGCGTGTACATGCCGATGCTGAGATTGACCGTCATCACGATGCCGAAGTGGATCGGATTCATCCCGACCGCCTGAATGAGCGGCAGCAGCAGCGGCGTCAGGATCAGGATCGCGGCCGGCGGCTCGAGGAAGCTGCCCATGATCAACAGAATGACGTTGATCGAAAGCAGCAGCGCCCAGGGCGGCAGGTGCAGCGACTGGACGTGCGCGACGATCGCCTGCGGCATGCCGCTGGTGGTGAGCAGCCACGAATAGAGGCCCGCCACCGTCACGATCATCAGGATCTGCGCGATCAGGAACACCGAGCTGTTGATGATGTTCCACAGCTTGGGAAAATCGACCTCGCGATGCACCACCATGGTGACGAACAGCGAGTAGATCACCGCGACGCCCGCGGCTTCGGTCGGTGTGAACACGCCGCCGTAGATGCCGCCGAAGATCACGATGATCGTGCCGAGCGACCAACTCGCCTCCTTGGTGGTGGCCCAGATTGCCTCCCAGCGCGCGCGTGCCGTCAGCGGCAGGCGCTTCGCCCAGGCGTAGCCCATCACGTAGGCCGCGTCGATAAAGCCAATCAGCAGGCTCGGCAGGATGCCGGCGGTGAACAGCGCCACCGCCGACTGCTGCGCCGACACCGAATAGAGAATCATGGCGATCGACGGCGGGATCACCACCGCGATCGCACCCGACGAAGCGATCAGGCCGACCGAGAAGCGCTCGTTGTAGCCATTCTCGCGGAGCGACGGATAGATCATGCGGCCGACCGCGATCACGGTGCCGACCGCGGTGTGCGCCATCGCGCCGAACAACTCGGAAGCTGCAACGGTGGTCACCGCCACCGAGCCGCGGATGCCACCGATCAGCGACACCACCCAGGCGACGATGCGCCGCGCAATGCCGCCTTGGGCCATGATCTCGCCGGCGAAGACAAAGAACGGCACCGCCAGCAGCGGGAAATTGTCGAGCCCGCCGAACAGATAGGTCTGCACGGCTTCCGTCGGCACATCGGCAATGAACAGCACCGCGACGAGGCATGTCACGAGCAGCACGAGAAAGATCGGCAGCCCGAAAATGAGCAGGATCGCGGGCAACACGAAATAGACGAAAACTGCACTCATCGATGGATCGCTCTGCGCATCATTGCTCGCCGGCCATCAATGACCGACCGTGTCCGAAGGCGCGCGGTCGCCTCCGGTGATCAGGCGGATGATTACCAGCAGCGCCATCAGGAACAGTCCGATCGGCACGAGCGCCTGCGGAATGACCATCGGAAACTCGGCGGACTGGCTGCGCTGATCGAAGGCCCAGAGATCGCGGATCACCGGCCAGGCGAACCACACGATGATGAGCGCGACCGCGATGAAGATCAGCTCGGACAAAAGCTCGAAAAACTTTTGCAGCGACGGCGGCATCATCCCGACGATGACGTCCATGCGGAGCTGCCGGCCCGACCAGGCGACCACGCCGTTGCCGAAGAACACGCAGCCGACCATCAGGAACAGCATGATCTCCTCGGCCCAGAAGATCGAGTCGCCAAAGAAGTAGCGTCCTACGACGTTTGCGAAGTTCAGCAGGACGCTGGCAACCAGCAGGACGCCGGCAAGGATCCGGAGGACGGCAACGAGCCCACGCGCGCCCCGTAGAAGATTGTCGATCATTTAGACGCCTGCGGTTGATCCGCCTCCTCGTCTTGATGGCCATCCACCTGAAAGTGCGCCGCCACCACGCGGATGGCGGCAATCCCCGCAGCGTCTTAGTTGGCCTTTGCCTTGGCCTCGAACAGCGCCTTGACGGTCTGGTTGAGGCCTGGCTTCGATTTCGACATATCGTCGCCGATCGTCGATATCTTGGCGATCATCGCATCATGCTCGGCCTTGGGCAGCTTGATGGTTTCGCCACCCTTGTCCTTCCAGACTTTGTTTTGCGCGGCCCAGAACTCCTTGACGAAGGGGTTGAAATCCTTGGTGACCTTCTCGCCGTCATCAAAAACCACCTTCTGCAAATCAGCCGGCAGAGTGTCGAGCCAGCGCTTGCTCACCATGGCGATCGAATTGACGAACGGCTGCTCGGTTTCGATCACGTTCTTGGCCGTGTCGTAGTAGTGCATGGTCGTGTAGATGATGAGGCTCGTCAAAGTGCCGTCGATGGTGCCTTGCTGCAGACCCGGCAGCACGTCGGCCAACGTCATGGCGATCGGCGAAGCGTCCATCCTGCGGATCAATTCGAGCTGGAACGGCGACGCCAGCACGCGGATTTTCTGGCCCTTGAGTTCGGAGAGTTGCTTCGTCGGCTTCTTGGTCAGAATCGACGACGGCGACATGGTCGCAAAGCCGAAACCCTGAAGTCCCTTCGCCGCTCCGAGCCCATAGACCATCTTCTTGGTGTCCGGATTGGACATCACACGCATGACCTGGTCATGATCGGTGAACAGCCCCGGCGCGGTCATCGCCTCGAAGCGCTCGTCGACACCGACCAGGAATTCCGGCGGGCCCATCCAGGCCTGGATCGAGCCAAATTGCGTGCCTTCGATCTGGCGCGGAATCGAGCCGAGCTGGCTCGCCGGATAGATTTCCGGCTTGATCCGTCCGTTGGAGTCCTTCTCGACCATCGCGGCAAAACGCTTCAGCCACTCGTGCTGCGTATCGTTGATGGTTGCGGTCGACAGCTTCATGACGAAAACCTTGTCGGCCTGCGCTTGCGCGGCAGAGCCAGACAAAGCCACCGCCCCGGCGGCCAGGACGGCGCCGAGCGTCGACAGCAGAATATTACGGATACCCATTCGAAAACCTCCCCTCAGTTCATAAAAGCATCGCATAGGGTCACCATACCTGACCAGTCCCCGCGCCCAAGGCGCGGCCGTCATAACGTCGCGGATTGCTCGCTATTTGTGCGGCTTAGCGGTCGTATCGTAGGTTCCGAGCAGGTCATCAACCCGCCCTTCCCACTCGGTCCATGGACCGGTCTGATAGCTATAGCCGTTCATGACGAAGCCCGGCCCAGCATAGAACTTCTCATACTGCATGTGCCGGCCGGCAAAGTCGGAGCCGAGCAGGTCCCAGGCCAAGTTGAGCAGCTTCATCCGTTCCCGTGCCGATTGCCCCGGCGCCGACCAGTAGGTCTCGAACGTGTCGCGCAGCGTCTCATCCTCCAGAACCGACGCATCGGCCGGCATCTGAAACACACCGGCCCCCATCAGCTCGCGCACGGTGTCGCAGATCTCGGAGTGATGGTTGGTGCACCAATGCAGCGCCGCATAGACGTAGCGACGGTTGACGGTGTGATAGCCGTTCGGATGCGCCTCGCCGCTGTTGATCTGGCCCATGATCAGACCTTCCAGCGTCGCCTCCATCGCGGCGAGCCGGCCGAGCGTGAACTGCACGGCCGGAACGTTCCGTGCGCCGTTCATGTCGGCGACCTTGCTGGCGATGCCGACAATCAGCTTCAGCTTCTCCAGGAAGCGGACATTGGCCTGATGGTTGGCCATGGCATGCCCCGGCGTGCGCATATAGATCGCGCGCGTCATCTCGACATTGTCGTGGCAGAACACGCGCTCCCATGGCACCTTCACATTTTCGAACAGCACCGCGGCGTCGTTCTCGTCGAAGCGTGACGCCAGCGGATTGTCGAACTCGCTGACCGCGTATTTCTCATAGGGCTTGCGCGACCAGATGCTGACGCCCGGCGCGTTCAGCGGCACCACGCAGGTGATCGATTCCTTCTCCTGTCCGGGCGCGACGGGTTGCAGATTGCCGCACCAGGTCTCGTGGCAGAAGGCTGTCGCGGTGCCGAGCATCTTCAGCCCGTTGATGGTGACGCCCGAATCGTCCTCGTCGACCACGCGCAGCGTCGGCGGTGTGCGCTTTTCGGCGTCCTTGGGATTCGGCAGCCGCCAGCCCTGCGGGTTGGTCACGGTGTGCGAGGCGAAGATGTCGTTCGCCCGCATGTGCCGATAATATTTCTTGATGTTCTCGCCAAAGCCTTGGCGGATCTGATCGAACATCGCCGGGTCCATGACGAGCCCGGTCACATAGCTCGGAAAATTGTCCGGCGAGCGGCCAAGGAGGCCATGAGTCCACGAAGCGATGCGCCGGTGCGTCTCATAGCGTTTGTGCAGGTCTTCACGCGTGCGCGGAAGCAGGAAGTAACTGGAGAAGGTCTCTCCGTCCTCCTCCGCGGTCATCACCTCGCGGTTCTCAGGTGCGCGCTTCCTGTCGTAGATCATCGCAAACGAATGCGCGGCGTTGCGGAACGCCGGATGCGTGGTGACGTCCTCCACCAGTTCGCGTCCGACATAGACCTTGCGGCCGTCGCGGATGCTTTCGAGATATTCCTGCCCTGTCAGTAACATCGTTGTTCTTGCAGTCCTGCCATCATTGCGCGGCGCAAAATCGCTGGCTGCGGCTGGAAGATCAAGTCCAAGTCTCGAAAGCCACTCCGCGCTGAAGCGATATCAGATGCCTGCCAAATGCATTGACAGACGTTTCGCGCAGCCACGCCGCCACGGTAAGCTTACCGCAAAGGATCAAGGAGACCGCCATGCCGGAGCCGGGATTGATTGTCGCGCCGCTCACGCCATTCACCGAGCACCTTACGGTCGATGAGCCCGCACTGGCGCGCCAGATCGACTACATCGTCAAGGATTGCCGCGCCACGATGATCGTCGCGGCTGGGGTTGAGACGCAGGAATATACTTACCTGAGTTTCGAAGAGCGAAAGAACCTGATCCGCCGCACCATCGAACTCACCGACCGCCGCGTGCCGGTGATGGTCGGCATCTCGCACGCGTCGTTCCGCACCGCCATTGCGCTGGCGCACGAGGCCGAGCGGCTCGGCGCCGCGGCGGTCCAGCTGCTGGCGCCGTTGCGGCCGTTCGCCGGACCGCCGACGCAGGCCGATCTGCTCGCCTATTTCGAGGCGATCGGCCGCGAAACCAAGCTGCCGATCACGCTCTATCTCAATCCCGGGCCCGGCGCCGACGTGTCCATTCCCGATACGATCGCGCTCGCCAAGCTGCCGCAGGTTCAGCTCATCAAGGAGAGCTCGCGCGACCTCGCCCGTGTGTCGCGGCTCATCGTCGAGATCGACCGTGCCGGCCACGCCCGTTACTTCACCACCATGCAGATGCTGCTCGCGACGCTGCAACTCGGCGGCTCCGGCGCGACCATGCCGCCGCCGGGGTCCGAGATCGCCCGCGCCGTGATCGATGCATTTGTCGCGAAGGACTACGAGCGCGCCGCCGAGATCCAGCTTCAATTTGCGCTGTTTCCGTCGAAGTGGATGCATCGGGGATTGGCGCCCGCAATGAAGGCCGCGATGAATCTGATCGGCGTCCCGGCCGGCGAGCCTTACCCGCCCTATGCGCCGCTGACCCACGACGAAATGACGGCGCTGGCCGCCACGCTGAAATCGACTGTGCTCGCACCACGCTTCAAAGCCGCTGCCGCTTAAGGAACATCAACGCCATGGCACAACAGGTCGCCCCACCCACCACGCCTTATGGCGTCCCCATCAGCCTTGCCGCAGCCAAGCAGGCGATGGCCGCAGCGGAGGCGGAAGCCACCAAGAACGGCTGGGCGGTTGCCATTGCGATCGTCGATTCCGGCGCCAATCTCGTGATGACACACCGGCTCGACAACGCGCAGCTTTCGTCGGTGCGAATCGCCGAAGCCAAGGCCAGGACCGCGGCTGAATTCCGCAGGCCCACGAAAGTTTTCGAGGATGCGATCGCGGGCGGCGGCATAGGCCTTCGTGTCCTGACCTTCGGCGCCAGCGTTGCCGAAGGCGGCGTGCCGATCGTATCCGGCGGCACCGTCGTCGGCGCGATCGGCGTGTCGGGCGTACAGTCGCATCAAGACGCGCAGATCGCGCAGGCCGGCGCCGACGCGGTCAAATAGCGCCTCGGAAATGCCCCTTTGCATTTTCGCAAATCACGTATAGACGCGATTCTGCCTCGCTCACTGAGGGCGTCGACTAGGGACGTCTATTTGGCGGAGCGAGGTGTGGCGCCTGCAGGCGTGGCTCGTGACCACGTCCCAGGGTGTGAGGTCATCGTCCGTCCCCGATGAGGGGGCCGCCTTCAGTGGCAGGGCGCGGTCGGGTGAAAGCGGGCGCAAATGCCCCCTGGAGCATGGTGGGTGAAAGCCCAGCCGGTCCGATCGAATCTCGAACGGTGGCCTCGCAACAAATCGCCACAAGTGGAGCGCCGGGAGGCGAGCGGACCTGATCGCAAAGGTCCGCGGCACCTCTCGCAAAGGTGCCCCCAAGGTGCGCCGTCTCGGCGCTCCGCGCCCTCACTCATGTGAGGGACCAGGAAGAATAGAGGCGCTGGCCCCGCGCCTGCTTTGAAGGGGCCGATGAATCACGCCTGCAAGGATGCGGAGGACACGCGGTGCGCAGACCAGCGAAGCGGCGCCGTCCTTTCGGGGGATATGACCGACAGCGAGCAGCAGTCTCAGGCGACGATCTTGGCCTGCGGCCGCGATGCCGTGACCCGCGCCTCCACCGGGCGCCTGCCAGGCAACGGCTGCGTCACGAAAGCGGCGAAGCGCTTCCACAGACTTCGCGGCGGCTCACCGTTTTGCAGGGTCGCCATCGCGTCGTTGTTGGACTCGGCAAGGCAGCCGCGCATTCGGATGCCGAACCAGAACAGCGGATTCCAGCTGCGCCACACCGCCGCAGCGTCACGATACATCAGGCCGCCGGAAATCTGCGGCACGCCGCCGAACACCTGCGGCATCACGTCCGATATTTCCTGGTCGCTCAGCACGCCCCATTTCGAGAAGCCGCCCATCATCGGCGAGCTGATCGAATAGACCACGCGTCGGATGCGCGTTTCTCGGATCGGAAACGAGCACATCGGGCACGGCTCCACGTTGGAATAGAGCGTGCAGTCAGAGAGGTCCTTGCGGCCGAGAACCCGCTGCGCCTCCGAGATTGCGATGATCTCGGCGTGGCGGGTGACGTCGGCGTCGCGAGAAACGCGGTTGGTGGTCTCCACGACGACCTCGCCGTCGCGGCAGATCACGCAGGAGAACGGCATCTCATGAGCGCGGACGGCATCCGCCGACAGCTCAACACAGCGCCGCATCATCTTCAGATCGATATCAGAGGGATTCATTGCTCAGCACCAACTTGCCGCAGACAGTGCGGCAGCCCCAGCCTAGCTGTGGCGGTTTGACCCGCTCCAACTGAATGATTTCAACAAGCCCCCGCCCATGCTCGAAACCAATCAATCCAACCTACGAAAAAAAGTTCCACAAAACCTTAACTAAGTTCCCATTTGGGGTGCAGTCCCGCAAGGGTTCGAATCGAGAAGCTTTAGGGCCGGACGGCCCGCCTGTAACGTATCTGTCGGGATTCCCCACGATTTGGTTCAAGCCGGAGCGTTCAAACCTGTGCCGGCTCGGAGGCCTTGACCTGCTCCGGCTCCTTAACGGGCTCGGGCGCCGCCACGGTGCGAGGCTTGCCCATCAGGGCCGGCTGGAAAAGCACCGCGGCGAACATGGTGGTGACCAGCGACAGGGCCAGAAGCTTGCCCATGCTGGACGTGCCCGGATGGCTCGACAGCCACAGGCTGCCGAAGGCCGTCGCCGTGGTGAGCGCGCTCCAGATCACGGCGCGGGTCAGGCTCGATTGCAGGAGATCGGTCTGACCGGCCCGCCACGCCATGATGTAGTAGATCTTGAAGGCGACGCCGACGCCGAGCAGCAGCGGAAGCGCGATGATGTTGGCGTAGTTGAGCGGCATGCCGATCAGCACGCAGGCCTCGAGCGTGATCACGCCTGCGACCAGCAGCGGAATGAGCGTCAGCAGCACGTCGCCGAAACGCTTGAGCACAATCCACAGAAGAATCGCGATCGACACCAGCGCAAAGCCGCCCGCCATGATGAACGCGTTCACGATGGTGCGGCCGGATTCGAGCAGCGAAATCGGGGTGCCAACGGCCTCCGGGAATTGCGCCTGCACGGCGCGACCGAAATGCTGCATTGTGTCGTTGTCGTTGGGATCGCCCTTCGGGATCGCCTGGACGCGCATGCGGCCGTCGGCCGAGACCCATTGCCGCAGCACGCTCTCTGGAAGATTGCTGACCGACACGGGAGCGGCCTGAAGATAGTCGCGCAGCTCCCCGAGCGCGACACGCAGCGGCAGGATGAAAGCGGTTTCGACTGCATCGCGCTTCGCCTTGTCGGCCTGTGCGAGCTTCGTCAGACTGGCGGCAAGACGATTGGCCGCATTTGCACCGCTTCCGCTGGCCGACGCGGCAAGCCGCGTGAGCATGTCCGCAGTTCCCTGCAGCGCCGCGACATTCTGCGCGTCGGACGGCGCATGCGCGCCGTCTTCGGCCGACAGCGGTTGCTGAAGCTGTCGCGCCAACCCGCGGATCATCGCAAGCTTGCTGTCCTGATCGGCCGGGATGAGGCTCGCGACAGTCATGACTTGATCGACTTCCGGAATTTTCTTCAGACGCTCCGCGGTCGCCTCGGCATCTTTGAGATTCGGCACCAGAACGTTGATCGCATTCACGGCGACGGTCGGATCGTTGCGCAGGTCGAGGAAGGTCGCGACCGATTCCACCTTCGTGCTGCGCAGGTTGACCGGATTGAAGTCGAAATGCAGGTGGGCCAGCAACGGCAGCCCGGCAATCGCGACCAAAGCCGTGCCGCCGACCACCGCGATGCGATGCCGTTCGAGGAAACGGTCGACCGGAGCGAAAATACGATAGCCGACCTCCTCCGGCTCGCCCGGCGGCTTGAAGATGGTGAGCAGAGCCGGCAGCACCGTCAGGCTGGTGAAATAAGCGATCAGCATCCCCAAGCCGGCGACCTGGCCAAGCTCGGACACGCCGCGGTAATCCGTCGGCACGAAAGACAGAAAGCCTGCCGCGACGGCCGCGGCCGCAAGCGTCAGCGGCGCGCCGATCTTGCGCGCCGTGCTCGACAGGGCTCCACGCAGATCGGCGTTCTCGTGACGTTCCGAACGATAACGAACGGCAAATTGAATGCCGAAGTCGACGCCGAGACCCACGAACAGCACCGCGAAGGCGATCGAAATCAGGTTGAGCGCGCCGACCACGATCAGGCCAAGCGCCGCGGTCACGACGAGGCCGACAAACAGGTTGAGGAACACCGCAACGATGATCCGACCCGAGCGCAGCGCGAGCCACAGGATCACCAGCACCACCAGAATGGTGGCCACCGAATTGACCAATGCGCCTTCCTTGATGGTGCCAAATTCCTCATCGGCCATCGCCACCGGTCCGGTGAGACGCACCCGCGCGCGGAAGTCCTCTGCCAGCCTCAGATCGGCGGCGGTCTTGCGGATTGCCTCGCTCGCCGCCTCGCCGGGCTCCAGCGCGGCATAGTCGAGCACCGGCAGGACCTCGATCATCCGGCGCAGATCCTTCGGCTGTGGCGCCTTGCCGCTCAGGAGCTGGTGCCACGAGAAGCTTGCCGGCTCGCCGGCCAGCACCTTGTCGATCGTGTCCGCCGACATCGACAGCGGCCGCACCACCTCGTCGAGCTTCTGGCCGCCGGATTGCACGCCGAGCAATCCGAAGGAAAGACCGCGGGTCAGCCCCCGCAGCGATGGATCGCTGGCCAGCGCACCGATGATCGGGCCGGCCGAAGCCAGACCACGCGTGGTGTCGGCGAGTTCGGCCTCGGATTGAAACAACAGGCCGTTCTTGGTGAAGAACGGATCGCGATCCAGCGGCTTGACCGATTTGAAGAGCGCAGGCTGCTTTTCAAGCCTGCCCGCCAGCAACGAGGACGCCTCGGTGGCAAGCTCCGGCGTCGGGGCGTCGACGACGATCAGAATCGAATTGACCGAGCCCGGAAAGGCCGCGTCATAAGCCCTCTCCCGCTTCCGCCATTCGAGGTTTGGCGCGAGCAGATTATTGATGTCGGTGGTGATGGCAAAGTGCTGCGTCGCATAGACGCCCGAGCCGCCTGCGATAACCGCGGCAAGGACGATCACGGCCCAGGCGTAGCGGCTGCAAAACTCAACGAGGCGTGTGACGGCAGTTACCAACATGATTCATGGCTCTGCCGGGTCGCGTCCAGCGAGCGCCTCGGGGTGAAATTGCATGCCGAATCTTTCTTATTCATAAGTCCAAACCGGAGTTCCCGATAATGGCTTGGCCCGCAAGCCGGGCCTTACGGATGGCCGTCAATATCGTGTGAGCATGCAATCCAAAGCTGAGCGCGAGCCACGCGCCGTACCGGATCGCGGGTCAGGTTCTGGGCCGCGAGGCGGCGCTGACGGAGGAGCCGAAGTGACTGGACCATAAAGCCAAATCCGAAGATGAAAGGACCGTTCCTCGTTACTTGCCGAGGTCTACGCTCCCCCACCCCGCCGACCCGCTGCGGCGGCTATGTCACACAAAGGGCAGCCGCTGTCGACCGTTTCGACACACATCCAACCCCGTTACAAGCATGGCGCATGCCATTCGGACGCGTTTTCGCCGTGCCTGGGCGTCCTTCCGGCCGTTATCCCAGGATCGCCTTCAAACCGGTTCCGTGTGGCGGCGCTGCCATTGCGCCCCGGGATCAAAATGCTAGATATCAAGGGTTATGCCGCGCCGCGGTCGTTTGACCCCACCGGCTTTGGACAGGAGCCTTCCGGCCCTCACGGGCCAGAGCATTCAACGTGATGGTCTGACCCGGCAAACCCAACTCCAGCGAAATCAGGCGGTCATTTTGGGCATTCCCCTTCTTCAGAAAGTTCACGTCGGCAGCTACCTCATCCGCCAGCATCTGTCGGGACGGAAGCGCTATCCGCTGGTGCTGATGCTGGAGCCGCTGTTCCGCTGCAACCTGGCTTGCGCCGGCTGCGGCAAGATCGATTATCCGGACGAGATCTTGAACCAGCGCATCTCGGTCGAGGACGCGCTCACCGCCGTCGACGAGTGCGGCGCGCCGGTGGTCTCGATCGCCGGCGGCGAGCCGCTGCTGCACAAGGAGCTGCCGACCATCGTCAAGGGCATCATTGCCCGCCGCAAGTTCGTCTATCTCTGCACCAATGCGCTGCTCATGGAAAAGCGCATGAAGGACTACGAGCCGAGCCCCTACTTTGTGTGGTCGGTGCACCTGGACGGCGACAAGGAAGACCACGACAAATCGGTCTGTCAGGCCGGCACCTATGATCGCGCGGTCGCCGCCATCAAGGCCGCCAAGGCCAAGGGCTTCCGCTGCAACATCAACTGCACGCTGTTCAACAATGCCGATCCGGAGCGGATGGCAAAGTTCTTCGATGAAGTGATGGCAATGGGCGTCGACGGCATCACCGTGTCGCCGGGCTACGCCTATGAGCGCGCGCCGGACCAGCAGCACTTCCTCAACCGCCAGACCACCAAGCAGCTGTTCCGCGACATCTTCAAGCGCGGCAATGGCGGCAAGAAGTGGTCGTTCAGCCAGTCCGGCCTGTTCCTGGACTTCCTGGCCGGCAACCAGACCTATCACTGCACGCCGTGGGGCAATCCGACCCGCACCGTGTTCGGCTGGCAAAAGCCCTGCTATCTGCTCGGCGAAGGCTACGCCAAGACCTTCAAGGAGCTGATGGAGAGCACCGATTGGGACGCCTACGGCGTCGGCAACTACGAGAAGTGCGCCGACTGCATGGTCCATTCGGGCTTCGAGGCCACGGCCGTGCAGGACACCTTCAAGCACCCGCTCAAGGCGCTGGCCAACGCGGTTGGCGGCATCAAGACCGAAGGCGAGATGGCGCCCGAAATTTCGCTCGATCGCCAGAGGCCTGCTCAGTACGTATTTTCGCGTCACGTCGACCAGAAGCTGACTGAAATCCGAGACAACAAGGCCCGCACCAAGCAACCGACGGCCGCGTAGATTTTTGCCCATTCGACGCCGTCGGGCGACACGCAACACCAGGGAACCGCGGACGAAACCTTCGCTTAAAACGCAAGGCCCAAGGACCGCGCGATTGGCTGATCCATGATTCAATCGAATTCCAATTCATCCGATTCCGAGACTTCCCCATCGAACATATTGAAGGCTGGGCTCAAGACTGGCCTGATCGCCGCGATCTTGAGCTTCGGCATCTTTACGAACGGTGCCGCGGTTGCCGCGGAAACTCCGTTCGCCCATCTGGCGGGAAGCTGGGCCGGCCAAGGCAAGATCACGGTTCAGAATGGCTCCAGCGAGCGTATCCGCTGCCGCGGCACTTACCGCGCTGGCGAAACCGGGACGACGCTGACGATCAGCCTGCGTTGCGCCAGCGACAGCTACAAGTTCGAGCTGGCAAGCGACGTCACCTACCAAAACGGCAACATCTCCGGCTCGTGGAACGAAAGCTCGCGGCAGGTTTATGGCCAGCTCACGGGCCGAGCCAACGCCAGCAGCATCACGGCGCAGGCGTCTGCGGTCGGCGTCACCGCGACGATTTCAATCGCCACGCGCGGCAACAGCCAGAGCGTGGCGATCCGCTCGCCCGGCAGCGAGATTTCCGAAATCGCCGTTACGATGGCTCGCGCCGGCCGGTAAGCCCGCCGGAAATAGCGGAAATCATCGACGCGCTCGGCGTGATGCGGCGCCGGAGGCCTAATCACAGGGCCTCAAGCCGCGCGTACGGTGGCGAGGAACTTGTTGGCTTCGAGCCGGAGCTTGTTGCTCTCCTCAGACAGCGCGCGCGCTGATTCAAGAACGCCTTCAGACGCCGATCCCGTGTTGGACGCTTCTTTGTTGACGTCGGAGATACCGGCAGTGACCTGTCGCGCGCCCCGCACCGCCTGTTTGACGTTGTTGGAAATCTGCAACGCGGTCACGTCCTGGGCCTCCACCGACGAAGCGATCGCGGAGGCTATCTCGGAGAGGCGGACGATGGTTGCGCCAATGCCCTTCAACGCGGCAACCGATTCCTCGGTGGCCGACTGAATCCCGGAAATCTGCTCGCCGATCTCGTTGGTGGCCTCGCTGGTCCGCTGCGCCAGCATCTTGACCTCGGATGCGACCACCGCGAAGCCGCGGCCGGCCTCACCCGCTCGCGCAGCCTCGATGGTGGCGTTGAGCGCCAGAAGATTGGTCTGCGCCGCAATGGCGCTGATCAGCTTGACCACGTCGCCGATCCGGCTCGCGGCCGCCGCAAGCTCCGACATCCGGGCGTCGGTGCTGTGGGCCTGCTGGACGGCCTGGCGGGCAATGCCGCTCGATTCCTGCGCCTGGCGATTGATCTCGCTGGCGGACGCGGAAATTTCGTCCGCGGCCTGCGACACGAGTTGCACATTGTTGGCGGCCTGCTCCGCCGAGGCTGCAAGCATCACCGAAAGCCCGCGCGTTGACGATACAGCCTGGGTGAGAGTGGCGGCGGCAGTCTCGAGCCCGATCGATGTGGACGACACGGTGTTGACGACACCGCCTACCGTGGCCTCAAAGGTGTCGGCGAGCTGGCGCATCTCGGCTTTTTGCTCGCTGCGCATGCGTTCGGCGGCCACCTTCTGCTCGCTTTCGATCAGCTCCATGCGGATCATGTTGCTGCGAAACACGTCCGCGACGCGAGCGGTGTCGCCGATCTCGTCGCTGCGCTTGGTGTAAGGAATCCGCACCGCCTTGTCGCCGCCGGCAAGCTGCATCAGCACTTCGCCGATCCTGCGGATCGGCCGGCCGATGGCGACCGAAGAATAGATCATCGTGCCGAGCAACAGGAAGGTCACGATTGCGCCGATCACGATTCGCATGCTCTCGGCCCGAGCGAGCCCCGCCGAGGCGGCGAGGCCGGCTTGCTCACTGTAATGAGCCGCGTTGGCGATGGCCTGTTCCAGCGCGCCGCGTGCTGCGGCCTCCGCGACATTGGCCCGATCGGTCTGGATCCGGTTCTGCGCCTCGATGGCATCGGTCGTGGATTTGAGCGTCCCGGTGTATTCGGCAACCATGGCCGCGAGTTTGTCGATGCCTTCGGACAGTGATTTGTCCGCGGCGTCCCGCCGCGCATAGTTGAGCTTCTGCACCGCCTGTTCGGCCGCGACCGTGATCTTGTAGCGTTGGGCCGCCTCGCTCAGGACGAAATAGCGCCAGGTCGAGGTGCGCGCATCTTTGAAGGCGGACTCTGCCTCGGTGATGAGCGTCTCGACGTTCCTGACATTTGCCAGGAGCTCGAAAGCCGGCGAATTCACAAGGCGCAGAATGCCGCGCGCCCAGGCCGCCTCGGTTTGGTCGAGGCTTTTGAAAGAGGATAGGATTTCGGTCTGCTTGGCTTCGATCTCGCGAAGCGCCGCGACATATTCCAGCGTCAGGCCCTCGATCTTGTCGAACTGCGCTTTGGCCTCGGCGTCGTAGGTCAGCGAGCGCAATCGATCGAGACGCTCATGGACCGCGGCGGCGATCTCGTCGAGCTTGGCAGCAAGGTGATTGGTTTCTTCGATCGTCTGCGCCTTGCGCAGATCACGCCCGGTGATTTGCGCCGACTGCATCGCGACCTCGGTCATGATGCTCTCGGTAACGATCTCGCGTTGGCGGTCGGCGCCCGACACGAGATGCTCGATTGCGCGGCTGTTGATCTGCTCGCCGATGATCATGACGGCGACCAGCAAAATACCGACCGCGACGCAAAAACCGAGTTTTGCGCCGATACGGAACTTGCCGGGGAAGCCGATTCGCCTCATGGCCATCTATGAATTGGCCAGATTTGGTAAATGGGAGGTAAAATCGCTGGCGTTTCCGCAGGCAAACCTGATGAACGCAGCTTTTAGCAGAGGTCAGATTGCTCGCTCCGAGCGCTAATGCCGTGCTTCGTTTGGTGGCAGCTTGAGCAAACCAATCGGCCACGCTGGAATTCGGAGGTTACGCCGAGAGTCGCGGTGATCAATTGCGCCTGTTGCCGCCACTTCAGGCCAAGCAGTTCCTGAATACAGGTGTCGCAGTAAACCTGACCTGGCTTATCGCGCAAAAAATCACGAATGCGCGCTGGCACCGACCGGCTCCCGTTCTGATCGCCCCGAGCCATCTGATATCCGCTTCACTTGCCCCATGGAGCGCCGGATGCCCCGGGGTCAAACTCGATCCGGCGCAGGGAAAGTATCGGGACGCAAAAGTCGAGAATGTGATGAGAGACACAAATTCCGGAATTTTTCAGCGCATTTTTCCCAACTTCCTCAAACGATATGGAATGGAGGCTCACTCGGGTACCGGCTATAAGCATATCCAGGGTAGATAGAGCACGCTTCGAACAACGGACCCGGCAGGTGGTCGACTACAATCAACTCGCACTTGCATTCGGAGCGATCGCGGTCGAGGCCGGCCAGCTCATCATGAAGGCAAGGGACAAAGGCTGTCCCGCTCGACGTAAAGCCGATGGCTCTCCGGTGACGGAGGCCGACCTCGTCGCCGACCAATTCATTCGGGATAGACTTCCGGATATCGCTTGCGGCGCGCTTGTGATTACCGAGGAAGCCTTCGATCTGCATGAGGTCGATCCGCTTCCGGACCGCTTCATCCTTGTCGATCCGCTCGATGGGACTCGCGAATTCGCCGCTGGCCGCGACGAGTTCACGGTCAACATCGCGCTGATCGAGGCAGCGCGACCGGTGGCCGGTGTGATCTACGCGCCCGCCACATCGCAGCTGTATATCGCGGGCAACGAGGCTTACCACGCCGAGGTCAAGCTCGGCGAAGCGATACCCAAGCTGGAAGCGATGCGAAGGCTTTCAACAGCACCGGTCCCGCACGACGGACTCCGTGCGGTCGCCAGCCGCTCACATCTC
Source organism: Rhodoplanes sp. Z2-YC6860 (assembly GCF_001579845.1). Lineage (GTDB taxonomy): Bacteria > Pseudomonadota > Alphaproteobacteria > Rhizobiales > Xanthobacteraceae > Z2-YC6860. The sequence goes on from NZ_CP007440.1 coordinate 5,935,077, forward strand.
GATTCTACGACCAAGCAGTGGCTCGATGAACGGGCTATCAAACAGTTCTGCTCGGCGGGCTCGTCGTTGAAGTTCTGTACGCTCGCGGACGGCAAGGCTGACGTTTACCCGCGGTTTTCGCCGACGATGGAGTGGGATACTGCGGCTGGACAGGCAATCTTGACGGTGGCTGGGGGCTGCGTGCTCGCGCTCGATGGCACACCGCTGTGCTATGGGAAGACAGCCGATAAATTTCGGAACAGCGGCTTTATCGCCTGGGGGCGTGCGCCCAGCTTGTGATCTCCAAAGAGAACCTAGACCCAGTACGCCTAGCAGCCGATTGACCATCGCCAGGGTAACTCCCGTGCTCCACGTGCCGACAATTGCTGCCGCTCGAACACTGCCCAAGCATCTCCGACGGCTCGAAGCCGAGTCGATCGAGATCATGCGCGAGGTGATCGCCGAATTCAAAAATCCGGTGATGCTGTATTCGATCGGCAAGGATTCCGGCGTGATGCTGCATCTTGCCATCAAGGCGTTTCATCCGGCACCACTGCCCTTCCCGGTGATGCATATCGACACCACCTGGAAGTTTCGCGACATGATCAAATTTCGCGATGACACCGCGAAACGGCTTGGCCTCAAGCTGATCGTCTACATCAACCAGGAGGGCGTCGAACGCGGCATCAGCCCGATCGCGTCCGGTTCTTCGGTGCACACTCACGTGATGAAGACCGAGGCGCTGAAGAAGGCGCTCGACCTCCATGGCTTCGACGCCGCCTTCGGCGGTGCGCGGCGCGATGAGGAGAAGAGTCGCGCCAAGGAGCGCATCTTCTCATTCCGCTCGCAAGGCCATACCTGGGATCCGCGCAATCAGCGTCCAGAGCTTTGGAATCTGTTCAACAACCGAATCAAGCCAGGTGAGACGATCCGCGTATTCCCACTGTCGAACTGGACCGAGCTCGACATCTGGCATTACATCATGCTGGAAGAAATTCCGGTGGTGCCGCTTTATTTCGCCAAGGAGCGGCCGGTGGTGAAGCGGTCCGGCACCTGGATCATGGTCGATGACGATCGCATGCCGCTTGAACCCGGTGAGAAGCCGCAGATGAAGCTCGTTCGCTTTCGCACGCTGGGCTGTTATCCGCTCAGCGGCGCGATCGAATCTGACGCGAACACCGTCGAGGCTATCGTTGCCGAAATGAAAACGGCTCGTGTCTCGGAGCGGCAGGGCCGCCTGATCGACACCGACGAGGCTGCGTCGATGGAGAGGAAGAAGCGCGAAGGCTATTTCTGATGCTTGACGTTCTGAACCAGGCCGCCCGGGCCGAGGCTCCTGCCAAAGACCTGTTGCGGTTTCTGACATGCGGCTCGGTCGATGATGGCAAGTCGACGCTGATCGGTCGCCTGCTCCACGATTCCAAACTGATCTTCGAGGACCAACTGTCCACGCTCGCCAGGGATTCGGCCAAACACGGCACGACGGGTGAAGAGATCGATCTCGCTCTCCTCGTCGACGGGCTCGAGGCCGAGCGGGAACAAGGCATTACTATCGATGTCGCTTACCGCTTCTTCACGACGCCGAGGCGCTCGTTCATCGTCGCCGATACGCCGGGCCACGAGCAGTACACTCGCAATATGGCGACCGGCGCTTCGAAGGCCGATCTCGCCGTCATCCTGATCGACGCCCGCAAGGGCGTTCTCATGCAGACCCGGCGGCATTCGCTGATCTGCTCCCTGCTTGGCATTCGTCACGTCGTAGCCGCGATCAACAAGATCGACCTGGTTGGCTACAGCAAAGACACGTTTGAACGCATTGTCAGTGATTATACAGCCTTCGCCTCGCAGCTCGGCTTCACCACGATCATGCCGATTCCGATGTCGGCTCGCTACGGGGATAACGTCACCGAGCTTTCCGAGAACACACCGTGGTTCCGCGGCCCAGCCCTGATCCAGTACCTCGAAACCGTCGACGTCGAAGCGAATGCAGCCGAAAAGCCGTTCCGCTTTCCGGTGCAGTGGGTCAACCGGCCCAATCTCGATTTTCGCGGCTATGCCGGCACTGCGGTGTCCGGCTCGATCAACGTGGGCGACCCAATCGTCGTCGCAAACTCGGGCAAGCTCACGCACGTCAAGGAAATCCTGACGTATGAAGGCGCGCTGGACTCGGCTGAAACCGGCGAGGCCGTCACCATCACGCTGACCGACGAGACCGACGTCGCCCGCGGCGACCTCCTGGTTGGTCCGACGGAGCTGCCGGAGGTGTCCGACCAGTTTGCCGCGCATCTGATCTGGATGAGCGAAGACAAGATGGTGCCAGGCCGGTCTTATCTGGCCCGCATCGGCACCAAAACCACTCCGATCACGGTGACCGCGATCAAATACAAGATCGACGTCAACACCCGGGAGCATCTGGCCGCCAACACGCTTGGACTCAACGACATCGCCTTCTGCAATCTCTCCACCGGCGTACCGGTGGCTTTCGATCCTTATGAGCAGAATCGCCACACCGGCGCATTCATCATCATCGACCGTTTCACGAACCAGACAGCCGGCGCCGGCATGATCTCGTTTGGCCTGCGGCGGAGCGCCAACATCCACTGGCAGCCGCTGCTGATCGGGAAGGCTCAGCGCGCGGCGCTCAAGCACCAGCGCCCGGCGATCATCTGGTTCACGGGACTCTCAGGCGCCGGCAAATCGACCATAGCCAACTTTGTCGAGCAGAAGCTGCACGAGGCCGGTCACCACACCATGATGCTCGACGGCGACAACGTGCGTCACGGGCTCAATCGCGACCTCGGTTTCACCGAAGCCGATCGCGTTGAGAACATCCGCCGCGTCGGCGAGGTGGCAAAGCTGATGACCGAATCCGGACTGGTCGTTCTGTGCTCGTTCATCTCACCCTATCGGGCCGAGCGAGAGATGGTGCGGGGGCTGGTGAGCGATGGCGAATTCCTCGAAGTGTTCGTCGACACATCGATCGACGAGTGCATCCGACGCGATCCGAAAGGCCTCTATGCCAAGGCCCGCGCCGGGAAAATCAAAAACTTTACCGGCTTCGACGCGCCCTACGAGGCGCCGGAGCGGCCTGACGTCCATCTGCACACGGCCGGGAAAGAAGCAGCCGAGTTGGCCGATCAGGTGCTGATGGCGCTTCGCGACCGCGGGATCGTTGCCTAGCCTGGCGGCAGGGAGCGTGTCGCAGACAGTTCGGCCGCGAGCTTATCCAGCTCCAAGTCCAGCATGTCTCGCCAACCCGGCAAGCTGCCGCCGAACAGCCCCCGCATGCGCATCAGATCAAGCCGCGAGTTACGGGGCCGCATGGCGCGCGTGGGGTAGGCTTCGCTCGGAATTGCGACCACGCGTTCCACCGCGAGCGGCACGCCACGAGCTTTCAGGCCCTCGATGATGGCGTTGGCAAAGCCGTACCAGCTCGTTTCCCCCGATGCCGCCAGATGCAGGATGCCATTCGTCTTCGCGACACTCATCGCAAAGCGCTGCTGCCCGCCGGAAATCAAGGTGGCAACGGCCTCGGCCACGGCGGACGCCGAGGTCGGCGCTCCTATTTGATCGTCGACGATGCGCAGCTCCTTCCGCTCCTGCGCGAGCCGCAAGATGGTGCGTAAAAAATTGACGCCGCGCGCGGCATAAACCCATGAGGCCCGAATGATGAGTGAATTGCCGCCGGCGGCGCGGATTGCGTTCTCGCCGGCAAGCTTACTTGAGCCATACACCGACAGCGGACGGGCGGCGTCGGTCTCGCACCAGGGCGCCGCTCCGCTGCCATCGAAGACATAGTCGGTGGAGAAGTGAATGAACGGCACGCCTCGAGCCTGCACCCAACGCGCGATCGCACCGGGCGCTTCGGCATTCACCCGCATGGCGACGTCGCGCTCGTCCTCGGCCTTATCGACGGCGGTGTAGGCCGCCGGGTTGATGATGAACTCCGGCGCCAGACGATCGAGCACGTCGCCGATTCTCTCAGGCTTGCCGAGATCGAGCGTCGCGCGGTCCGCCGCAATGACATCGTGCGCCCGCAAGAGCGGAAGCAGCGCGCCACCGACTTGTCCGGAAATGCCTGTCACCAAAATTCGCATCGAGGCCGGCGCGAGTGCTCGATTGATGTCCGTTAAGAGCTCCGGATTGCGTCAAGCGTCGGCAGCTTCCCTTTGAGCTCCGCCAAGGGCAATCCTGTTTGGTCACGCAGCGACAGTTGCGGCGATGAACAGCCCCATTCAATTTCAAGAGCGACATCGTCCCATTTGACGACGAGCTCATCGGCCGGACTGTAGAGATTATCGCACTTGTAAAACACGTCAGCGCTGTCGGACTTCACGATGAAGCCATGCGCAAAGCCGCGTGGAATCCAGAACTGGCGCCGATTTTCCTCGCTGAGTTCTACGGCCACGTGTTTCCCGAATGTCGGACTCCCCAGGCGAACATCAACCGCCACGTCCAGGATGGCTCCCCTCAGCACCGTCAGGAGCTTACCCTGCGGGTTGGGGTTCTGAATATGAAGCCCTCGAAGCACGTTGCGGGAGGAACGCGACAGGTTATCCTGGACGAAGCTGCGCGGCATCCCCGCCTTGGCATAGCGGTCGCTCTGAAACAGTTCGGTCAGAAACCCCCGGTTGTCGCCAAACAGCTTCGGCTGGACGATCAATACGCCAGGAATCGCCGTCTCGATCGTGTCCATCCGGTTCTCGTCAACGAGGCACGCGGCCCCGGCGCGAGGAGCCATACAACGCGAATCGGTGTAAGGCTATCGGGAAACATAGGGATTAGCTGCAGGCTTGGTGGGCGGGATGAAAGGAATAATTCTCGCTGGCGGCTCCGGGACTAGGCTTTACCCGGTTACGACCGTTGTCTCGAAGCAGCTGCTCCCGGTGTTCGACAAGCCGATGATCTACTATCCGCTTGCGACTCTGATGTATGCCGGCATTCGCGAAATCCTGATCATCACCACGCCCCAGGATCAACCGCTATTCCAGCGGCTCCTGGGTGACGGCTCGGATTTTGGGCTCCAGTTTTCCTACGCCGAGCAGGAGCAGCCACGCGGCCTTGCCGACGCCTTCATCGTCGGCGCCAATTTCATCAAGCAAGATTCCGTGGCTCTGGTGCTGGGCGACAACATCTTTCATGGCCACGGCCTTGTGGATATTCTGGTCCGCGCCAGCGCGCGCACCAAGGGTGCAACCGTGTTCGGATATGCCGTCAGCACGCCTGGGCAATATGGCGTCATCGAGCTCGACCCAGCCGGGTTGGCAAAGTCGATCGAGGAAAAGCCGGCACATCCGAAGTCGAATATTGCGGTCACTGGTCTCTATTTCTACGACAACGAGGTGGTGAAGATTGCGGCGAGCCTGAAGCCTTCGCCCCGGGGTGAGCTCGAAATCACCGACGTCAATCGCGCCTATATGGAGCGCGGCGAGCTCCACGTCGAAGTGCTGGGCCGCGGCTTCGCCTGGCTTGACACCGGCACCCATGCATCGCTGGTCGAGGCGAGCCACTTCGTCCAGATCCTCGAGCAGCGCCAAGGCGTCCGCGTGGCCTGCCCGGAGGAAATTGCCCTGCGGTTCGGCTATATTTCTCTGGATCAGTTCGAAAAGCTTGCGCTGCGCTGCGCCAAGAGCAGCTACGGCGAATACCTGATGACAATCTGCCGGGGTTTTGCAAAGAACCGCCGCGCGGAGCCTTGAGATGCGGTTCAAAGGCGATGTGATTTTCGTCACTGGCGGAGCCGGATTCATCGGCTCCGCGGTGATTCGTCATCTGCTCGACGAAACCGATGCCAGCGTCGTCAACGTCGATAAGCTCACGTATGCGGCCTGCCTGGAGTCGATCCCGCAGGCTGTCGATCATCCACGCTATCGCTTTGCAAAGGTCGACATCTGCGACGCGCGCGGCCTGCGCAATCTGTTCGATCAATATCGTCCCGCGGCAGTCATGAATCTCGCGGCCGAGAGCCATGTCGACCGCTCAATCGACGGGCCTGCCGAATTCATCCAGACCAACGTGGTTGGCACCTTCACGCTGTTGCAGGAGGCGCTGCGCTATTTTCGCGGGCTCGACCATCCGGCTCAGACACGATTCCGCTTCCATCACATCTCGACCGACGAGGTCTATGGCTCGCTTGGCGATCATGGCCTATTCCATGAAGCGACGCCTTATGCACCGAACTCGCCTTACTCCGCCTCGAAGGCCTCATCAGACCACCTGGTTCGCGCCTGGCGCGAGACCTACGGGCTACCCACGTTGTTGACGAACTGCTCGAACAATTACGGCCCCTATCATTTCCCGGAAAAACTGATCCCCCATATGATCATCAAGGGCCTCGCCGAGGACCCCTTGCCGGTTTACGGCGATGGCCGAAACATTCGCGATTGGCTTTATGTCGAGGACCATGCGCGCGCACTGACGCTGGTGCTGGAGCGCGGGCGTATCGGCCAGACTTACAACATTGGCGGCCGCAACGAGCGGACCAATTTGCACGTGGTCACGACAATCTGCGAATTGCTCGACCGGCTCGAGCCGTCATCCCACGGTTCGCGTCAAAGGCTGATCTCATTTGTAGCGGACAGGCCAGGTCACGACCGGCGCTACGCTATCGATGCCGCGAAGCTCGAAAGCGAACTCGGCTGGCGGGCGGTGGAAACCTTCGAGAGCGGACTCGCAAAGACTGTGCAGTGGTATCTCGACAATCGGTCCTGGTGGCAGGCGATCCTGGAGCGCGGCTACAAGGCTACACGGATCGGCGTGTTGCAAAAGACCGGGCACTCGGCCTGACGGCCACGCTCAAGCACAAGCATTCCCTTCGATTGAAAGCTGGAATTCGTGCGGTTGTCAGCCGGAGGAATGCCGGTCGAGCAAGCAGAAAATCAAGCCGCGTGTTCGGCGGGATAGCGTGCGAGGCAGCGTCCGTCCGGACCGAGCGGCGCTCCGCAGCAGCACTTGCCCTCATCGAGATTTTGCCGCGGGCTCTCGACACGCCTGCCGCGTGCGTCGAGTTCAGGCGCCCGCAAACTCATCCATATGAAAAAAACGACAGAAGGCACTGTGGAGATGAAAACGCCTGCGAAGAATGCCTGCCAAGCTGTCATGGCCAGATTACCAACTACGATCTGCGAATTCGGCCTCGGTAAATATCATAACAATTACCGCTTTAATGTGGGGTAAAATAATGACTTCATAAGTTCGAGGGCCCCTGACTAGTTCATTAATCCACAGGCGCACGCGCTCACAGTGCACAAACGCACACCCCAGGCTGCGGCCTGCTCGCATTCAAGGCAATGTGATTGTGGAACTCGATTCCGGCCGGTCGCCGCTCTAATTGGCGGGTCCGGACGATGCGCCAGCCCCCGGCATGCGAATGGCGCGCCGAATCAGAAAGAACGCAAGCAATCCTGGCTCGATCAAATACCGAAAAGCGAGCCGCCGAGGACTGGCTGCGAGCCGGTAGAGCCACTCAAGCCCGATTCGCCCCATCCAGCGTGGCGGCGTCGGCTCAAAACCAGCAAAATAAGCGAATGCCGCCCCTCCCAATCCGATGACCGGAGCGTCGATTCTTGAGCGGAAGCGATAGGCGAACTGCTCCTGCCGAGGCATGCCCATGCCCAAAAACAGGATGTCCGGCTTGAATGCATTGACGCGATCGATCGCGCGCGTGGCTTCAGCCGATCCATCTTCGATATTGAAAAAGCCGTGTGCACCGTCGATCCGCAACGTCGGCCACTTCGCGCGCGCCTTGGCCAAACCTTCTTTCAGGACATCGGGCGTATGGCCCAGAATATACACGGAGCGGCCTTCCCGCTCGGCACGCGCCAGCGCATCGGGAAACCAGTCCAGCCAGGTGGTGCGGTGACGACGCCCGACCTTGTAGCCCAGCATCCGTAACACCGGCACCACCGGCATGCCGTCCACAATGACCAGCGTGTCCGGGGCTTGAAGCAAGCGGTCGTATTCCGGATCCGTACAGCTGACGTAGAGACCATGCAGATTGGCGCCGCCAAGCACCATCTTGTCGCCGGGCCCGCGGGTCCGGAAAATCTCATCCAGCAGCTGCTGTTTTGTCACCGGGTGAAACCGCAGGCCAAGCGCCCGGATTTCCCACAGCCTGGAGCTGAGTGGCTCCGGAGATCGCGATGCAATGTCGTGCGAGTCCAACATGGCCGGCAGCGCCGCGTGAGAGTGGACTGTGAAGATAGAGCGTGAAGGAGCCAAGGCGGCGCTCAGCGCGCTTCGCGATAGGCCAACGGAGAGAACACCGTCAGCAGCATGATCTTGCAGTCCAGGAAGAACGACCAATTGTCGAGATACCAAAGGTCGTGCTCGACCCGGCCCGCCATCTTCTCGATCGTGTCCGTCTCGCCGCGATAGCCGTTGATCTGGGCCCACCCGGTGATTCCCGGCCGAATGTTATGTCGCCGATTGAACCATTTGATGCGATCCGAGAACGCTTCGTTCAGCGCAACAGGGTGCGGCCTCGGCCCGACCACCGACATTTCACCAAACAGCACGTTCAAGAGTTGCGGAATCTCGTCGAGATTGGTCCGGCGCAAGAAGCGGCCGATCCGGGTCACCCTCGGATCGTTGCGAGTGGCCTGCCGAAACGCCTTGCCGTCCTCGAGGACGTGCATGGTTCGGAACTTGAGTACGCGGATCCCCTTGTTCCCGTAGCCGTGCCGGGTCTGCCGAAAAAAGATCGGCCCTTTTGAATCGCACGCGATGGCGATGGAGACGGCAACAAACAAGGGCGCGAGCATCAGCAACGCTGTCAGTGACACAGCGATGTCAAAGCCGCGCTTGAGCACGAAGTCGATCGAGGTCAGCGGACGATTGGACACGATCGCCGTGGGCAGCCCGCCGATTCCATCAGAGCTGCGCCGGCAAGGAGGATTATTCTTATTCTCCGAGAGCGGCACGATATGAACCGTGACCGGCGTCTCGGCGAGGCCCTCGACAATCCGCGAGGCCGCAACGGTGTTTTCGTGAGATGGAGCGATCACGACCGTATCGACCTCGTGAGTTCGGCACTCCTCGATCAGGTCACGGACGAACGCACTCAGGTTCCGGTTGCCTACGATCGAGCCCGAACCTTCCAAAGGCAAACTCAAGACCACGCGCGCACCGCCGCGGGTCAATCGATCGAGAAATGCGCGATCGCGAGCGACCGAGCCGATCACGATGATCTTTTGCGTGAGAAGCTGGCCTTGGGCGAGCGCTGACCGGATGAACGTCTGGAAGCCTGCACGAATCACGAACAGCGTCGTCGTGACGGCGAAAAATTGGGCGATGACCATGCCGCGCGAATAGCCCTCTGAAACTTTGAAGGCGAAAAATAATGCAATCAGGATGCTGAATGCCTCGAGCGAGGTTCGCACCGCTGACCAAAGAAAAGCCGGACTCGGAATCAGCACGTGACGAATGCGGTCGCCGAATACCGTGATGGCGCTCACGAGCAGCGAGATCAGCATGCTCGGCGCCAACATCTCCCAGATTGACGGAACCCACTCGTAGCTCTTTTGCCAATAGATCCACGCCGCGAGAAACGCAGCGATGGTGATGCTCGCAATTTCGAAGACACCGTAGATCGCTTCCACGCGGCTGAATCGAAATATCCGCTTTGAATTCGAAGTCTCGATCCGGACACCGTCAACGACAAACCCCGGCATCTTGCTCTGGTAGGTCATTCCGATGCTCCAACCGCGATTGATCTGCTAGCGAGCGTCGAGGATATTTGCGGCGACTTCGTGGTGCAGCGCAACGTTGAAATTTGTGCAGCGCGTTTGCTGAAAAAAATCGCCGCGTCTTTTCTGCGAAATGCGAGCGCGCCGCTAGCTCTTCTGCACGAACTGCATGTCAGTATCCCGCATGGAACGAAATGCCGTCACGCGTTTGCAGTGACGACAGGGTATCAAGGATTGCATCGCACGATGCGTGTCGCTTTTCGTTGCGATCGATCATGCAGTTTCAATGTAATTGTCGTAATCGGTTCCGCGGTGACGTGAGCACTCGGCCTCCGGCCGACTGGCCTCACTGCGTCACGGCCAACCATAAGCATCGATCATCGCCTTGACCTGTACATCGTTACCGTCCGCGCGCACCGAATTGACTTGATAGAGCGACTGCGCTTGCGTTCCCGTCCAATTGTGAAATCGCCGCTGCTGGCCGACTTTGCGAAAGCAGAAGCCCGCACGGCGCGCCATCCAATAGAGCCAAAGATCGTCCGCCGTCGGCGTGAGCGTCATCGCCCGCTCGAGATCGAGCACATCCGAGCCCATCGCGGCCGGCTCGTACAACACGCCGCCAAGTCCGGTCGGAAAGATTTCCGGTGAAGCGTGGGAATCGCTGGTGTTATGTTCCCACCGATCGTAGGGCTGCGGCGTTCCGGACTCGGTGAAGATGATCTTATGGGCACGCAAACACGCAAATTCGCGCGAGTCTGAGCGATATCCTCCGACCAGTTCCTCCAGCCACCGGGGCCAATAGTACGCATCGTCGTCCGCGGTCACCACGAAACAATCGGAAAACTCCCGAAATGCATATGTGTATTTTTTGTGAGAGCGGACATCGTCGCAATAGCGGATGATGATACCGTGTTCCGCCAGTTCCAACATGTCTTCCGACACAGCTTGCCGATCCTGACTCGCGATCCAGAGAATCGTCTGGTCCGCCCTGATCGATTGCGCCAGCAGGCAACGCAAAGTCAGTCCCAGCGTCTGAAAGCGCGGCGGATATGACGTCAGAGACACGATCAGAGGCTTCGGAAGTCGGTGCGCAACCGACGCTTGCCGGCGGCGATTCCAATATTTGCGAACTTTCAGTCGCAGCCAAGGATCGTAAAGCTCGATGGCTGCTTGCTTGGCCCGCGCGATTGGAAGCATCGTCATTGTGCTGCCTTCTATTTCGACAAATCATCTCGCCATCAGCGCAAAAAAGTGGCGCGTTTGTCGCCTAAAATTCGCCGGTGTAGCGTAGTGCATTGGACGCTGATCTGTTGAAACCTCTGCATCACACCTTCGTCAAGGGATTCTGCGCATGTTGCGAAGCCTGAAGAAAATTGTCTCGCAGACTCCCGTCTTGGGTCCCGTCGCAGCGAGCATCTATCGCGGCGTCCGCGGCGGTGCGAATCCCGTCTTCACCAATTCGGGCGAATACTGGGATGCGCGCTACAAGATGGGAGGCAACTCCGGATCCGGTTCCTACAACGAACTCGCTCTGTTCAAGGCCGAGGTCTTGAATGAATTTGTTCGAAATCATCACGTCTCAAGGGTCATGGAATTCGGCTGCGGCGATGGCGCCCAGCTCGGGCTCGCGGCCTATCCTGACTACGTCGGCCTCGATGTTTCCAAGCAAGCGATCGAAATTTGCCGAGCACGCTACCGCGACGACCCCGGCAAGAAGTTTCTTTTGATCGATGCGGGCCAGCCGGCCATCACCGCCGATCTGACGTTATCGCTGGACGTGATTTATCATCTTGTCGAGGATCGCGTCTTCGATCAGCACATGTCGTCGCTGTTCAACGCGTCTCAAAAATATGTCGCGATCTACGCGAGCAATGAAGACCACCACCCGTCCGACCCGCATGTCCGGCATCGCCGCTTCATGACCTGGATCGAGAAGCAACGACCGGATTGGCGTCAAATCGGTTTCGTCAAGAACAGGTACCCTTGGGACGCCACAAAACCGCAACAGACCTCGTTCGCAGACTTCTACTTCTTCGAGAAATAGTCGAGCGCCGGAGCGTTGCCTTCTGTAGCGGCATGAATTCAAAGTCGGGCGGCAGACGCCGGAGTTCAAGTCAAACATGGCCCTGCATGCCCTAATCTACGGGGTGGCGTTCCTCGTCCCTGCTGTCCTGGGCTTTGGCACTTTTGTCACGCTGACGCACCTGTTGGATTCCGCCCAATACGCGATCTATTCAACCGGAAACAGCTTCGCTTTCTTCGCCGGCAGTTTCTTTTTCAGCTGGGTCCGCTTTTCAGCTGGACGATACGAGGCGGAACGCGGCGGCCCGATCGCCATCCGCTTCTGGATGTCTTGCTATCTTTTCACGCTTCCGGTCGCAGCCGCAGCACTGAGTCTCACTGTTTTCCTGAAGCTCATCACGCCGGGTGTGGCTCTGGGAGTCTTCCTGGTCGCTTCCGGCCAGGCACTATTCGACCTCGCGCAGGAATTCTATCGCGCTCGGCACAGATCAAGACCGTTTGCCGCCTTCAATGTCGTCCGCAGCACGATCAGCATCGTCCTGGCGCTGGCCATTGCGTTTACGTTCCCCAGCGGCGCTGTCTTGCTGAGCAGCCTTGGTTTCTCATTTTTCCTGTGCGCGCTGATCAATGTCTGGAAGCAGGCTCGTAACGGCATTGAAACGGACCATGAATACTCCGTCAGAGAGATTCTCGTTTATGGCGGCGCACTTGCGGTCTCAGGCCTGGTGTTCTCGGCGGGATCGGTGCTGTCGCGCCTGATCGTCGCGAGCATGCTGGGCGTTGCGACCGCCGGCCCATATAACGCGGCCGCGGACCTGGCTTCTCAGATCGGTGGGATGATCGGTATCAGCATCTATTCGATCGCAGGACCGACGGTCATCAAGAATTTTGCAAGCAGTGGTATCGATCGGGCTCGTGCCGAATTTCGCAAGGCGGGCGAGATGTTTCTGGCGGTGGCATTACCGGCCACGGTCGGCGTTGTCCTCGTTGCCGATCCCCTCGTCGCCGTCGTGACCGGGCCCCATTTTCACGATGTGACGGCAAGATTGCTGCCGCTGATGATCGTCTCGGTCGCGATCTCCGCCTGGAATCAATACCACCTGCACATCGCGTTTCAGGTCGTCTCCAAACCAGGTCTGCAGGTGCTGGCCGGACTGCTTCAGGTCGTTTCATTGGTGGCTTTCACCTACCTCCTGATTGGGCCGTTCGGGGTAGAAGGCGCAGCATATGCTTTTGTGATCGCCAGTGTGATCGGGAGCGTCGTGACGCTGGCGCTGGCGAGGTCGATCTTCCCGGTTTCACTGCCGATGGCCGGTAGCGCCAAGATTGTCGCCTGCACGATCGGCATGGCGCTGGTTGTTTATGTGTGCACGCACTCGATATCTGAGAACATTCTGAAGCTCGCAGTCGGAATGCCCGCGGGCATTGCCGTCTATGGGCTGTTGGCGCTTCTATTCGACGTTTGGGATGCGAGAAGACGCTCGCACACGCTCTTCAATCTTCTCAAGGTTCGTTTTGCCGTTCGCTGACAGCTTGCGCGCGACCAGGAGGTAGCCGAGCGGAAACCGAACGCGCGTGCGCGCCGTAAGCCGCTTGGCCAGCGACGTTCGCCGCATCATGCGTGCACAGCGAACGAAGCTCTTCTGGACGATTGGCACCGGCGACATCAGCTTGCCGGCAAGATCGGCCAGAATTTCGGGTGCTCCCCCGGTTTCCTCCAGATAACAGACTTCGAAGCCTGCATCTTCGACCATGCCGGCGAGCGCAAACTTGGTGTAGCGAAAGAAGTCGTGAGGCTCTTCATGGATCCAGTAGAAAAACGGCACGCCGAGAATGGCCACACCGTTGGTGCGCAGCAGCTTGTGAACCTGCCCGATCAGCTTCTCCGGCTGTCTGATATGCTCCAGAACGTCACTCAGAATGACCGTATCGAATGAATCGGACGGCAGCTCGAGGTCTGCGTTAAGGTCGCGGAAAAAATCGACGTGCTTGCTGCCATGAAGGCCACTCTGCCAATCGACGCACACGGCGTCATCGACGAGATCGCGATAAACCGCGTAGAGCGGCACCTTGCCGCAACCGAGGTCAAGAAGCTTTCCGTGCGCAAATTCCAGAATCGCGCGCTGATACTGGGCCGCCATACACTCGGCAACGATACGCGAACCGATGCCGAGCTCGGCCGGATCATCGCTGGGTAACAGCTTCCCGTTTTTGAGAACGAACTTTGACGGCTTCCATTCTTCAGCGGCCTTCATGAGCCGCCCCATGAAAGACGTCTCGCATGCAAATGTGGAAGCCGCGACACATCATGCTTTTGACCGCAAAAATTGAGCGATGACCGACCATTGTTCCTTACGACGGTACTGATCATCGAACGGCAGCGGACGCATTGCGCGTCCATCCTTGCGCCGGTGCCACATCGTGAGCCAGGTTCGCCCATCGGTGAACCCCCAATTCGTGACGGTGACCGGCTTTGCCTCCGATCCAACGCAGGCGAGATAATCCCTGACGTGGCTCGCCACCATGTGATCGCGGGTGTTTTCGTCACCAGGCAGATTCTCATCGATCACGTCGAGTTCAGTGATGGCAATCTTGTAGCCAAGTTGCTTGACCTCCCGAACGAATTTCGCGAGCCCATCCCGATCGAGTGTCAGGCCCGCATCGAGATGCGACTGCAGGCCCAAGCAGTCGACCTCGACCTTTTCGTCGCGGAAGCGGCGGAGCAAGGCAAGCAAGGCGGCGCGTTTGGCCTTGTTATCCGGCTTGTCATACTCAAATCCGTATTCATTGAAGCAGAGCAAGACATTCGGATCCGCAGCCCGCGCCGTCGCATAGGCATGCTTCATGTACTCGCGCCCGAGCTTGTCCAGATAAAATGTTCGTCGCAGCCCCTCGCCCGAAGAATCAGCTCCGGTTTGCTCGTTGATCACATCCCATCGCACGACGTTGCCACGAAATCGCGAGACGACGTCGTGAATGTAAGCATCCATAGCATCGTAAATCGCCGCCGGCGTTTCCAACTGGTTCAGCCATTCCGGGACGGCGTGGTACCAAAGCAGCGTGTGACCGACCAGCCGAACGTCACGCTCTTTCATGAACTGGGCGATTGCATCGAGCTTGCCATAGGTTCTGACACCCTTGGTCCGCTCGACAAGCTTCCAGTTAAATTCATTGCTTGGAACGTAGATATTACATTCCCGCGCGAGCTGCTCATAATATCCGCGATTGGCCGGAAACTGAGCAGTCGTCTCACACAGCCCGTAAGGAATCCCCACGCCCTTACCTAGGTCTCTCAGCGACGGCTCAGCGCTCAAGTCGGCGGTTTGGCCGTCACCAGCGCGCGCGCTTGCTGCGGTCAGCGCAAGCGCCGTTGACCCCGACAGCAAAGTTCGCCGTGACACCGAGTGCGCAAATCCCATGACGTGGCGCCTCTTTGATTCCGAACGAGCAAAACAAGCTCACTGCTAACGGAACTGCACATCGGGATTGTGTCAGCAGTGAGAACTCCTGCGCACCGCTCGATGCCGAACGTGAGGCCCTTTGGTGCGCCACGAAGATTTCATCTTCAAGAGATTCGAATTCGTACGGGACGCTCCTCCATTACCATCGCGCTGCGGATGTTCCAGGAACAACGCGTCTCGCGGATGCATTGTCCGACGGCTGGAGGGTTCACCATCACGGGGAATTCGCAATGGTGAGAACCGTCGAGCAATCTGTGCGGGAATTTTACGATGGGCAAGGTTGGAAGGGCAGCGAAGACAGGCTGTTTCGCCAATATGGGCGCGCGTACCAGCAATATCACACCGCAGCCGACGGAAGGACAATCGACTGCTTCGCGGGACGAAATGGCTCGCTGCTCATCGCCGGCGGCGGCGATATGCCGGAAAGCCATGTCTGTATTGCGACCAAATTCGAGAAAGTTTCCTACGTCGACATTTCCGATACGGCACTCAAGATCGCGCAGCACAGGCTGCCGAAGCTCGAACCGAAGCTGGGGTCGATCTGCTCCGCGCCGTTTGAGACTTCCACTTTCGACGCCGTGTTCTGTGCGCACGTGATCTATCATATCGATGCGGCAGAGCAGGAGAAGGCCGTTCGCGAACTCATCCGAATCTGCAAACCCGGCGGTCGGATCGTTATTTTGTACAAAAACCCAAGATCGCCGATTCGCTACGCGGCCAGTGCAGTTGATCGGCTTCGCAAACTGGCGGCACCGAAATACGCAGTCGAAAAGGCATCCGGATTATATTTTTCTGCTCACCCGCTCAGGTGGTGGAGACGCTTCAGTGACAGTGCCGCAATCAGCATGAGACCATGGGACATTATCGGCAGCACTGAAGAGAGAACGTTGATTCCAGCCAACTGGCTCGCGAGCACGTTTTATGGGGTCGCCAGAGAGGTCGAAAGGGCCATTCCCGGCCTTGCCGTGAAGCTCTGGCAGTATCCGATCGTGATCCTCGACAAGCAGTGATCGCTCTGGCGGTGGCTAGCGCTTCCCAATGGTGAGGAGACCATTTAGCGAAAATCCCTCGAACGGTCTTCCAAAGCGCGCACATGATGGGTTCGGATCTGCGGCGTGACCGCGCCGTCAGAATAGCGGCCGGGCAACTGCAACTGCCATCGGACCGGCTCTACGCTTGCCCACCCGGATGCCCGCTCCTGCTCAACGATCAGCCTACGGAGGCAGGCTATTCCGATCAGCATCATGACCCAGGACGGATCGGATTTATCGAACAGGTTGGACTCGGTGATCGCGAGGTACAGCGGCATCAACCACATCGTGACGTAGACGGCAAAGATAGGGTTGCTCCGATCGCCACGATAAGCACAGATGTCCCGCAGCGGCCGCCAGATGACGAAGCCGAGCGCCAGAATAATCCCCGGTATGCCGATGGCGGCCGCAAGATCGAGATAGCCTTGATGTCCGTAGAAAGCGGTGTTCAACCAAGTGCCGCCATAACGCAGGGCCGGCGAATCCGTATTGAGCTGCCAGAAGGACTGAAAACCGGCCCCCGTAATCGGCTTGAGTGAGGTGTAGAACAGAAGAACCTGCCAGATCTCGGTCCGGCCGGTGAAGGAGGCGTCACCGACAATCTTGGAGGCAAAATACTTTGCGGTATCGCTCCAGACAGAACCGATGGTAACGAAATTGGCAATTGCCAACGGCACGAGCACAGCGGCCCATATCGCAACAGTGTTGCGTGACCGCGTGATGAATTCCGACAACAAATAGATCGGGATGGTCAAGTATGCCGCTGTCTTGCCTCCGGCGAACCAGAGAAACATCACCTGAAGCGGCAATAGCGACCATGTGTACCACCACCTCAACTGCTGCCGCATCCGCCATATGATCAGAATCATCAGGGCAAACAGCGGCGCTGCCACGTTCTTGTGCGCGAACTGTCCGCGCCAAAGCCCAGCGAGATGGGACTCAGCGCCTTCGGCCTGATGCCGTCCGAAACGAGGGATAAAGAGCGCGTAGAACAGCGCGTAAACCGTGGTGATGGCAAAGCACAAAAGCAGGGCATTCCAGAGCCGACGCTCATCGGCGATCGACGACACCGCAATCAGCACCGCGATCACCACCAGCATCATGAAGAGGTAGCGGCGGAGCGAAACGCTCGGGGCGATCGCCGTGAAGGTCGTCAGCAGCGCCCACGACGAGAACAACCAGAATGTGAGGTCGAATTGACGGAACACTGCCGCCCAGCGATTCATCACGCATGCGACCGCAAACACCACGATCACAGGCCACAGGAGCTGGGTAAACAACGAGCCTTCTACGGTGCCAAGGCCGCCATCGGCCGACCAGGTGCGCGACGTCGGGTTCGGTTCGATGAAGACAAAGGCGAGGATGGCCATGAAGCACAGCCACCGCAGCGCGTCCCATTGCCGCTCAGCAGATCCGAGTGTCAGCGCGCTCATGCTTCGACCGATGTCAGCGATTGACCTCAACGCATAACGTCATTGCAGGGTTCGTTTGAAGTAGTCGATGGTTCGTTCAATGCCATCCTCAAGGGCGATTTTTGGTTCCCACCCAAGCACCGAGTTGGCACGGCTGATGTCAGGCTTGCGTTGTTTCGGGTCGTCCTTGGGGAGCGGATGATACACAAGCTTCGACTTCGATCCTGTTTTCCGCAAGACGAGTTCCGCCAGTTCCAGCATCGTGAACTCGCCCGGGTTCCCCACGTTGATCGGGCCCGTGATCTCCCGCCCGCTGTCCATCATCAGAATCATGGCTTCGACCATGTCGTCGACGTAGCAGAACGACCTGGTCTGACGGCCATCGCCGAAGATCGAGATCGGCTGGCCCGTCAAGGCTTGGACGATGAAATTCGACACGACGCGGCCGTCGTTGGCGTGCATCCGGGGACCATAGGTGTTGAAGATCCGGATGACCTTGATCGGCAGCTTATGTTGACGGTGGTAGTCGAAGAACAATGTCTCCGCGCAGCGCTTGCCTTCATCGTAGCAAGCGCGCGGACCGATCGTGTTGACGTTGCCCCAGTAATCTTCGGTCTGAGGGTGAACCATCGGATCGCCGTAGATCTCGCTGGTCGACGCCTGCAGCACCGGCGCATTCAAGCGCTTGGCAAGACCAAGCATGTTGATCGCACCGTGCACGCTGACCTTGGTGGTCTGCACCGGATCTCGCTGATAATGGATCGGCGAGGCCGGGCACGCCAGATTGAAAATGCCAGACACTTCCACGTACAGCGGAAAGGTCACGTCATGGCGCATGACCTCGAAGCGTTCATTCGACAACAGGTGGGCGATATTGGCGCGTGTGCCGGTGTAATAGTTGTCGACACATAATACCGCCCGCTGGCGCGCCAGCAGCCGTTCGCACAGGTGGGAGCCGATGAACCCGGCACCACCTGTGACAAGGACTGTGTTGTCATACGACATTGTTCGGTCGATCCTCCACCGTCGAATTCAACTTGACGTTATTTCACAGCCGGCACTACGCGGCCTTTTCGACGGAACCAATGTCGGTATCCTCCGCTGTGCTGCGACCGACATCGACATAAACAAAGCCGTGTTTGCGCACTTCTTCCGCGCGATAGATGTTGCGCAAATCGGCCAGAACCGGAGTGCGCATGACCGACTTGACCCGCTCGAGATCGAGCGCCCGAAACGCGTCCCACTCCGTCACGATGGCGGCAGCGTCGGCGCCGGAGACGCAGTCGTAGGCGCTGTCGGCATAGTTGATGTCGCCGAGCACGGCCTTGGCGTTAGGCATGCCTTCCGGATCATAAGCGCTGACACGCGCGCCGGCGTCCTGCAACGCCTGAATGAGGGCGAGCGAAGGCGCGTCACGAATGTCGTCGGTATTGGGTTTGAAAGTGAGGCCCAGCACGGCGATGGTTTTGCCGTGAATCGAGCCGCCGCAAGCCTGGATGATCCGGCGCGCCATGCCGCGCTTTCGCTGATCGTTGACCGCCTGCACAGCCTCGAGAATACGGAACGGCACCCCATGATCTTGAGCCGTCTTGATCAGCGCAAGCGTGTCCTTTGGGAAGCACGAACCGCCAAAGCCCGGGCCGGCATGCAGAAACTTGGCGCCGATCCGATTGTCCAGGCCAATCCCGCGGGCAACCTCCTGCACATTCGCGCCAATCTGCTCGCAGAGATCCGCGATCTCATTGATGAAGGTGATCTTGGTGGCCAGGAACGCATTGGCGGCATATTTGATGATCTCCGCCGTGCGTCTGCTGGTGTGAAGAATCGGCGCACTGTTGAGATAGAGCGGCCGATAGACTTCCTCCATGACCTCCCGCGCACGGGTGTCCTCTGAACCGATGACGATACGGTCCGGCCGTTTGAAATCGCTGATCGCGGCGCCTTCGCGCAAGAACTCAGGATTTGAAACGACTGCGAAATCGGCATCAGGGCGCAATTCACGGATGATGCGTTCGACGGCATCCCCTGTCCCGACCGGTACAGTCGATTTTGTGACGATCACCGTGAAGCCGGACAGAGCACTCGCAATCTCGCGGGCAGCCGCGTAAACGAAGCTGAGGTCGGCGAAACCATCGCCGCGGCGCGAGGGCGTGCCCACCGCAATGAACACTGCATCCGCCTGAGCAACCGCCTCGGAGACGTTGACACCGAACGACAGGCGCCCTGCCCTGACGTTCTTGGCGACGAGGTCGCTCAATCCCGGCTCGTAGATCGGAATTTGACCGCGGTCGAGGCTTTCAATCTTTCCTTCGTGCTTATCCACGCACACGACGTGGTGCCCGAAATCCGAGAAACATGCGCCAGATACCAAACCAACATATCCAGCGCCGATCATCGCAAGATGCATCACCGTTCTCCCAAGCAAAGCCGATCCACGACAGGCGCATGTAGCGCACGCCGAGCGGCAGTTCTGTGGTGGTCAAAAGAAAAGAGCGTGTTGTTGGCAGTGATCGAAACGGAGTGTGTCGACATCACTCCGCGTTCATCAATCGCGGTTCGATAGTTCTGCGATCTCCGCAAATTCGTCAACCGTTTTTATTGCATCGCAGCAAGATCAACTTCAAACATGGTCGAAATCATGACGCACGCAGAAAACGTACTCTCTGCATCATACGCCAGCGATCTTGTCGGACGTTATGTCGGAGCGATGACGCATTCGTTGCATTGTGAGATGCAGGCGACGTCCATGACTGAAGAATAAACCAGCACTGCGCTTAGATTCGCGCCACTGCACCGGCAAGTCGGAGCATGACCCAAGGCACTCTCGCGCGGTAACGACGCATGGCTTGGCGCGCAATTCTCAAGCCAGGGGACAACGCGCCGTGACGGATGGCCTGCGTCGCACAGTACGTCATAAGACTCACCTCCGCTTCGCGCCGCGCGAGGGCGACATCATGCGGTGGAAGCTTTGCGAGTACGCTCTCCTCGTTGAAGATCCGAATGAGCGCCGGCTCAAAATCAGCGTAATCGCGGAAACGTGTCATCATCACGCTACCGTCATGCTCGCGATAATCCATGACACGTTCGGCCGTATAGACGAACGGCCCGGAGGCAGCGAGCTTGCACCAGAGATGCCAGTCTTCGCATAGCGATAAACGTGAGTCGAAGCCTTCCGAAGACCAGAACGCCGCACGATCGACGATGGCAATCCCGCCATTGATGATGAAATTGCCGCGGATCAACTGAGGTAAGATGTCACCTGAAGGCTTGCTCCGTGACCGGACCAGAAACCGCCGGCCAATGCGCTGTCCGGTTCGATTGATCCTTTCGTAATCGCCATAGGCCACTATTGCACGGCGTTCCCGTCCGGCGGCATCGAGAAGAGACGCCAAACCGCCGCCGACAAGCCGGTCATCGGCATCGAGAAAGAGAAGCCATTTCGTATCGGCAAGGCTCGCGCCAAAGTTCCGAGCTGCCGACACGCCACGCCCCGGATTTGATACAGCGGTCACACGACGGCTATCCAAGGCAGCTACGGAAGCCAGCGTGCTGTCCGTGGAACCATCGTCCACGACGATCACACTGCGGACGGTATCGCCCTGCGCCAGCGCGCTCTGAACAGCCTCGCCGATAAACGGCTCACCGTTTCTGACTGCGACGACAACCGTAACCGCGTTGTCATCGACCATGGACAATCCGGTATTCTTCGTGACGCCCGCCACTCAGCGCGACGATCTTCCCCAGCACTCTTGCACCCAACCTCAGGCCCTCGAAACGGCGGGGCGGGTACCACGCAAAGAGAACGACATTAAAGGCCGCGACGCACATTGCGCCGCCGATCTTGGCGGCTTCGGACGCGAGGCCGAAGCCTGGAGGCCGGTGCTTGAGGTTGATCAACGTATCCGTGTTCCCCACCCAATAGGCACGCTTGAGCATCCATTTCTGCGAGCAGCGCGACGCCGGCATTTCTTCGGTCACATAGGCGCGGCTCGCCCATGCAAAGATTTTTCTTTCGATTTTGAGCGATGTGAGCAGGTCCTTGTCTTCACCGCCCATCAACGCGTAGCTCGGGTCGAACCACGGGGACGCTCGCTCGCGGAATAAGTCCGCACGAAACAGAATGTTGCTTGTCGCGTCGATCAAACTCACCTGACCGTCAACCATCTTGTCAAAGGCGGCCTGGTTGGCCCGGCACAGGTAGCGTGGTACTGCGAGCTCGAAAATTCTCCGCACGGGCCCGCCGACCACATCTGCGTCATAGGCGGCTTGTACGCGCAAAAGTTCCTTGAGCCAGGTATCGTCAGCCCATTCGTCATCGTCGATCATTGCAACGGCGGTGACCGACGGACCCTTGAGGGCTTCCGCCACGATCGCGTTGCGTGTGTGCGAGATTCCGCGTTCAGCAACACGGACGACCTTCAACGGAATAGGGAACCCCTCGGCCAACAGGTCTTCGCATACCGCGACCCCCTCCCCGCGTTCGGTATCATTGTCAGCAACGACGATGCCGAACGGGCGATCGATTTTCTGCTGGCCGAGCGACTGCAAGCAGCGTCGCAACCACAACGGGCGTCGAAACGTTGGAACTCCGACAATAATTTCGGGAGGGGGCTGCATGCACCGCTACCTTTGCCAGTTCACGCGCGCAAACGCCGCTTTTAAGCGCTCGTCAACACGGTGCTTTCCCGGGTCGAAAACCTCAACTGTGTCGCGTCTGTATTTCCAGCCCGTGCTCAACCCGCGGAAGTGGCGGAATGAGAATTTCGGGTTCCACATCTGGCTGCGCCACCAGTTTTTGATCCGGTGATGCGTCATATGGCCAAGCGGCGGCACCGCGCGTGGCGCCACGGCCCATTTCGGCTGGCACAAATTCTTGTATGGCGGAACTCGAAGCGCGTAAACCGGCGCCTCCACGTGCGAGAAGTCGATGTGGCGGATCTGTTTGGTCTCGTCCGCGGCATTGACTCGAATGTTCGGCATCCAGGCACCATAGAAGCGCGCGACTCCATGCCGCTCTGCCGCCTCAAACACGCTTTCACCGCGACGTGACACCACCAACTCATCGACATCGGTGTTGAGAAAACTTTTCGCATCCAGAAGAAACCGCCAGCGGGCGTGCTCAAGCGAGCCGATTTGCAGAAAATTGGAATCCCAGCTGCGCCGCAGCCCCACACCCGGCGGGCCGAAGCGAAACGGGAACGGCACGACGCCGACGAAGGCCAAGCCGTGAACCTCGCTCAGACGGCCAACCAGCTCGGAGCTGTCGTAGGCCGTCGAGGCATTGTCGTACAAAAGAATCGCCTGTGCCCCGTGAACGTCGCGGTTGTAACGTGCCCAGTCACAGATCCAGGTAATGTCGTTGTTCTTGGAAATCGTGCAGAGCACGCGCAAGGCGCGATAATTTCCTGCTTCGGGCTGTGACACCTTTGCGTAAAACTCGCCAGCGCTGGTTTTTAAGACAATTTCCGATGTGCCGGCCGGCGCATCGACTTCCACGCGCGTCAGCCTGTCCATATCGAGACGGCGAAACGCGCAGCTCGCGCCGCTCGGCTTGGCAATGATGGTAATTTCTTTGAAGAGTTCTGCGAGGTTGTAGAGCGCGGGCCCGATCAAAAGCACCATGCTGCTGTCGGGATGGCGGAACACATCGTAGAACAACGTATCGAAATCGAACCGATCTTCGAAATCGGGCTGCCGAAGGGCATGAGGTCTCGGCGACTGTCTTCGCAGCCCAAGCGAGGGATCCAGGGTAATCGGTGAGATATCGAAAATCTTGCTGCGCATCGAGACGTTCACAACGCAATCGTCTGCCGAGCGGCGAAGCTTCTAACACAGTCGCGGCGATTGTCGCTATGCAACAATTTGAGCCGACGTTGCATGTCTGGCATTGGCGCCCGCTTCAATCCCAAAATCCTACATCTCCTTCTCGGTGAAATCGAAATTCAGCGTGGGCATCGACGAATTCGTTATCCCGAGGAGAACTTCCTTTTTCTCCAGCGAGTGAAGCGTAAATTCGACGCAACGCGTGCTCTGCGTGTAGCAAGCCTTGATCTTGATGACCTTCGGGCAAGAATTAGCAGCGCGGAGGTAATGAGTTATGATGTTCGTGTTGATTTTATCGATCAACATGCGGCCCTTCACCGTCACGCAGGGACGATTCGCGATGTCACGGACACGAAGCGGATTCTTGTGCGCGGGATCAACATCATCGTTGGCAGTCTGAGCGACGGCGCCTGAGCAAGCAACAAACGCACCAATCGCCAACAACGCTCCCGCAAGCTTCAGCATCGTGCCCTGAGTCCTCGATTGAAACGCGATCGAGGCAACGTGCACGGCAATCTGGACGATAGTGCGAATAAGCCGTGCCATTCATGCAAATGTTTTTTGACATATCCCGCGGCCAAAAAGCGGGCAGCCTGCCGCCACACCCGGCACTCATACATCGCGACTCATACGCGCCGCTTGAAGCATGCGCGCTCATCTGAACTTGCACGCGAGTGCACGGAGGTATCGTCATACGCGAAGCGCGTATGTTGCCTGTTCCCTAATGCGAATGAACAAATATGCGTCGTGCACTGCTCGAAAATTCGTTTCGCCGATATCTGTCGGGCAACCGTCACGAGATTTCTCATCGCGCGGGTTTCACCATGATGCGGTCACACTGTTTAGTGTAGATTTCCACGGCTCTTCGATGGAGCTTTCAAGAACCGGATGAGTTGCTGTGTTGCAGCTCGACAGTCACTTGTTCAACGAACGGACGCTCAACCTCGCGAACAAGCGAGGAGCACAGCAAGCAAGTTTTGAGGGAGGAACGAGAGCGTAAGGTGCGCCCGCGTTCGCATGGGCGCTCAAACCAATGAGATAGTCGCAAGGGACGATTGGCACTTATGCTTCAAACCTCCAATATCAGCCTCGGCGAACCGCTATCTTCCCCGCATCTCCTCTCGCCAGTCGACATCCTGTTCCGCTCGATCGCGATCGTACGCAGACACTACAAGCTCTGCGCCGTCGTTCCTGCGGTGTTCTTGGTCCTTGCAGTCGTGTACCTCACCGTCACTCCGGCGCAATTCACGGCGACGACAGTGATGGCCATTGATCCGAGAAAAAGTGCGACGGCCACGCCCGGCGCTTCCTCACAAAATCAAGACATCCCTGTCGACAATCTCACCGTCGAAAGCCAGACGGAGATACTCCAATCCGAGAACATCTCGCTCAAGGTCATCAGGGACCTGAAGCTTCTCGACGATCCCGACTTCAATCAGAGAAGCGCCATAGGGGCAGTCTTCGGCTGGCTGATATCGTGGGTTCATAGTTCCCCGCCGCCGACTGACCTCGAGCGCGAACGCGCCGTTGTCGAGCAATTCGCCAAACGCTTGAGTGTGAAACGAATCGGCGTGACGTTTATGTTCGAGATTGGCTTTACGCTTCCCGATAAGGAAAAGGCGGCTGTGGTCGCCAATGCCGTCGCAAACGCCTATGTCGACGATCAGTTGCAGGCCAAATACGAGGTGGCGGCGCGAGCTGGAAACTGGCTGCAGGATCGCTTGAAGGAACTCGGCAAACAGACATCGGCGGCTGAGCGCGCGGTCGTCGATTTCAGAATCAAGAACAACATCGTCGATACCGGCGGCCGCCTGATGAGCGAGCAGCAACTGGCGGAGCTGAACTCGCAGCTGGCTTTGGCCAGTGCAAGCGCCAGCGAGGCCTCCGCCAAGTTGTCGCGGATTCAAGAAATCATGGCGTCCGACGTCCCGGACGCAAACGTAACGGACGCTCTGCACAACGAGGTAATCGTCAAGCTTCGGAATCAATACACCGACTTGCAGAAACGCGAAGCCTATCTGGTCGACAAACTCGGGCCCGCCCACCAGGCCGTTTTGCAAGTCCGCGCCGATATGCGTACAGCAGTGCGTTCGATCAGACAGGAACTGCAGCGAATCGCGGCGGGTTACCAAAGTGACTTCGAGATCGGAAGGTCCCGCGTCGACAGCATCCAAAAAAGCCTCGCCGATCTCGTGTCGAAAGCGAACACCACCAATCAGGCACAGATCGAGCTCAAGGCCCTCGACAGCACGGCACAGAGTTATCGCACGTTGTATGACACGTTCCTGCAGCGGTATATGGAATCCGTTCAGCAGAAGTCTTTCCCGTTGACCGAAGCTCGCGTCATCACGAAGGCAACGCCCCCGCTCAAGAAGAGCAAACCCAAGACACTGATCACGTTGATTATCGCGTTGATCGGCGGCAGCGCTGTCGGTTTCGCAGCGGCGTGGGTTCGCGAAATCTTTGACCGTACTCTCCGCACCAGCGACGAAGTGCGAGCCGCACTCGGCGTGCCCTGCATTTCAACAGTTCCGATGTTGGATCCTGGTTCGCGGCCAAACCCCGTGTTCACGGGCATGTCGCACTTGGGCGAGGTCGTTGCTCGTCCGATGTCCCGTTTTGCCGAATCGATGCGCGCCATCAAGGTAGCCGTCGACTTCTTCCCGGCAGACCGAAAGCCGCAGGTCATAGGGTTCATTTCTGCTCTGCCCGGCGAGGGCAAGAGCACGATCAGCGCAAACTTTGCCGCACTGGTGGCTTGTTCGGGCGCGAGTGCGATTCTGGTCGACGGCGACCTGCGCAGCTCGATGCTGTCCGGCCGGCTGACACCAGGCGCGCAGAAGGGTTTGCTCGATCTTTTGTCCGGACGTCAGGCCGAAGGATCCCTGGTGCGACTTGATCACTTGCGATGCGACTTTATCCCCTCGGTGCACGGGAGCGCCGCAGCAAATCCAAATCAATGGATTTCCTCTGTCGCGATGCGCTCTCTCCTGGAAAAGCTCAAGGCACGCTACGATTATGTCATTGTCGATTTGCCGCCACTGGTGCCGGTCACCGACGCACATGCCGCAGCCGATTTGTTCGATTGCTTCGTGATGGTGGTCGAATGGGGCGCAACATCGGCCGAGATCGTTCAAAGCGGTTTTCATGGATCGTCGCGCATAACGACCAAGACCGTGGGCGCGGTGCTGAACAAAGTCCATCCGACCGCGAGCGCGTACTATGGGAATATGAGATACGCCACGGTCACATATTCCTGACCCAGATCGAACGCTGCTGAATCGAGGACGCCAGAACTCAGCGTGGTTGTCAGGTCCGTGCACCGCAGGAGTTGAAATTGCGGCCCATGGCCAACCACGCGTTCATCTATTTCCTCGCATTTGCGATGCCAGGCGCGTTTGGCTTTTTCGCATTCAGCATCTATACGCGAATTCTCTCTCCTGAAGAGTATGCGCTCTACTCCATCGGAACGAGCGTATCGTTTTTGATCGGCAGCGTGTCTTACGGATGGATTCGCTTCTCTGTAGGCCGGTATCAGGCCGAATCGCCGACGGCAAATTTCCTGCCTTTCTTGTTGGTTTGCTATGCCGCGGTGACCGCGTTTCTCGTACCGGTCATCGGCATCTCGTCTTGGCTGATCAAAAGCTTGCCAGTCGCAGCTGTGCTTGCCGTATGGGCCCTGACGATGTCGCAGGCCTTATTCGACATCAGCCAGGAGATTCGCCGGGCGCGCGGCCAATCCGTCGCTTTCGCGGAGGCGACGATCGGGCGCAGCATCCTGAGCTTTTCCTTTGCGGTCGCGGGTGCGTTTTATTTCTTCTCGGGCGCAGGATTGGTATTCGGCATCGCTACCGGCTTCGCCATCATGGCGGTTCGATTTTTGGTCAAGAATCGAACCTGGCTGCTTCGGCACACGCTTGCCCCAACCGAGGTCAAGCGATTCCTGGCCTACGGTATGCCACTCACCCTGTCCGGCCTGGCTTTTGCGGGCAATTCAACGGCAGCGCGCGCCATGGTGGCGACACTTCTTGGAGCGAGCGACGCTGGTCAGTTCGGTGCAGCGCTCGATGTCACCACGCAGTTGGCCGGAATCGTCGCCGCGAGTGTTTCGGCGATTGTCGCACCGATTGCGATTCGTGCTTGCCGCGAGGGGGGCGCAGCGGCCGCAACGGCTCGCCTCGGCGACGGCGCCGAACTCATGCTTGCAGCTCTCGCACCCGCAACCGCTGGCTTGATCATTCTCGCCCAAAGCTTCGGAGATATCGTCGTCGGCCCAAGGTTCGAGCATGCCGCGCAAGTCTTAATACCCGTGCTCGCGCTATCACGCGCGA
Source organism: Rhodoplanes sp. Z2-YC6860 (assembly GCF_001579845.1). Lineage (GTDB taxonomy): Bacteria > Pseudomonadota > Alphaproteobacteria > Rhizobiales > Xanthobacteraceae > Z2-YC6860. The sequence goes on from NZ_CP007440.1 coordinate 5,962,822, forward strand.
TTGATGCCTTCTCACAATACTACCTTCATCTGGGCTTCCAGATTATCGAGCGCCCCACCCTCCAGGTTTTGTGCGGCGGCGCTACGCTGATCGTCAATATCTCTCTCGCCGCCATCCTGCTGCCGACCCACGGCGTTCAAGGGGCTGTCTACGGTTTGCTGATCGGCGATATCGTCGGCGCGGTGGTGTCATTCTTGCTCTTGCGAATGATGTTCCCCATGCCGATTCCGGTTCACGCGCTCGCCCGCGTCGGCGTGTGCACGGCGCTTATGGTGGCGGCATGCGCTCCGCTGGCGCATTCGCTGGAAGGCCGCCCTCTGCTGTCGCTGCTGCTTGTCCCAGCGGCCGGTGTCTTGATCTATGGTGCTGCGGCCTATGCGCTGGACATCGCGAGGATCCGGACTCAATCCGTGCGCGTCATGTTGTCCGGAGCGAAAGGTCAATTGCTGTAGCGCGCGGCGATCATCGATCACCGCACAAAAAACGAAGAAGGCGATGCTACACAAAGATCAGCGTCCATATTTCGAGAGCCTGGATCTCGTGCGTGGATTGGCTGCGCTGGTCGTCCTGATCTACCACATCGATTTCATGTTCGGTCTCAGAGGCTGGCTGCTGCACGGCGGCTACCTTGCGGTGGACCTGTTCTTTGTCCTGAGCGGCTTCGTGTTGTCACTGACCTATGGACGTGGAGTGGCGAACGGCGAGTTGAGCGTCCGGCGATACATGGTTGCGCGCGTCGCACGCCTGTTCCCGCTGTTCCTGGCGACCACCGCCATCGGCTTTGTCGTCATGACGGCGAGATACCGTTCAAACTACGGAGACTTCGATACAGCGAACCTGATCAAGTCAGCGCTGCTCAACGTCTTCATGGTGCCCAGTTTCGTCACCCTCTACGATTTGAAGGTGTCGTTCCCGTTCAATCCAGCGACCTGGTCAATTTTTTTCGAGATGATCGCGAGTATCCTGTTCTTTTTCTTCTTCGGTAAAGCCAACCGGACCACATTGGCCGTCGTCGCGGCCTTCGCATGGTTGGTTCTCGTCGCCACGGTAGCGGTGTTCGGAACTCTCGATGTCGGCTACGCGAGTGACAATTTTATCGCTGGGTTTCCGCGCGTCATTTTTTCCTTCACGGTCGGGGTCTTGATCGAGCGCGCGTATGCGAAGAGCCCGTGGCGATGTCCGGCGCTGCTCTTTTACGTTTTGCTCTCGGCATGGCTTCTGCTGATGCAGGCGAGATCGCTCCTGATCAACCCGTATGTCTTCGACCTTGTGAGTGTGACCGCACTTTTACCGGCCCTGGTCGCGGCGGGCGCGGGTGTCGTATTGACGGGCAGAGCGCGCTTGCTAGCGATCTTTCTCGGTCAAACGTCGTATGCGGTTTATCTGACGCAAGGCTCGATGATCATTGCGGCCGCAGGCGTGTCGCAGATCTTGTTCGGTCGGAAAATCTATGACTTCGCGCCCACCGTCGGTTTTCTCTTTATACCGCTCGTGATGCTCGCTTCTTACCTGTCCTACCGCTACTACGAATTGCCAGCGCGGATTGCGATGAGGCGTTTCGGCGAAATCAGAACGCTCAATCCGGTCGGCCCGGACAGCGTGCCACCGCAAAGATAGCGGCCCCAACCGGCTTGGATGAAAGCTGCAGCTTCGGTGTCTCTTTGTGGCACAGCGCGGTTCGGCCAAACTCTGGGCCGGAAGCGCACTTTCGCTACGGAGTTTCAGCCTTGGTCAACCATGGCGCGCATTGGGTCCAGTTGCGTAAGTTTGGATTAGCCATGCTCCGATACCGTCTGCGGCAACCGAGGGGACCTATCGTGCCGCAAATTTGGTTGTCATACCTAGAACTTGGCTCGCTGCTGCAGTGTCGTCCTGACGAGGCGCGATCGCTGGCGATTACAGTGGGGGCGGATCGCAAAAAAAGCCGAGATGGCCTTTCACGCGTCAAACTGACGGCGACCTGGATGGACCTGTGGATTCAGCAGATCCGGGGTGCGGATCGCTTCCAGCGCGCCGCGGAGGAAATCTGGATGTTGCCGCATATGGATTTAACTCCTGCGGTCGAGCCGAAGCCGGAACAAAGCCAAGCGACGGAACAAAGCAAGGCCGCCTGATCGGTTTCCCTTCGAGCGTGTCGATCTCCAGAATCGATTGGTGTTGAAGACTGCGGTCAACTGCCGTCCCATTCGACGGCGGTTGTCGCCATTTGCCTGCCTTCAGCGAAATGGCGGTGGATGACGAAGATATCGGGCTTTGGGCTGCCTTTGCCTGGGCTTTTGACCCCGCCCCTGAGGCGACCTTTAGACCGCTTCGGAGTTCCAAACCGTCAGCCGCAATTCATGCGAACAGGCGGGGCATTCAAATATTCGAATCTCGGTATCGATGTCGGCGGCTTCAGTCCGCTTAAGGTGCATTTCGCGAGTGCAAATACAAACCGGGAGTTCGGTCGATCCTGGCTCTAGCAGGCGTTCGAACATGACCACTCCGCCCCCTTGATTTGTTGCGCTGCAAAAGCAGCGTATCAGAACGTTGGAGACGAGTCCCCGTTTAATTACAGCTTTTTAAGCACTGGGGCTAACCAGGTTTTACGTTGACTTTTGCGGGGCAGCATAACATTTTCCGCGATGACTGCGGCCAGTCCCGTCCAATACGGTCACGGCGGTACCACTTTCAGGCTTCTTTTCGTGACCGGACCGTACTACCTCTGGGCCTCGGCGATCTCTGCGTTTTGGGGGCCTCGTACCAGCCGCCTCGCAGAAACCGCATTCGGCTTTGATAGGGCATCTGCCGACGGAGGAAATTCTGCCTCATGGCGGATCCAAAACCGCAAGACCGTAAAAATTCGAATTCCGGTCAGCCGACCGCACCCGTGCCCGAGGATTATTATGCGCTTCTGAAGAAGCTCATCGCCGACGTCACGGCGGATCACGCGATGCTGCGAAAGCTGGTCTACGCGCTCGCATGGCAGAACCTCAACCCTGAAACGATCGTCAGCAAGCCTGTTTCCGAGGCGAAAAACCAGGCCAAGACGATCGTCGAGCTCGAGAAAGCAGTGCTGCTCGAGCGGGCGATTCAGCAGCTTGAGATCGAGGCAGACAATACGGCGCAACACGGGCAGCCGCCGATCACGGGCGCGGTCCCCAGAGACGCCGCTCCTGGAAAAGGAGTTGGCCAGCCGGACAACAAGCCTATCCCCACCGTGGCCGATGATCCTTCCTTCGACATTGAACTCCAGAAATCCGAGCAGCCGGCCGACGGCCCTATGGATCTGGATGCTCTGATTTCCAATTCGAATTCTGGGGCAGAGCATTCGAAAAGCGAGGTCGAACGCGACCCGCAGCTGGAAGCACTGGATGCGTCGTTCGAACCTCCGCGCGCCAGAGGCAGCGTGATGCTATTGCCGGAGCCCGCTCCAGGCAGCCAGCAGACTGAGATTGTGAAACTAGAGCGCATTCCATCTTGGCTCGATCCCAAAGTGCGCATCGCGTTGGATGCGATTGAATACGAGCCTGTGCGTCACCCGCCGCCGCCGCACCAACCGCGTTCGAATTTCGTATCGTTTTTGCAATTGATCGCGGCATCCGTGATCGGCGTCGTGCTTTATATCGGCATAACCGGATGGGTCTATATCGGCCGACAGACAGGCTTCGCTCCCCCGACGCCGGCACCTCAGGCGCCGGTGGCGGCGCCCCCACGAGCCGAAGCCGTGCCTATAGACAGCCCAGCGGTGCCGGTAAAACCACGAGAGCCGGAGCCAATTCTGCCATTTCCTCTGCCGCGTTCTTTTGGAGTTTTTGCCGGCGTTCCCGGAAAGCTTTTCGAGCTCGAGCAATTGCCGATCAAGGCTCCGGATCCGCGAATTCTTGTCTCCGCCGAAATCACCAAACCCAGCAGTGTGACGATACCGGGCGACAATCTTGCATTCGTCGTGTTCCGCCGGGACCTCGTCACCAGCGCACCACAAACCGCCAGCGTTCGCGTCGTCGCCCAAGTCAGGAGCACTACAAAATACGTCGACGGCAAACCGACCGTCGTTCCACTGAAAGGGACGTGGCGGATTCGCTCCAAAGAATACGTATTCAAGGTTTCGCCGCTGGAGGGTCACAACGAGATGATCGTGATCCAGCCCGATCCCGGCTTCGTATTTCAACCCGGACGCTATGCTCTCATTTTAAACGGCTTCGGCTATGATTTCACGGTTGCAGGCCAGATCACGGCACCAGAGCAATGTCTGGAGCAGGTCGAGGTGGTGAACGGAGCCGTAGTTACAGAGTGCCCGAAAACCTGAGCCGCTCGTCAATCAATACCGAATGCCGGTGAACTTGATTTGAGAGAACTCTTCAATTGCATAGCGCACCCCCTCACGGCCGACACCAGAAGTCTTCATTCCGCCGAACGGATACAGATCAAGACGGAATCGGCTCGCCTCGTTGACCCAAAGTGAGCCGACATCGAATTCGTTCGAGAAGCGGAATGCAGACCGAAGATCGCGAGTAAACACCGCGCCCTGCAGGCCGAATGGCGAATCGTTGGCCAAACGCAGAGCGTGATCCACGTCATCGAATGGCGTCACGATGGCGATCGGCCCAAACACCTCCTCCTGCCAGAGCCTTGCGGGCTGCGGCACTTCCACAAGTATCCCCGGCGACAGAATGGCGCCGTCGCGCTTGGGTTCAAGCACGTAGCGCGCTCCGCGCTTGATCGCATCCTCGCACATCCCGACGACGCGATCGGCCGACGCGCTGCTCACCATCGGACCGACGTCGGTCGCAGGATCATCGGCACGACCGACTTTGAGACCCTTGGCGGCCTCCACGAATTTCTCAACGAACGCATTCAGCACCTTACTATCGACCAGAACCCGCTGAGCAGAAATGCACTGTTGTCCGCTCGCTTCAAAAGCCGCGCTCGCAATCCGCTTGGCTGCATCGGCGATATCGGCATCGGCCAGAACAATGTTGGCTGCATTCGAGCCGAGCTCGGCTACGAATTTCTTGGCTCCAGCTGCGCGCGCCAGCGCATCGCCGCCGGCGGTGCCGCCGGTGAACGATATCATCCGCACGTCAGGGTGCTTGACGAGCGCCGTGGCCGTCGCCTTGTCACCGGTCAGTACGGTGAACAACCCTTTGGGCCAGCCCGCCTCCTGAAACAGCTTGGCGACCCGAAGCGATGTACGCATTGCGGCGGGCGCAGGCTTGGTGATGATCGCATTACCGGCCGCAACCGCCGGCGCAACCTTTTGGATCAGGAGATTGATTGGCGCATTGAAGGGGGTCACTCCGGCAACGACCCCGTACGGGTGCCGGCGGGTGAATCCGAAATGCCCCTCGCCCGCCTGTGTGATGTCGACAGGCAGCACTTCCGACGCAAGCTGACTCAGCGCCGACGCAGTCGCCTCCAGAAACTCCGCCCCGCGGCGCGCTTCGAAGCGCGCCGCCTTGATCGGCTTGCCCACGTCCTCGCTGATAAGCAGCGCAAGTTCTTCAGCATGCTTGATCAGGACCGCTGCGCCGGTTTTCAACAACGCGATTCGCTTGTGTGTCGGCGACAGGCGGTGGGCCTGAAAGGCCGCCTTCGCAGCCATCACCGCTGCATCGACACCAGCCGCGCCCGCTTCCACGATCCGTCCGACAGTCTTGCCATCCTGGGGGCGGACCCATTCAAATCCGCCCTCGCCTGCCGGAAGTTCTTCACCAATGAACGAGTTGATGTCCGGAATTTGTGTCATCGACGCGACCTCGGTTTGCATGTTCCAAGATCGTTATAGTCCGTGCGCACCAACGACGAGCACTGCTGCCTTTGCATTCCAGCGTCGGATTGACGGCATAGAGAGCCGAGTCCCCAGCCTCATTCAGACCAGGACCGACGCTAGCTGTCTACCGAGTTCAATGCTCCTCGGACAAGAAGCGAATACAACCACTCCGAAGGCCCAAGTGGATTTCCCAATCCAAGCCGGGTCAAACACTCTTGATTCGTCGCATTGGACCAAAGACCTCGCAGCAGAAGAGCAATAAGCTGACCGGTCGATGCGGATTTCAACAATTGAAGTGCTGGAAGTAGGCGCCTCTCTACCTCGGTAAAGTCCGTACCAAACGGATACATCGGCAGAAGACCGGCATCGGCGGCGGGCTTCAATGCACTCTTGATCGCATCTGGCGAATTATTGCGCGCCGTTTTCGGCAGCACGAACGATGGCTCGATTTTTCCCGCATCTTTCGCTTGACGCAGCAGATCATCCTGGAACTCTCGATCAGAAATCGCGAGCATGGCCACGATCACATCGCGATCACTCTTTCCACGAAGATCCGCGACACCGTATTCGGTTACGATCATATCGCGCAGATGGCGCGGAATGGTGGTGTGACCGTAATTCCATCGGATATTCGACTGTCTTTTCCCTTTCGTCATTCGGCTGGCGCGCAGCATGATAACGGAGCGCGCTCCTTTAAGAGCGAAACCTTGTGCAACAAAATTATATTGCCCGCCGACACCGCTGACGATCCGACCGTCTTCGAGACCGTCGGACACGACGTCTCCCAGTAGCGTGGCCATCATACCGTCGTTGATAAAACGTGCGTCGACCCGCGCACGACGCTTGGCGTCTTCCTCCCCATAAAGTTCGTTGACATAGGAGATCGAAGTCATACGGAACTTGTCTGACATCGCTCGCGGCATCTCACGCAGAGCTTTGTAGAACGCACGTGAGCCGAGAAAGAAACCGGCGTGCAATATCGCCCCATCGACCTCGCGCTTGAGGATGCCGGCGCGTTGAATATCCAGAAGTCCCTCCACGAACATTTCGCTGCAGCCGTAGAGGCCTGTCTCGAACGAAGTGGTGTAGCGGACCGCGTCCACAGCCTCGTCCGGCCGAAGGCTATCCAATAGCGCCTTGAAGTCTGAGGGCTTGCGGTGGCGCAATATCAGAGCTTGAGCAACGGCATCCCCCAACGATCCAATGCCGATCTGCAGCGTACCGCCATCCGGGACGGTGCTGGCCGCATGAAGTCCCGCCGCATAGTCGCCCAGCGCGACCGGCTCCCGCGGCGGCGCAAACAGCGGAAAGTCGGTTGCCGGACTATCGAGCAACAGGTCGAATTCCTCCGCACCGACAGCGGCATCGTTTCCCATGAACGGCAGTTCGGAATTGACCTGGCCCGCGAGCAGGAAATTCACGCGGCCCTGACGGCGAAGGGCCAGGAGATCGAGCGTAAGGTCGGGATTGCAGCTCAAACTGAAGGAATGCCGCGATGCCTCACCGCGATGCGCCACGAGCTGAGCGACAACGTTCACACCACGGTCGAGCACAGCACTGAGCGCGTGGGTGTAGTTTGCCGAAATATAATGCTGCTGTGCATAGGGAGAACCGAGCCATTGCCCGGCAAGAAAGAAGAACTCGTTGATCGTGATGTTGGAGGGGACAGTGCCGGCGTGAATCGCCGTGGCATAGCCCAGCGCCGGATAACCCGCAAAAACGCGTTGCGCGAGCGGTTCAAGAAACCGGCGCTCCAATTCGCTCTTTCCCTTGGGCGCTTCCAAGGTCAATGCGGTGAAGATCGTCAGGCGGATTGAAGGGTCGGCCGCCGCCTTCGCGTAGAGCGCGTTGGCGATGTGATTGGCTTTTCCCAACCCGAGCGGTAGAGCCAGGACGACTGTCTTTCCCACGCGCTCAATGATCGTATCGGCGAGCCGGATTGCATCGTTCAATATGATCGGCTCGACGCCCGAACGGATCATTCCAGGCTGTCCCAGCCCGCGTCCGGCCGGAAACGCGGACCATATTTCACTGCGAGACGTGCCAAGGTATCACGCACGTCACCGGCTCCCCGCGTCCGCGCGTAATTCATGGGCCCGCCACGGAACGGGGCGAAACCTGTCGCGAAGACCATCGCGCCGTCGACGATCTCCTCGTCCGTCACCACGCCCTCCCGCAAACAGGCCATGCAGACGTTGAGCATGGGCAGGATCAAGCGATCGATCGTCTCTGGCGTCGGTGCAGCCGCCTCGCCCGCCTTGGTGGCACGATCATGCTTCCAATCGTACAGCCCCTTCCCGGTCTTCTTTCCCAACTCGCCCTTTGCGACTTTGTCCCTGAGCCATTGCGGCGGATCGGGCAGATCCGGATTGCTGCTCTTGAGCATCTCGGCGACATGCAGGCAGATGTCGAGACCGACCTGGTCGGCAAGCTCGATCGGGCCCATCGGCATGCCGAAATCCTCGGCCGCCCTGTCGATGCTCTCTTTCTTCATGCCTTCGTCGAGCATCACCATGGCTTCCAGCATGTACGGTGTCAGCGCGCGGTTCACCAGGAACCCGGGTGAGCTCTTGACCGGTGCGGGGAGCCGATCGATCCGGCCGAGGAACGCGCCGGCGCCGGCCAGGACATCTGTCGCGACCTGGTCGTGGCTGACGACTTCGACAAGCTGCATCCGCGAAACCGGATTGAAAAAGTGGATACCGACCAGCCGCTCAGGTCGCTTCAGACCATCACGCAACTGTTCGAGCGGAATGCTCGACGTGTTTGTGGCAAGGATCGCACCGGGTTTCATTTTCGGTTCAATACCGGCAAAGACCTTTTGCTTCAGGCCAAGATTTTCCGGCACAGCCTCGATGATCAGGTCGGCAGACGCGGCCCCTTCGCCCTGAAGATCGGGAATCAATCGGTCGAGCGCATCGCGGACCTTGCGGCGGTTGTCGCGGCCGATTTTTCCATAGAGCTCGGCGGCGCGCTTGATCGCGCCGGCGAGAGGCTCGGGCTTCATGTCGGCAAGACTGACGGTGAAACCATGCCACGCGCACCACGCCGCGATGTCACCTCCCATGGCGCCGGCGCCGATGACATGAACGCGGCGGCCCTCCCAACGGCCTTTCGCAAGGCCCTTGAGCTTCTCGCGCAGAAAGAACACGCGGACAAGATTTCTTGATGTTTCCGAAACCAGCAATCGGGAGAAGGATTTGATCTCCTCCTTCTGCATCATGTCGCGATCGCCGCCATGAGCGACCCAAAGATCGATCAACTGATACGGGGCTGGATAATCTTTCTTGGGCGCTTTCTTGGCGGCTTCGGTCCGCATGCGGGAGGCCAGCAGGCTTCGCGCCGGGCCGACGTCGTGCAACCTGTCGAGCAAGCCTTGCCGATGCGGCTTCAACCCGCCGCCGATGGCATCCTTCACGGCGGCCCGGACATGCCGCTCCTGCGTCAGCGCGTCGACCAAGCCGAGCGACTTGGCCCGGCGCCCGCGCTCGGTCTTTCCCGTCAACATCATCGTCATGGCCTGGACTGGATTGATCAGGCGCGGAAGCCTCACCGTCCCGCCAAGACCGGGATGCAGTCCGAGCAGAACCTCGGGAAATCCAAAGCTCGCGTCGTCAACGGCGATCCGTTTGTCGCAGGCCAGCGCCAGTTCAAGACCACCGCCGAGGCAATAGCCGTGGATCACGGCAACGGTCGGCAGCGGCAGGCGGTCGAGCCGATCGAGAACAGCGTGGCCGCGCGTCAGCAGCGCTTCGATCTGCGCCGCATCGGTGATGCGGCGAAACTGCGCGATGTCGGCGCCTGCGACGAAGCCGCCGGGCTTGCTCGAGCGAATGACCAGACCCGGCGGACGGTCATGCTCCAGTCTGTCGAGCGCAGCGTCAAGCTCGGTGAGGGTCTCGTCATCCAGCGTATTCGCGCTCGCGCCTTGTTTGTCGAACAGCAGCCAAACGACGCCGTCCTCGTCGGACCGCATCCGCCAATGCTTCCACGAAAAGCCGTCATCGCGCGTCTCACCGGCTGCGAACGGTCCAAGCTCCAGATCGCGTGGTTCGAGAATGTCCAGGACGGGTTTTGGAGCGGGTGATTTGCTCATAGTGCCGCTCTCTAGACCGCTTCGATCAGCATGGCGCCACCCTGCCCGCCACCGATGCATTCGGTAGCGATACCGCGCTTCAAGCCGAGCCGCTTCATAGCGTTCACAAGATGCAGCACGATCCTATTGCCGCTGGCGCCGACCGGATGGCCCGTTCCAATGGCGCCGCCGTCGACATTGATTCGATCACGGTCTATGCGCCCCGCGGGACCGTCGAGCCCCAACGCGTCGCGGCAGAATTCGGCGTCCTCCCAGGCAGCAAGACAGCCGAGCACCTGCGCCGCGAAAGCCTCGTTCAACTCCCACAGATCGATATCGCCGAGGTTGAGCTGATGCCGCTTCATAAGCGCGGTCGAGCAATAGACCGGGCCGAGCCCCATGACAGACGGATCGAGCGCCGCCCACTCGCTGTCAACGATGACCGCCTTGGGCCGCAGATTGTGTTCTTTTACGGCCTCCTCCGACGCGAGGATGACCCAGGACGCGCCATCGGTGATCTGGGAGCTGTTGCCGGGGGTGACCTTTCCCCATGGCCGCTCGAAAGCCGGCTTGAGCTTGGCCAGGCTTTCGACACTGCTGTCGGGGCGCACGCCATCGTCATGATCGAACAACGTGCCGTCCTTCGCAAAGGCCGGTTCGACCTCGTCTTTCAGCAAGCCTTCCTTTTGTGCCTTCGCCAGCCGGAGCTGACTTTCGACGGCATACTGATCGGCCTGCTGGCGGGAAATCTTGAACAGATGCGCGACCAGTTCGGCGGTCTGCCCCATGTTGAGGTCGGTGATCGGATCGGTGAGGCCTCGCTCCAGGCCGATGACCGGTGTCAGGAACGACGGCCGGAAGCCGAGCATCGCCACGAGCTTCGACCAGGGATCGCGCGCACCGTTCAGTCGTGCGAACCACCCCACGGCCCTGCGATTAAAGACCAGCGGCGCGTGGCTCAGCGATTCTGCGCCACCAGCCAGGATCAGGTCCGACAGGCCCTCCTGGATATACCGGTAGCCGGTGTCGATCGACTGCATGCCGGAGCCGCAGTTGATCTGCACGGTGAATGCGGTCACGGTTTCGCCCATGCCGAGCCGAAGCGCCGCAACGCGAGCCGGGTTCATCTCGTCGGCGATGACGTTGACGCATCCGAGGATAACCTGGTCGAACGCGTCTGGCGCGAAGGGCTGGCGCAACAGCAGCGGCCGGCCGCATTGCACAGCCAGATCGGCCGGCGTGAACGGGCCCGGCTTGCCGCGCGCCTTGATGAACGGCGTACGGCTGCCATCGACGATATAGACCGGGCGCAGCCCTACTCCGCCGCGGCTGATGCTGCCGTTTGGGATGACACATCTCCTTTATTGGAAGCGTCACGGGAGGTCAGTTCTTCCGGCGCGAAGTCGTTGACTGCGACTGCCGCAGAAACCGCTTCCGCGGCAGCCTTCAATTGGACCGATTCTTCCACGGTGATCGTTCGCTGCTTCACCGCCTGCTCAATGTCCCGGACACGCGCGGCATGCATCCGGTCCCGGATCGGTTGCACACCAACCGCCATCGAAAACGCGCGTTCCAGAATGGCCACGCCGTCGAGACGTTTGTCTGCAGTCTCGACGGGTTTGAACAAGTCAACGGTCAGCCGATCGCGCGCCGGGCACGGACTAGCGAGAATTTCCGCGCACTGCGCCATGGTTCGGTCGGACGGCCCACGACGGCGCGGCCCGAACGGCTGGATCAAGAAGCGCAGAACCCACGCCACCGGACGTACCGGGAAATTCGCAATGATCTCGTCGAACCGCGCCTCGATCGCGGCGAAGCTCGTTTCCATGCAAAAGGTCAGAAGCGGCAGGTCCTCCAGCTTGCGGCCCTCGTCGTTCCAGCGCTTCAGCGCGGCGCTCGAAAGATAAAGTTCGGAAAGAATGTCGCCGAACCGCGCCGATACCATTTCTTGCCGTTTCAGCCCGCCGCCAAGACTGAGCAGAGCAAGATCGACGGCAAGCGCAAACGCGGAAGCGTGCCGGCTGAGTTGACGATAGAACGGCGACGCTGCTCCGGCAGCGGGAGCTGGTGCAAGCAATCCGCCGGTCCAGGCCCTCCCCCAGGCGCGGAACGTGTTGGCGATGCTGTGGCCGACATGGGCCCAAAAAGCCTTGTCGAAAGCCTCGAGGCCCTGCGCGCGATCGGCATCCTGAAGCGCCATCATCTCCTTGAGCAAATAGGGATGGCTGCGAATCGCGCCCTGGCCGAACTGAATCAAACTCCGGGTGACGATGTTGGCGCCTTCGACCGTGATGCCGATCGGCACGCCCCGGTAAAGACTGCCCAGATAGTTGAGCGGCCCCTCGATGATGCCCTTGCCGCCATGGACATCCATCGCATCATTGACCGACACGCGCATGCGCTCGGTTGCCTGCTGCTTCATAATCGCGGTGACGACAGCCGGATGGTGGCCGTCATCAAGCGCGGCGCAAGTCATCCGGCGCGCTGCATCCAGCAGATAAGCGGTGGCAGCCATTCGGCCGAGCCGTTCCTGAATGGCCTCGAACTTGGCGATCGGCACATGGAATTGCTCGCGAATGCGCGCATAGGCTCCGGTGACGTGAGCTGTGAATGAGGCGCCCGCTGCGGACAGGGACGGAAGTGATATGCCACGACCGGCTGCGAGCGCGCTCATGAGCATCTTCCAACCCTTGCCGACCTGCTCGACACCGCCGATCACGTTGTCCATCGGTATGAAGACGTCGCGTCCCCAGTTCGGTCCGTTCTGAAAGACGTGCATTGCCGGAAGGTGACGGCGACCGATGCTGATGCCAGGCAGATGCGTTGGAACGAGAGCGAGCGTGATTCCGATGTCGTCGCGCTGGCCGATCAGATGATCCGGGTCATGAAGCTTGAACGCCAGTCCGAGCACGGTTGCGATCGGCCCAAGCGTGATATAGCGCTTGTGCCAGTTCAGCCGGATGCCAAGCGTCTCTTGACCCTCGTATGTGCCACGGCAGACCACGCCTGAATCAATCATCGAGGCGGCGTCCGATCCAGCCTCGGGGCTCGTCAGTCCGAAACATGGAATTTCCTCGCCACGAGCCAGACGCGGCAACCAGTAGTCCCGCTGCGCCCTGGTGCCGAATTGCATCAGCAACTCGCCCGGCCCCAGCGAATTCGGCACCATCGCGGTCACTGCCGCGGACAACGACCGCGAGGAGAGTTTGCGGATGACTTCGGAGTGAGCATAGGCGGAAAACCCAAGCCCGCCATACTCTTTCGGAATAATCATCGCGAAGAATTTGTGCGCCTTCAGAAACTCCCAGACCTCAGGCGGCAGATCGCGCCATTCCCAAGTGATCCGCCAGTCGTCGAGCATGCCGCAAAGCTCGTCGACCGGGCCCTCCAGGAAGCGCTGCTCCTCATCCGACAGTTTCGCCGGGGCATAAGCCAGCAGCTTTTCCCAATCCGGATTTCCTGTGAAAAGATCGGCATCCCACCACACGTCACCAGCTTCGATCGCCTCGCGTTCGGTGTCAGAAAGATGCGGCAGAGCACGCGCGGCCACGCCAAAGATGGGCTTGGTGATCCAGTCGCGACGAAATGAAGCGTGGGGCATCCGGATATCCGCGGCTCTCTCAAACGTATGATCCAACGATCAGAGTTGGAAGCTCCCCTGCCGCACTTTATAGGATTCGCCGGCGAGTTTTTGCAATTGAAAGTGATAGGGGCTTTCGGCCTGCAGGACCTGCTAAAATAGCCTGCGAGGGGCGTGTCAACGGGTCTTCCTGTTCATGTTCGATAGGCTCAAACAAACCATAAGCGCCGCGATATTGCGCTTCCTGTCCAAGCCCACCTACCGCTATGCGACATTTTTTGCGCCAGATCCGGAAACGGTGCGGAGCGTACTGCAGCCCGGCGACGTCGTTCTGACCGAGGGGAATACCCGGCTCAGCGCAATCATCAAATTTCTGACCCAGTCGACCTGGTCGCATGCGGCGCTCTATGTCGGCGAACGGCCGGGCGACCTGGCGGCAAACGGCGAACCGAACGTGCTTTTGGAGGCCGAGGCCGAGACCGGCGTCACGACGGTCCCACTTTCGAAGTACGTCCACTTCAATCTGCGCATCTGTCGTGCTGTCGGTCTGGACGACGCGGGCAAACGGGCGGTGGTCGAATACGCTCTGAACCGCATCGGCAAATTGTACGACTCCAAGCAGATCGTCGATTTGGCGCGCTATCTTTTTCCTTATCCGCCAGTGCCAGTCTGGTTTCGCCGGAGGATGCTGTCGATCGGCAGCGGCGATCCGACCAAGGCCATCTGCTCCACGCTCATCGCAGAGGCGTTCACATCGGTCCGCTACCCCATCCTGCCGGAGCGCGTTTCAATCAATGGCAAGACGTATGGGATCGCGCCATACGTCCAAAGCGAGATCGAGCATATCCGGACACATGGTCTCTACACGCCAAGGGACTTCGACGTGTCACCGTATTTTTCAATTGTAAAACCCGGTCTCGATGATGGATTCAACTATCACAAATTGGTTTGGTCGCTGCCGACGACAACAGCGGGATCAAACAGCACCACGTGATATCGCAGAGTCAGCCCACGCCTGATTCCACCGCAATCGGCTGAGGACGCCCGTCGGCACCAACGCGGACATAGGTGAAAATGCCCTCCGTGACCTTGAACTGTGTGTCACCAATGCCCCGCCGCACCCAGCTCTCGATCTTAACCGTGATCGATGTGTTTCCGGTCTTTTCAAGACTGCAGTAGCAAGTGACCTCATCACCGACCGTGACCGGACGGTGAAAGCTCATCGCCGTAATGGCAACGGTCACAACGCGCCCCAGCGCGCGTCGTGTCGCAACAATCGTCCCCGCCAAATCCATCTGGCATAACAGCCAGCCGCCGAAGATATCTCCGTGCGGATTGGTATCGGCGGGCATGGCCACGGCGCGAAGCGCCGGTTCGGAACTGGGAGCAACCTCGACGGCGTCGGCCAACCTGGCGGAAGGATCGGGCATTTGAGCTCCTTTCAGCGCGAATAACAGCGTGTGAGCAAGATACCCGGGAGTTATATGTTGGACAGCAGACGTCGGCTATAGACCGGAAAACGGACACAGAGTGTCCGTTCGCCGATACTTTCAAAGTGTTATAGGCCGACGCTGCGCCCGATTGCTTCCGACGCTCGCAACAGAACCAAAGTTGGCGTCTTCGCTTTCGTTTTATGAAGAGCCACGACGGGCCTCATCGGGCGCGTTGACGTTACCCCGCCATCTTCCCGAAATCGCCGGCGTCATGGCGCTCGCGCAACTGTCCTTCAGGCGGCCCACTGACGCGGTTGACCATTCGCCCGCGCTTAACGGCCGGGCGTTCGCCGATTTCTTTGGTCCAGCGCGTCAGGTTTTTGTATTCGTGCGTCTGCAGGAACTTGCGCGGGTCATTGTAGGAGGCGCCGTTCAGCATGCCGTTTCCGTACCACGGCCAGATCGCCATATCGGCGATTGTGTACTCTTCGCCGGCGATGAACCGATTGTCTGCGAGCTGCCGGTCGAGCACATCGAGCTGGCGTTTCACCTCCATTGTGAAACGATCGATGGCGTATTGGATCTTCACCGGTGCATAGGCATAGAAATGCCCGAAGCCGCCGCCCACATAGGGTGTTGAGCCCATCTGCCAGAACAGCCAATTCAATGTTTCAGTGCGCTTGTCGCGCGCCTTTGGCAGAAAGGCGCCAAACTTGTCCGCCAGGTAGAGCAGGATCGATCCAGATTCGAACACGCGTTGCGGCGTCTGTTCGCTATAGTCCATGAGCGCAGGGATCTTGGAATTCGGATTCACCCCGACAAATCCGCTACCGAACTGGTCGCCTTCACCGATCCGGATCAGCCACGCGTCATAATCCGCCCCGCTGTGACCGGCGGCCAGCAATTCCTCCAGCATGATTGTGACCTTAACGCCATTGGGCGTCGCCAGTGAGTAGAGCTGCAGCGGATGCTTTCCGCGCGGCAACACCTTCTCGTGTGTCGGGCCGGCGATAGGACGATTTGTATTAGCATAACGCCAATCGGGACTTCCGCCCTTCTCCCAGATCCAGACTTCCGGCGGCGTGTAGTTCGGCGTGTCAGTCATATTGGGGCTCTCGTTAAGTCAGCTGAATGAATGGATAGGTTTACCAGTAACACGCAACGCGTTGGCGCTTAATTTCACGCCCACTGCTCGGTGAACGCAGCTGCGCGCTGCCATGTGTACTTGCCCGGCGAGCGGTTGAGACATTGCCGCCGGTCGAGCTCAGCGATGACCCCGTGCGGAGGGCTTCAATCAAGGCCCGATAGCCCCGACAGCGCCGCGCTTCGTCATCACTACGAATCCGCAGAGCACCCGAACGAAATGCGCTTTTTGTTAACCTCTCGTAGGGCAGACTTGCGCGAAGGCTGGTGGCGTATTGAGCGGCCGTTTCGCTCCCTCCCCGGCGCTTCGTTGGACTGCCTACGTTCTTGTTAGCCGCTCGTGCGAGGAACCAATCCCACCACGGAAGCATTGGGCGATCGATGGACACGATTTCCGCCGTACTGGTTATTTGGGGCCTCTCATCAGCTTTGGTGCTGGGGTACGGTGTATGGTATCATTATCAGGCACGCAGCTTCTTTGAAGCGCTTCGTTCGCCTGTGATGGCTCAACAATCGCCATCCTTGCGCCAGGCAGTCTCGACTTAAGCCGCGGCCCCAAGTCGAGGTCGGTCTCTCTTCTCCCACGGTCCGTCGGCGTCGTACCGAAAACTACCCATCACTCGCCTTGCAAATTGATATCCTGGTGTGGGCTGACCTCACGCCGTAAGAGCTAGACGACCACCAGACGCACAATCAACAGTTGCGAGACCATTACGGTGTGCCTGCGTTGCTGCGGTCGCTCGCGAAGTTGGCTGAACGCCTGTCTCCGTATCCAACCGCGCGGGATATCAGTTCGCGGAGCCTCTCGTGGCATGGTTGCGAGCGCACGCGATCGCTTCACGGAAGCGCTCCGCGTTAATCGTGATCAGCCACAATTCTTGGCCCCCCCCTCGCCGATCCAGTCCGAGCGAGCCCGCATCGAGTGATACATTTCACAGGTTGTGCAGGGTATGTCGTCACGTGGCGGAGCGTGGCCACGCAACATGGCCCGGGCGTAATTCATCTTCTCATGGTGAAAACATGAGTGGAGCCCATCAACGAAAGCATTGCCGCCAAAGTCACCCCAGAAATTTCGGCAGCACCCCAGATTCTTTCCGTCCCAGTTGATCTGGGGATCGTCAAACAGCTGTTGGCAGATCGAGCTCAAATAGCTCTTCCCGCGAATCAACTCGTATTCCTGCCGCGTTGCCCCTTCGCCACTTTGTTTTCGAACGAAGACCTTGTCTCGAATGGGAGAAAATTTCGTATCCCAGTTGATCTTGGTGCTGAACGCCATCCCCAGCTTCCTGGCCATCTCACGCGCCATTGGAATTTCGTGCTCATTATGCCCGAACACCACGAACTGCCATGTAAGCTTGGGAAACTCCGATTGATACTTGTGCTTGAAGTCGTTGATCCGCTCGATGTGCTCAATGACCCTCGTGAAATTTCCGCGCACGCGATACACACGGTAAGTCTCAGGGCTAGCGCCATCAATTGAGCAGGTCATGTGTCTCACTCGAAATTTGACCAGTCCTTCGAGTAGTTCATCCGTCGCATGGTTCAGGTTAACGCCGACCGAGAACGTGATAGCGACCGCTTTCGAGTCCGCATATTCCAGAATCTCGAATAGATGCGGGTTCAGCAGCACCTCGCCATAGTTTGCCAACTCAACGCGTGCAAGCGACGGGTTGTTATCAAGCAACGCCCGAAAATCATCGAACCGCAGGAAGCCGCTGCCAATTGCTGGATGAATGGCGCCAGCCGTGGTGGGACATGACGGACAGCGCAGCTGACAAAACGAAGATGCCTCGACCCGTATTTTCGACGGTATCGTGCCGCTGGAATCAGTGTCTACAGACGATGCCATCCACTCCCCCATGCGGGTTCCAGTCGGCGCAGTCTAGATTCCAGTCGCATGTTCGCGCTCATGATTCGCGCCAGTGTTTCGATGGCGCGACGCCTTGGCAAACAATAAACCAGAAATTCGCTTGGTCTCCAGCTTGCATTCCAGGGCATGCCCTTCTTTGTTTTGCAGTCGATATCCGATATCACGTAAGAAGAACCGGGCGAGACGCAGCAACAATCGCAATTGTGCTATCGCTGAAAGCCGTTCTCCTCGAAGCTGCATCAGGGCTCGCTGAGTTGCGCCCCAGCCTTTCGAGCGAGCACACAACCCGACCACGCTCAGCTTCTGACGATCGATGCGGTGGCGTATGCGACAACCCGGCGCGTACGCCACGCTCTTTCCGGACAATACCAACCTTACGCCAAATTCAAAATCTTCACCCTCGAGCATCCCAGGGTGAAATCCGCCGACCTCAATAAACACCGATCGCAGGACACCAAAATTCCCGCCGGGAATCTCATGCGCACGAGTATGAGGCAGCAGCCCTTCACGCGGTCCTTTCCAGCTGTAAGACGATGTCACAGGATTAAGTATTGCCGACGTCATCCATTTGGGAGGCACCTGCTCGAACAATGGTTCAACAGGACCGACAACACAATCGGGGTGATGCGCGGCTTGTAACGCAGCGTAGGCCTCCAGCCAGCTCGTATCGACCAATTCATCGTCGTCAAAATAGATCAAGTGCTCAAAAGCGGCTTCTGACGCTCCGCGATTCCGGGCGTGAGAGACACCTTGGTTCATCTCGAGTATCCACCGTACAGGAAGTGGACCTTGCTTCGAGTCTCGTACAACTGCGGCTGTGTGATCGGTTGAATTGTTGTCGATCACAAGAATCTCCGCCTGCCATTTTTCAGGAACCTGGAGGCGCTGCACGCTTTCCAAGGCTTTGCGAAGCAGCTCTGCCCGATTGTACGTAGAAATAATGATGGAAGCGCCACTCACGGACACAACGCTGGCTGTGGTTGGATCGAGAACATCCGAGATAGTCTGCAACACGAGAGCTTCCGCGACCAAATCGCTTTCTGGCAACAGAGGTCTCGGACGATGCGCTCAAAGAAGGCGCGACGATCGCAAGTATATCTTCCCTGACGGCGAAAAAGGAACTGCCCCGCGCGATCTGGTTGCTTGGCACGATATTCTTCCTGGCCACCACACCAATACCCGACCCGGCGCCATCGATTGCTGCTTAGAGGAGACATCGATGATGCGTTATGGTTTCTATGTCTATTGAGCTATAACGCATGTCTCGGCTAAGCAGGTTCAGAATTATGCCGCGCCGGTCGATGCCGCTGGGCATGTCCCAATTCAGCCGCCCGCGGACGTGGAGATTTCAGCGTGATCGAGTCGCAAAGCCCCGCGAAGCTGAGGCATTCGCTCGGTCCCTTGAATCGATCCGAAGATGAACAGCGTGCTTTCTTCCTCGCGGTGCTGGAGCGCGCCCAACAAGCAGAGACGAAGGCCGGAACCGTTGAGCGCTGTTTCGCCGTAGCCGGCTCTTTTATCAAGGTCAAATTCGCCGGGAACATGCTGGCGCAGCTATTCACTGCCGCGCTGGCGCACCTTGAAGTTCCGCCGACGTCGCGAGCCGACGCAGTGTTTCACATTTGGGATAGCAAATCGAGCGGCATCGAAATGGTGCCGCCCCCCTGGTCCCGTGCTTGCTTCACGCATCGCGGTGACATCTGGACCATGCGGAGCCAGCAATTCAAGAGCGCTTATTTGTTAGGTGAATACGCGCTCAATCTGTTTGATACCGCGACGGCGACGGGAGTGTATTGGACGCAGTCGGCAGAGCGGCTGCCCGCTTGGGCAAAGTCTTCACCCATGCGCTGTCTTTTCCATTGGTGGGCAGAGACCAAGGGCTATCAGTTGATGCACGCCGCGGCGGTCGGCACCGAAGTCGGGGCCGTGCTGATCAGTGCCAAGGGAGGGATGGGAAAATCAACGACCTCCCTCTCATGCCTGGATAAAGGCCTGACCTACATTGGCGATGACTACGTCATCGTACAGCTGGATCCTTTTCCAAAAGTGCACAGCCTCTACTGCACGGCCAAGCTGAATTGGGACCAGATGGCGTGGTTTCCGAGGTTTTCTGACTCGGTCAAAAATCACAACCGCCGCGAAAGCGAGAAGGCGGTCATGCATCTCTACCCTGAAATGCGCGAGCGGATCATGAGATCGCTGCCCCTCTCGGCGGTTCTGACGCCGCGCATCAGCGGTCGGCAGCAAACAGAGTTGGCAGAGATATCGCCCCCTGCTCTCCAGCAGGCGATAGGCCTCACAACCATGTGGCAGCTGCCCCATACCGGCCGTCACACTCAGCATTTCATCAGCCGTCTCATTGAGAGCCTGCCGGGGCTGTGTCTCTCTTTGGGCTACAATCTCGATTCCATCGCAGATACAATTGTCCGGCTGCTTGCGAACCCTACAGGCGAGGCCAAGCATTTTCCGAACAAGAACCGCAACAAAGAATTGACGAGCCATCCTCTCGTCAGCGTTATCGTCCCGGTCTACAACGGCGCGCGATTCCTGCCGGAATCGGTAGCCAGCATTCTCGTCCAGAACTATCCAAACATTGAAATCGTCGTGGTCGACGACGGCTCGACGGATGGGATCGATAACATGGTGCAGCGACTGCCCGTGGATGTGCGGCTCGTCAAGCAAGACCGCACCATCGGACTAGCCGCGGCGCGCAACTGCGGCATTCTGGAAGCCTCCGGCGAGTTCATCACCTTCCTTGATGTCGAAAATCTGTGGCCTGAAGGCAATTTGCAAATCATGTTGGCCTTGTTGTCGGAAGATGGTGGTTGCGACGTTGTTCAAGGTTGGGGGCAAATGCTGAAAGCAGACGCGGCAACGAGCCCCCACGACTCCGTCGGATTCTCCGAAGAGTCCTTCTCCCAATATCTCACCGCTGCGATTTACCGGCGCGAGGTCTTTCAGACCGCTGGACTTTTCGATGAGACATTAGGAGCTGGCGATGACACCGACTGGTTCAGCCGAGCCAGAGAACATGGTTTGAAACTTCGGCAGGTCGACCAGGTGACGCTTCTGGTACGGCGCCATGACTCAGACAAACTCCGCGGTAAATCCTTGAGAGAGCTTAATACATTGAAAGTCCTTAAGGATGCACTGGACCGGAAGCGAGCGAAATCGGTTTAGTGGGTCACGGCAGCAACTCCTGGATCGAGGCCGACGGGCAAAGAGCGCGACGTCGCGATTAGAACGAACTCGACCCGGATGCTGGACTTCGATCTCAAACCTATGACGCGGATTTTGCTCGCTTTCGCTGGACAGAAGCACGAGCGACGCGGAGCAACTCGCTCGCGAATCGAGCGTCATCGATGGATGAATTTGATCGGTGCATTCGTCGAAGCAACAGCACCTCTTCGATCAATTTAAACTTCATGCCCGCATCCTGCGCCCGGCAGACCCAATCGATGTCGGAGCCGAACCTCATGTCCTCGCGGTACAGACCGCAGCGCTCGAAGGCCTGTCGTCTCGCCAGCATGCTGCCAGGCAACTCTGCTGTCAGAGTCTTTCCAAGCAAATCCTGACGGAACCAACGCGCCCCGTCTTCGACAAAAAGTTGATGCTGCCCGAACACGATATCGATTGAAGGATCAGCCTCCAGCGTACGGACTTGCACGGCCAGCTTCCGTGGCACCCACAGGTCATCCTGGTCAAGGAAGGCGATCAGGGGCTCCTTGGATTCGCGGATGCCGCGGTTGCGCGCGGCCGCTTCGCCGCCGTTAGGCTGCCGGATAACGCGCACGCCGGGGTGGCTGGTCAGGAGGCAGCCGCCATCGTCGGTCGAGCCGTCGTCGACCACGATGATCTCGCGTGGCTTCAGCTCCTGACCGAGGATGGAGTCGATCGCCTCACGGATGAACCGGCGGCCGTTGAACAGAGGCACAATCGCGGTGACCGGCGCTGTCTGGGTCATTCATCAACCAGGCTGGCGAACGGCGGTAAATCAAGAACGCGGCCCGCGCTCCGGCGCCTGTCGATAGAGAGTCGCAATGCTGCCAGCGCCGCCTGCTTCCTTTCCTCGTCATTTGAATTTCCCTGCGTTAAGGAGCCCGGACGGATGCGATAATAAAGCGTTACCTCGCGCATGATCGCCACCTTCAGTCCGGCTTCACGGACGCGGAACATCAGATCATGATCTTCGCAATAGAGAAGGCGCTCGTCAAAACGACCGATCGTGTCGAAAACCCGTCGGTGGAACAGACAGGCGCCGAGATTGACGTTGATCATCTCTGCATCCGGCTCGGCAACAGGGCTCAGCGTGCCGGGCATGAGGTTGCGAAAGCGCATGACGAGGCCGGAGACGACATCCGGCCGGTCTTCAGCGGAAAGCCGGTTCATCTGGCGTTCGATCTTGTCGCGCGGCCAAACGTCATCGGCGTCGAGGAAAGCTATGATCGAATGCGTGGCTGCCGTCAGGCCCACGTTACGTGCCCCGCTTGGACCCAGCCTGTTGCTCGTCAAGACCCGCAGACGCTGGTCGTTCCGGGCCGTATCTCGCAGCCAGGCTGCAGTGCCGTCGGCCGAACCATCGTCTACAATAAGGATTTCATCGACGGGCTTGGTCTGCGAAACGATTGAAGCAAAAGCATCAGCGATAAAGCCGTCAACATTGTAGGCCGGAATGATGACGCTGATGCCGTCAGCAGACATTTGAAAAGCTCGCGAAGTGCATAACGGAGGCCGCGTAAACCTCTGACCATGGATGAGCGGGAAGATAGCCGCTTTTGCAAGTACGTCCAAGGATCGGCGAACGCCGGGCAATCCATCAGGCTGACTTGATAAGCCCAAGTATCTCATCGCGCGCAACAGACAGTCCACTATTGACGCTACGACGAAGATAGTGGTCGGGACCCGGGACTGTCGACGCAATCAGCTCCGAACATGATTTAAAGATTTTTGATGCATCGACCACCCCGACGTGCCGGGCGAAACCTTCAGCTTCCAAAAAACGGCCTCTGGCACCGACATCCTCACTGCCGCTGTGTTCTCCCACAACAATCAATCTTGCTCCAGCCGCCACGGCTTCCCAGCATGTATTGTAACCTCCACGCGTTACGACGAGCGTGTCGGGACCGAACATCTCATGAAGGTTCTGCGATCGAATGACCCTTAGCGGCGATAGACTATCATCTGGACGATCGAAAAACGGGCCAGCTGCGAAAAATGTCTCCATATCGAATTTCTGTTTGATCATCGCGGCAGAAAATCGATATTCGCGTATGAAGCTTTCCACCCCGTAAGCGTCCGATCCGACCCAGTAATCGCCTCCTCCACCTAAAGTGAAGATCACACTGCTTCTGCTATTGCCAGGTGTTGTTGTTCGCGCGACAGGTCCGATGCAGACACATGGAGCCGTCGTCGTCCATTTAAGAAGCTCGGAAGATCCAGCGTATATGCTCGCGAGCTCGGCCGTGTGATGGGGCACAAGAATACTTGAGAACTGAGCGGTCGCCGCGCGGACCGCAGGCTCCATCGTTTCTCTTGGAAGAGCCCGAAGCACAAGGACGGTGCGAATTCCACGTTCATGCAAATCCCTGATGATTGTCTCCGGCCAGAATGTATCGCAAACAACAATGTCCGGTGAGAATCTATTCAGCGCCAAGTGGAATGCGAGCAAATTGCGTTGTGCATGGTTCAACTCGAAGCGATCATCCAGGCGTGCATCAACTGTAAAAAGCCGACCTGGCCAGTATCGATCGGCAAACCGGCAGGGCGAATAGAACGCAACATCCGCGTGCCCCGATAGCGCTTGGGCGATTATGGAAAGGCGCACAACGTGGCCAAGGCCGTTGCCATTTATGGCGTGGAAAAGAACCCTCTTGTGTTTATGCAAGCTGGTTGCCGCTCGCCTGCTCCTCGCATTCGTGCCCGTTGTGTTGTGTTCGGCCGTCGAAGCGAGCGGGGTAGCGGCGCCACGGCAAACACTTTCATCGTTGGTCGCAGAACAGCGGGAATCGGCTTCGGTCTCAGCAATTGCGCGTGCCAGAATATCGGGTAGGCGCCGCTTCGCGAAGATTTCCTGTCCTCGTTTCGCAAGACGATTCCGTTCGGTTTCGTCGCGCAACAAGCCAAAGACTGTTTCGCAGAGCCGGTCATAGCTGACGGCTGCTATCGCTTCGCGGATATCGTCATCGATTTCTGTGTGCGGTCCACACTCCCCGACCACGGCCTTTCGATTGCAAAGCAGGTACGATACACGGACGATCTCGAAGATCGCGGTCGAGTAGAAATGCAGATTCAACACGACTTTCGCCCGGCTGATCAGCCCATCACGGGCCGCACCGCTAATACCGGTTTCTACCCGAAGACGGAGCCCGGCTTGTTGGAGGTCTTGCAGGATCGCGCGCCGACGGGGGGTGAGCGCGCCATAGAACAATACATCAATATCCTCAACCGGCGCAGGCGGAATGCAGGTCAATTGCGGGACGTAGCCAAGCGGCACGAGATGCGAACAGCGAGGATTGGCGATCGCTCTGATGGCGGCTAAATTGCGCGCGCTGTAATCCCAGATCGTGACGCGCGACAGCAGGTCTCGGTATATCGCCCCTACCCATGGCGATCGCTCGAAGATCTGCTCGAAATTATATACGATCGACCCCTTGGGTATCTCCGAGGCCCGCGCCCGCGATAATAAATGGGCGCAGAAAAAGATATTCACGCCATCGCTGACTGGCTCGTTTTCCTGAATATCGACCAAGCAGCCTAACGACCGCAGAGCATGGAAGAGCGAAAGGACGACCTCATTGATGGAATAGGGTCGGGATGCGCCAGATGGGCACACAATCACGAGCCGCACCCGCCGCCATCGTGGGAAACGTGAGGGGAGAGAGTCGGTCATAACTTCGCACGGAGGTCTCTCGGTCGGAACGTGAGATGCGTTTGCCGGAACGGCCTCCCCATCTCTACGAATCGAAAACCATGATCGCTACCGGGCCTCATCGAGAGACAAACTGCGGCGAGCCGTTGGGACGTTTCACGCGTCGAAAGCATGGCTCTTTCCATACAATGCGTGATGACAGGCACGAGCCGTCAGCGCAAGGATGGTCAACGTGGGGTTCTGACTGCCCTGCGAGGGAAAGCTGGCGCCATCTGTCAGATAAAGCCCCTGCGCCTCCCAGCATTGATTGTGAGGGTCGAGCACCGAGTTCTCGGGCTTGCTCCCCATCCGTGCAGTCCCAGTTTCGTGACTGGCTAAGCCCGGCGGCTCAGGCGCTTTGCTGATGTCGGAGAGTGTCACGCCTGCCAGCGCAGCAAGCTCGCGCAATGCTGCAATCTGATCGCGTGCACGAGCAAGCTCCTCATCGCCGTGGGAGCATTCGATGTGCAGCACCGGGATGCCCCAGACATCCCGCCGCTCACCGTCCAGCCTCACGCAGTTCTCCGGACGCGGCAACATCTCGGCAAACGAAACAGCGCCGAACTGGGAGTACTCCTCGTGTGCCTGCCATTGGTACGCCTGCACGCCAAACCCCCGGCCCGGTTGCGGTGCAGGCAGATCGCGGGCATCGAACCGGGGCAGATAGAGGCAACGGGCCTGGGAGGAACGGCCCGCATGCGACAACGGCGGCCCCTTTCCATGCGCTTGCACCCTGACGTGATCCACGAGATAGCGCCCCAGCGTACCCGATTCGGCGCCCAACCCTTCTGGACTTCGCGATGAGCGCGAAAGGAGAAGCAAACGCGTGGATTCCAGCGACGACGCGCAAAGGAACACCAACGGAGCGTGGGCCCGCTCTTCGCGTCGAGTTTGTTGGTCTATCCAAACGACTCCCTGCACATGACCCGATCTGTCCACTTCGATTTCTCTAACGATCGCGCCGGTACGGATCAGGAGGCGCCCCGTCGTGGCCGCTGCTTCGAGCGCATCAAATGGCGGGGCGAAGCGCCCCAGCACCGGCCGCGCGCCAGCCCAGCGCCCGGCAATTGCGCTTTGCAATGCCGCCTCGGCTGGCGTCGGGCTAAGCTCATAAGATAGCTCGCTATCGGGGAGCCAAGGGACGTTATCGCGCATACCAGCGAGCCCGATCCTGCGCTCCACGAAGGCGTACCATGGGTCCAACTCAGCTGCCCGTAGAGGCCAAGACTGGCTCAGTCCATCGGGGCAAATGAAATCGTCCGGTCCAAAACGATAGTATTGTTGGCCATGCCCAGGGACTGTCATGCGCCCCCCCAGCTGCCGGGCGCGCACCCAGATGAAGGGACGGTCCGGCGGCGTGGTGTATGGGCAATCGAAGTCATCGACGAATGCCTCGGGATCGAGCTCCCATACCTGACAGCGAGATTGGATCGGCTGCCGCCGCCTCAGAATCTCCAAAGCGAGGGGTTCCAGCAGGGGCGAGACAACACGCGAGCGCGAACCAGGGGATCGAGCCCGGCCGGCTTCGAGAACCAAGACTCGCAGGCCGGCCTCCGCAAGCAAAAGTGCCGCCAGCCCCCCTGCAGCTCCGGCCCCTATCACCAGTGCGTCATAGGTGTTCGCAGTGCGCAAAGATTCCGGCGTGGTCGCGCGCAATGCAGCTGCGAGCGCGGGACCGGGCATTAGACGCTCGGCTTATTGCGGCGCCGATCCAATCGACAAATCGAGCACATGTGATGGCTAATTTTCACCACTGACCGGTTTCCAGCAAAAGCCGAAGCGGTGAATGGCCTGAACAACTCACAACAACGCATCGAGCACTTTGAGGACCGCATCCGCCAACTCTTCAACGTTCACAGCGTTCATGTCGGGACTAATATCGATATGAACAGCACGGCCCAACAGGTCCAGCGACCGAGGACACATATCCCGGCTATATTCAACGTCTCTACCATGCCACCGCCACGGTCCGCCATTTTCGGACCAGGTGCGCTTCTCCATCACCGGTATCCAGTGCGCATAAACGTGGTAATCTACGCGACCGGGTTGGTAGAGCAGCGATGCGTTGACTCCTTCCGCATTGAGAGCTTCCGCAATTCGAAAAGCGCGTATCTCGTTTGGCGCGAAAAATACAAGCGATGTAGCTGTATCGCCGTCGGCATCGTTTAGTGCTCTGAAAGAGACCCCTTTGCGCTTTGCAACGTCTTGTATTGCGCATTTCAAGGTGTTCTTGCGTTGGCGCAGATCAGCCAGCAAACCATCCAGTCGGCGAAGCTGAACGAGCATGATTGCTCCGTGCAATTCGCTCATTCGGAAGTTCAATCCATTCAATATTTTATCGCTCGGAATCCGGTTGGGCATCCCTCCAGCAACATCGTGATACATCACAATTCTCTGGTAGATCTCCGCATCACTTGTAATAGCGGCGCCACCTTCTCCACACGTGATGATTTTATTGAACTGGAAACTGAACGCACCAACATCGCCAATGCTGCCCAGCCTTTGCCCCCGAAAACTCCCCCCTATTGCCTGAGCAACATCTTCCAATACTTTCAAACCGCGAGATTGCGCCAGCTCCGCAATCCTTTGCATCTGGCATGGAGCGCCGCGCATGTGCACCGGCATGATCGCTTTCGTGCGGCTGTTGATCTTGGATTCGACGTCCGCGACATCCAAAGTCAGCGACTCATCGATCTCCGCTAATATCGGGACCGCACCAACGGCCATGGCTGCCCCTGCCGAAGCGATCCATGTATAGGCGGGTATGATCACTTCGTCTCCCGGCCCGAGTCCCAAAGCGGCCAGTCCGCAGACGAGAGCTGCGGTACCGCTACTCACAGCCACCGCATGATCGGTATTCATGTCGGCCGCGAATGCCTTTTCGAACTCGTCGACCCGGGAAGCGCCGGAATATGGGCCATAGTAACGGAAAAGCCGCTTGCTGCGGAGAACGTCCAAAACCGCTTCTTCTTCCTCAGCACCAATACGCATTCCGCCGGGATACATGGGAGGCAAAGGGCTTTTAATCGCCTTTGGCCCCCCATTCCTGGCCAATCTCGATTTCCTCGCAAGATCCGGTTCTACATGGGTGGAGGGACCAACCGGCTCCGTCATTTGCTGCGCTCACCTCGAACAGTCGGCCAGAAAGCGTCAAAACCAACACGACTGCCTGCATTCTGAGTCAATGCGCGCTGAGGCAATATGCCGACAGCTGTTATGCACTCACTCAGCGTCGCTGGGCCGCTTGGGCGCTGGCCAGCCGACGTTTTCATCCACGTCATGGATAGGATCCAGCAACATCATGTTTCGGATATCCGAATAGACATGCAACGTGGGGCGCACAAATTCCGCCTTAGGGCTGGCCTGCGGCTCGACCAAGGCTTCTTTCGCCGATTCATCACTCTCGGCGACCTCCTGAACGAGCTTGTGACTTATAAGATCGGCACAAAATGAATCCACAGCCGTCGCGATCTCGTCCAGGCTGGCTGAAAATCTTGCATCCAACATATTGAGGATCTTGCTGCGGCTTTGACCCTCGCCGATCCACTGCCATATCAGGCCACCGACGCCGTCGGTGCTAAAATAATCGCCGTAATTTCGGTGCAAGATGATCGCTTCACCGTCGATGATGTCACTCACGACCTCTGCCGTTTCGATGCGGTAAATTCGATCCATTCAGTCATCCTTTGTCGTTGGCGAAACGACCAAGCAATTTTCTATACAATCTTACCAAAGAACGATAAGATGATAAAGATCAATATGATATCCTCCGTGCGCATGGAGGAAACTGACTGCTGTGCGAATTCTCGAATCCGGCAACAGTACCTTCTATAAGCCTCTTGAAACGAGGGATGCCGAGTCAGCTTGCAATCTGCCTCGGCACCAGCAAGAAGTCCGACCGCATCTACGGTCAAGCCAATCGGGTTCAGTCGAGCCGATCGTTTGAGCGAGAGGTCTTGCGCAACATTGAAGCGATGCGGCGAATGTCCCGCCCGCGGATCTGAGTGGGGAAGCGCGGGTTGGTCGTTGCGGGGAGCGGGGTGACTATATAGCCCCGGTAGCCTCGGCACTGCTCCCACCAGCCCGACGGCCAGTTGGTCAAACCGTCCGCCGCCTTGTTGATGGGATAGGCATGGCGCAGCAGGAACTCCATACAGCGGCTGGTGAGCGCGTAGCATGCGGCGCCCGCACCTTCGTTGTAGCCGAGGTAGACGTGCTCCGTGATCTTCTTGCGGCCAACGTCGTACTTGTGACCGCTGCCGATCGCACGGGTGGACATGAAATGGATGATATCCCAATCGTTCGGCATTTCGGCCATGTAGCCTTGGATCACCGCGTTGGCCCCTGCGCAGAACTGGACGTCGTCCTCACAGACCATGATGCGCTTCAGGGACCGGGCCAGCGCGGATTCGTAGACCTTGATATGGCTCCAGGCGCAACCGACTTCGCCCGGGACGAGGTCGACACCGCCGTGCTCAACGGGCTTGTCTGCAAGCATGCCATCCCGCTTGAGCGCGGCGAGATCCAATTCCGCGCCGTTGGTGGCATCGAAGAATTCGTAATTGGTGATGCCGGCTTCCGCGAAGTGCTCCCGAATGTGCTCCCTGCGCTCGGAGCTCGGCAGGCTGACGACAATGACCCGGTCAAACAATGAGTCGATCATGTGCCTTGCTCGCACTGTCTACTGCCATCTTTCGCCCTGGAGCCCGAAGCAAAAGCCCGCGAGCAATTTCTGGAGGCTATCCGGCAGCCCTTTGCCCGTCCACTGGGTGGGACGGATGACGGCGCGAGAATGGAAGCATCAAAGTTTGCGGCGGCGATCGGTGACGCCTGCCGAGATTTCGGAGGCGTCGTTCTACAATTGACGCAAGAAGTATGCGGGCTTGGTGCCGTCGGGAATGAAGCGACTGTGGCAGATCGGGGATGAATTTTGGATCACGTTATGGGAAAAGGGACGCAAGTTTATCGTAAAGCGTCGCCTTCACAGCCCCGCCGACATTCCATACCGTGCCGGCGACCGCGCAGCCAACGCCGGCTGCAACGATGGCGTATTCGATTGCCGTCGCGCCACGCTCGTCCGCGACGAGGTCGGCGGCCAGGCGCATCAGCTCGACTTTTGATGTCCGACACCCACGCATCCGTTTCTCCGTTACCAGCCGGCGCCCAAATCGAGTCAGGGCTCCCGGCGGGTGACACACGGCCGCATACCCTCGGCTAGTGCAGAACGCTCGCAAACCAGACCATCAGCGAGCTGAACGATGCTGGATATACGACAAAAAACACGACGACGACCACAGGTGCCGCAGCTAGGATCCATTCTCGCATCTTAATTCCTTCTAGAACCATTTTGTGGTGGAAGGCTTAGTCCGCGTTGAGAACCATAGAGCGATATGAGCAAGCGGTCTTACGACATCATTTTTTAGTTGGCGGCAGGTCCCTCAGTTCACCAAATGAACCGTGATACCGCCCCACTGCTTCAAGCCGATGGCCGCACACGAGGCAACCGACTGATCGAAATTGAGGTTGACCCGGCCGTTCGTCGTAAACGTGTTCATGACGAACTTGGAGCACTGGGCGTTGCTGCTGGAAGTGTTGCCATCCGTCACGACGTTTGAGTTTCCGAGGTATACCAAGCCGTCAGCATTGAAGTCGGCGCCCGGCCCCCACTTGTTGTCGATGTTGTTGGTCAGACTTGGGTCTTGATAGAGGGCCACGCCTTGCCAGGGATTGGTTGACTCGATCGGCGGCGACAAGGTGAGCTGACCGGTTTTGCCGTTGCCATTCGGGAAGTTCACAGCGCTTGGAACGGTGTTGTTGCCAGTGAGCACGAAGCCCATCCGTGTCACTGAGATTGCAGCATTGTTACCAACGTTCAGACTGCCATTTTCGATCACCACCAGCGTGTCGGCACTGGGTGAATCGCCCGTCAACGAGCCTGTGCCGGACAGTGAAAGATCGCCGCAGACGTGATATTCGGTGCGGCCATTATTCGTCGTCCGGATAAATCCGGCGCCTGTCGGCAAGACGCCGGGTGTCCAACTCACGCCCGGCCGCGATGAGCCGCACTGCTTCGTGATGCCGTTGGCGAGCGCCGCGTAAATGTCGGGAACGGCGGAAGCGTAAGAGCTCGGGTTGCTACAACCATCAGCGATACCCGAGGCGATCGATTTCGTGACATTGCCGTCATGTCCGTTGCACTCCAGCGCGGTATTCGAGCGTATCGAGCAGCCCGACAGGTTGATGATCGGCGCGCCGTTCAGTGTCAGCGACATGTGGGATGTGGGCTGCCCTTTATCGAGTGTGAGAATGCACGAATTGTCTGGAGCAGTGGCTTGCGCAGTAGATCTGACAGCGACCTGCATGGCCGACATTCTGACCACGCTCATGAAGACCGTGGGCACCGTCGCCGACGCGCTTCCTTGATACAAACCTTGTTGGGCAGAAAATGCCGTCGAAAATGAAAGCCCGGTCGCGCCTCGGCTGGCCATGTTGGCATTGAACACATTCGTCGCAACCTGTGACCAGTTGGACGACCCGTCCTTGCCACCCGCCAGGACAGCCGAATCAAGCGCCATCTGCATGCTCGATTTGATGGAGTTGGCCCGCGAATAATCGACCGCAGCCCCGACGGCGCTCATGACCGGAATCATGGTGAGCGCGAAGGTCGTTGTGATAGTGCCGGCCCTGTCATCGCAAAGCCGGGCAAGAGTCCGAACGACTGAATTCCGAACGAAAGTACGAACACGAATAAACATCGTATCCCCCGTGATATTGTTGTTGCGGGGGACCATACGGAAATCTGTGCTACGAGTTATGTGAATCTACGTCGCAAATTTGTTAAATTTTGGGGTAATTACCTACCCAAGAGACGCCCGCGACAAGGCGCACTCCGGACGCCGATTAATCCGCCTTCACAAGAGTCTGCCTGGTTTCAGCGCGCAGCCGTTTAACGAGTTCTGCACGCCGAAACTCGCGCTCCTTGGTAATGAATTCGACACCAACTTCCCCGCCAAGTCTCCATGCCACCCGGCATTCCTCGCGGATGGATTTGTCGCCGGTGATCAGGAGCACGAACTGATCGGGGATATCGTCTCCAGAGGCAAACAACCTTGCGCCGGTTTCCGAGATGTCGGTGATCGTACAATCGCGCGGCAGCGATCCGTTCTCGCCGTAGAATTTCGCGATTCTGTTGATGGTGTACCGCGGAGACTTCCGACGTTCGCCAAACATGGGTTGACCGGGTCCGGTTGAATTACACCAACCTTGCGTGAAACCTCTGGAAATCCGACTAAGCCAATATCTCTATTTTGAATCGATTTTTCGGTTACGTGGCCAGCAGCTATCAACCGGCAACCAGACCACGGGACCCAAATCGGACGTCTGCTGGATGTAGTGGCAAAGAGGCTCGCGAATCGCGCGCGGGAAACGTCGCCGTCGACCTGTTTGGTACTGACCGCCAGGTATCGACCTGACGTTGCCCAAGGGGCGATCAGACCCGAACTTCTATTTTACAAAACGTTGCGCAACTCTTTTGACCCACGGCGAATGCACCGCCGCTCCCGCGATGGCACCAGCCATACTACCCGATCCGAAGATCTGATAGATGGGCGACTTTTGCGAGCCGAACAGGATTTTGTAGGGCTCGTCACCAATCGTGAAGTCGAGCACACGATCGCCAACGCCGATACCATGATTGGCAACCATCTCGAAGATCAAGGAGCCGAGCGATTGGTTCTTGTAGTTGTCATGATCAAACCCGGTGAGAATGACCAAAAGCGAACCTTTATGAGCGAGAGCCATGGCGCCCGCGATAGGAGCACCATCCATCAACACCGGATAGAACCGCGCGAGTGTCGAGCGCCCGCGGATCGCAACGTCGAGATAGAAATCGAAAAAGACCTGGTCCTGCAGCAAGTCGCCGGACTCGAAGCGCCCCCGGCGATATTCCTGCATCTTGAGCAGGGTTGCTTTGATCGTCTCCACATCGCTCGCACAATCGAAAACCACCTTGCCCTTGCGGTGCAACTGGCGGGACTTCTTGTCGAGCTCCTTGCGATACGAGGCCGATATGCTGTTGACCCGCCAAGTCGCAAAATCGGAACCGAGCGGCACCGCATAAGCACTCATCGGCAGCTCGGAGCAAACCGTCCCGCCGAGCACTTTCCGTATCGCCTCCGAGGATGATTGCAGTTTTCGAATGCGGAGCATGTCGAACGGCTGCATGAGCGTCTTGATGCGCCTGCACGTGAACGGGTCGGCAGCAATGGCATCGATCGTTGCCTGGCTGGCGACAGGCGCCACGTAGTCCGAAACGCCGAGGTCCGCGAACTCAATGGTCCGCAGCCCGAGATATTTCCGGCGCAGCAGCGGCAGGACCATTTTGAGGTCGCCATTCGCCGCACCGCGCACGGTCATGATCAACGGCTCCACGTTCAGTGGCGCCACGAGTTTGTTGTAGATCGCATCGAGCCAGATCGGGTGCTGAAATGCCGTCGCGTTCGACCCGGCGAACAGCGTGGCGTATTCTTCAGACAGGAAATCGAACTGAGAAGTGACCGCTACCATAAACACGGAGCAATTCCGAATTTCGTTGTCATTTTCTTCCGGCGCTTCGCCCCTGAGTGTCGAGGCACGAGCGCGTAATACAGAAACAGTTGGTCCGCCGGTTTTTCGCATAACTTATATGAGGTCTCCTCAGACCTGATCTATCTGAAGACAATGAGACGCCCTGGAAAACGAGCGTTCAAGCTTCCCGCCGCGGCGAGGCGCTATTGTCGAAACGTTCTTGCGCATCACTCCGCGGGCAACCGAGCAGTTGAAGTCTATAGCTTGAAGCGAGCCGAGCTGGTCAAAACTGTGAAGTCCGTCCATGGATAGCTCAGCTTGTCCGTCCCAGGCAGTCATCTCGCGTTCGCTGAAACATGTTTTCGTCAGCATGGTTATTTCGAACCAGACGATGCCGGCGCCGTAGGTCCGATCGCAATCCTGCGCCGGCCGGAACAGCCGCCCGCCCTGCTGGACGATGCGGCCGGCCGGCCGAGACGAACGGCTGTCCGATTTCACCGGGTTGGTGAGATGCGGCTTCCAATCGCCTTGAAGCGTCTCACTGTAGAAGATCGATAGCTCGTCCTGCGTTGAGGCGCCGAACCAATCAGCCGTCATGAAAAGCCACCAGAGGCCGTCATGAAACAAAATAGTCGCATCGGAGAATACAGCGCCTTGCATCAGGACGGCGCTGAGCTCCCATTTCCAGGGATATTCGATCGCCCGGTACAGTTCGACAGAGCGAT
This sequence comes from Rhodoplanes sp. Z2-YC6860, assembly GCF_001579845.1. Lineage (GTDB taxonomy): Bacteria > Pseudomonadota > Alphaproteobacteria > Rhizobiales > Xanthobacteraceae > Z2-YC6860. The sequence continues at coordinate 5,996,872 of NZ_CP007440.1, forward strand.
TTTCCCCCGTCTCGGGGATCATATAAAACTCGCCGTCGTGTTCGAAAACCAACGGATACGATAGATGATAGGGCCGCTTGAGCACTGGTACCGGCGCAGCCAAAAGCCGATCTCCCACGACCTCCGCGGCTGAAATCAGGCCCCTTCGGTCGGCATAGGGATACTCTTCGACAAACAGAAACGTGCGGCCGTTCGCGCGATGCAAGAATGGATCGGCGTAAAAGCGGGCGCCATCATCCTCGACCACTTTGAAAGCCCCCGCCCCGTCGCGCAGCGCCACCTGCCAGTGCTGGCGCCACCGGAATGGCTTCATGACAAGGCTCGAGACTTTATGCGCGATCATGCGCGGGACGAATCGGGCCAGGTTGCCGCCTACCGGCGTTGCCGTGGCGTTGCCGTCGCCAGCGGACTGACCGGTGGTCGGACATAACGCGCGGTCGATCAGCGATATAGAGCGGGAAAAAGCGGCCTGTAGTCCGCGGCCGATCGAGAATTTGTCTTCGATCGCCAATCTCGATGCTGCGAGAGTTCCATTTGTGCCTGTGCAATGAGCAGAAAGCTTCGGCGAACTCTGCGACAACAATCGCTCGATGAGGGCATCACTGTCCAGCACGCCGTCGTATCGAAGCTCGATAGCTTCCGCATAGGAATCAGAGCGCTCGGATAAGTTGATAACGATCCTGCCGAAGATGTCGTTGAACTCAGAGACCGGACGCCAGCTGTCCTCGGGAGCAATCGGCTTGGCAAGCGCACCGCCGGGGAAAGCCAATTGCTCCAGTTTCAACCAAAGCCTCTCTGCGCGACGATATGGCGACGCGCGGTCATCGAGAAACACGGCAACGTCATAGCGCTTCACGAGATGCAGAATCAGCTGGCGGTGCCACTCCCAAAGCCGGTGCCTTGGCAGAATGACCGCGAGCCGCGTTTTGTCATCGCGCAAAGATGCCGACCCGGCCGGCATACTCGGTTGCGAGCGAGCCAGGCCTTTTTGGTTAAGGCGCGGTGCCTGAGACGAAAGTAGCGTCATTACGTCGAGCGCTCCGACGTTCGCCCCGCGTGAAGCGCCGTGATGGCTATCAGAAGCCAGGTTTCCGGGCGACGGAATGGATCGTTACTCATCCCACCGAGAACCAGGCTGAAGATGCTGCCGAACAGCGCGGCATTCAGAAAGTTGAGCGATGACCGACGCGGCAGTTGAGGTGCCGCTCGCGCGATCCAGATGATTGCCATCATCCAGAAGCCGTACCAGATCACCAGGCCGGGCAACCCGAGCTCGGCACCGAGCCGCCCCGCGACATTGAAGGTCGGCGGCAGTTCGTCGAACATCTCGAACCAATTGAGGACTTCGTAGCTGTCCCAGGCCCATGAAGGCAGAACTGCACCGGCATGAAAGCCGAACTGCCCGAAGCCCACGCCAAAGACCGGATTGATCGCGAAGATCGAAGCCTGAGCGCTAAACAACGCCAGCCTCGACGTCGTGGACACATCGTCCGCGTTAAGGGTGGCATCGACGTTGTGCAGCGTAAGCCATGGCACAAGCACGACCGCGGCGAACACGGGGATGACGGCGACCAGCGCAAGGACGCCGAGTCGCAGGCCACGCAGTCCGACCCAATAGATGAATTCGGCGAGGATCAGCCCGCCCAGCATCAACAGACCAGTCCGTGAATTGCTCAACAACAGCGTGATCAGGCAGAGCAACAGAGGCAAGGCGGCTACGATGGGAACGCTCTGCAACGGACGGCCATTGGCTCGCAGGCGATAAGCCAGCAGCATCCAAGGGCACGCGAAGCCGGCGAAGTAAGAAAGATCGGGCGCCTCGAAGGCAAGACTGATCAAGCGGCCAGGGGCGCGTCCCTGCTCACTGTCCGCCGTATGCAGCAATCCGGTCGAGAATTTGTAGAGCAACTCACCGGCGGAAGAAAACCACGACAGAATTTCCGGCACCGCGAAAACGGCGCAAGCCAGAACGGCAATGACCAGCGGCCTCACGAAAAGCTTCTCGACGTCGCTTACGCGACGGAATGGGGTAACGCAGATTATCGCGCTCGCGAAGCCGAAAACGAGAACGGCAGATGAAGTGGCGAATTTATTGAAGCCGCTCCGGCCGTGATAAACTGATGTCAGGATCCCTTCGAAATTGATCGCGGTGGTCACAACGAGCCAGGACAGCAGGCATGCCAAGAGGACGAGGAGCGGCCGTGGTATGACGACTCCGCTGGGCAGCGTCGTGAAACTCGCGACCAGGATCGCGACCGCAAGAACATAGACCGTCGCCGACCCTTTCAACTCGCCGAACGCACCGATGCCTGCGAGGCCCGTGATCGGCAGCAGCGCGACCGCGAGCCAGACCAGCCGGTTGAGCACGACATCATGCGTGGCCGTTCTGGCGCCGACCGCTGAGGCCTCAAGCGACGTCATCGCAGCTACCGCTCCTGAAGGCCTAGGTCGCCAAACCGCGTTGGCCTGTGCGCCCCCAGTAGAGCTGAGACAGGCGAGCCCACATCGGGGCCGGCACAAGCAAGGTGACAATCGTTCGGGCCACGCCGACATAGGCCGGGACACTGGCCAGCTCGAGATATTTCAGTTGAACGCGCAGTCGCGACCACAACTGCGCGCTGCGATTCTTGCTGCTGATGCTGCTGGAACTCTTCTCATAAGTCAGGAGAACATCTTCGAGACACTCGATGTTGCCCTGTGCGTGGACACGACGCATGAACTCATAGTCTTCGGCATGCGGATAATTTGTCGAATAGCCACCAAACTTCCGAACCCATGATGTTCGAAAGAAGAACGTCGGATGCTTGAACGCCGCGTTGTCTTGAAGCTTGCGACCGATCGCTGCCCTGCCGCCGGACGTTCCCTCGAAGAACAGATGATTGCCGCGCTCGTCGACGATATCCGCGAACGCTCCAAGCAGGTCCGTATCGGGATGGCCGTCCATGTAGGCCTTCTGCTTGGCAATGCGGTTGCGCGCGCAAATATCACCGCAATCCATGCGCGCCACGAATTCATAACCGCTGCTAACGATGTATTCGAGACCGCGGTTCAGTGCCGCCGTAATGCCCTGATTGCGATCGAGCCGAAGCACGACGATGTTGTCGTGCGGCACCAACATTTCGCTGATGGATATCCGCGATCCGTCGTCAACGATGACGATGTCGGCGACTTCGGTCTGCGCCAGCAGCGACTCGACCGTTCGCGTCAGATCGTCATGGGCCGGATTGTAGACCGGCATCAGGAAGGCGCTTCGTCGCTGCATCTCTTTCGTTACTCCAGCGCGATGTCGTGGCGCGCGAGACGCCCGTAATGCGTCGATCACTAACGAAGATATACGATGATGTTATCAATATCGTAGAGAGTTATATGACAGATCGCTCGAAATGATCGAACGTATGACGATCTTGGTGAACGGAATGCGTCGGATTGCTGCCTTGTTAACCAACGGTCGTGCTACGCGAACGCGCGTTCGCGCAACGTTGATCGCTTTCACCCTGCTTGCAACGTGCCACGTGGCGCGTGCGCAGTCGACCGATGCCACCGTCGCCAGCGGGCTCTCGGTTCAATTTACGGATAATTTCCTGAATCTCCCGGATTGGCGCGAACGTCTTAGCCTTGCGTCCACACTGGGGACGACCATCGTCCGCATCGATCTCAACTGGCCATGGATCGAGAAACAGCCGGGCCGCTATGACTGGGCCCTCTATGACGCCTTCGCGGCCGAGTTGGAAAAGCTTCGGCTGCGTCCATTGTTTATTCTGAACAGGCCCAACCCGCTGTACGGGACACCCTACGACGCAGTTATGGATGGCAAGCGCGACCGGGGCCCCGCACCTCCGTCGACGCCTTCGCAGATTGCGGCGTTTGCTCGCTGGGCCGCAGCGGCAGCGGAGCGATACCAGCACCTCAACCCAATCTGGGAACTCTGGAACGAACCCGACCAGGACGGGTTCTGGCCGCCAACGCCCAATCCTCCGGGCTATGTCGCTCTTGCCCGCGAGGCCTGCGTCGCGATCAAGCAGCGTGTCTCAAACGCTTTCGTGACCGGCCCCAGCGCCGCCCAGATGCCGACGGTCTGGCGTCCGAGAAAGCCGCTAATACAGGCGCTGCTGAACGACAAGGAGCTGTTGACGTGTCTCGATGCAATCAGCCTGCATACGCACCGCTTCAAGCAGACACCCGAGACCGTTTCGCGCGACTACGCCGTTCTCCGCGACAACTATCTCGCCGCGTGGCCCGCGGCGATCCCAAAGAAGCCGATCATCGACACCGAATGGGGCGATTCAGCCTACCGGTCCGGCATCTCTGAAGACACTCAAGCGCTCTGGCTTCCTCGCATGTTCCTCACCAATTTGATGGAACAGGTCCGCCTGACCAATTGGTACTGCCTGATGGACGTCGGAACGGATGACGACGAGATGGAACATCGTTTCGGATTGGTCCGATCCGATGGGACGTTGCGGCCAGCATTTCAGGCCTACAAGACCCTGGCGCGTGAGATCGGCGGGATGTCCCTGCGGGAGACGATTGCGCGTTTCGACGTGGCGACCGCGCGCGGCGTCACGATCCTGCGATTTTGCGACGAAGCAGGACAACAATGCAAAATTGCGGCATGGAGCACCGAGAGAGACGGAACGTCGCAGAAAATCACTGTGCCTGGTTGGCGCAGGTCCGGTCCGGGGATCGATCATCTGGGTCGGGAGGATGTCTCACAACGGAACACAAACGGCATTCTGGAAATCGAGCCAAAGCCTTCCGTGAGCTACATTCCGGTGACCGTTGCACGCTGACACAACAGATATTTCTGACGCCCGAACATTCACCTTGTTTCTGCTTTTACCATCCATTTTCTCCATGAAGCCGTAAGTAATACCGGCGTCGCGCGCGGGATGATGATCTTGCGACGAGCGCGACCTGTGTCGGTTGGAAACGCGGCTTTTGTGATGAGAATCCTCCACGTCTGCGAAAGCCTTATTGGCGGACCAGCCTCGTATCTCGAGGAGATATTGCCGTATCAGATCCAGAAATTCGGAGCTGACAAGGTGGCGCTGTTGGCGCCGGCGAATCATCGCGAATCCATCGCAGCATCGATCAACTGCTTCGTTGGCACTTATGAACGTACAGGCCGTAATTTCCGCTCGATCCTTGCGCTCGCTTTGGCAATTCGCAAAAGCATCAAACGACACGATCCCGACATCGTTCATTTACACAGCAGCCTCGCCGGCGCGATTGGCCGAGTGATCGTGCGGGGAATGCTCCGCCGTCCTCGTGTGGTTTATTGTGCGCACTGCTGGGCGTTCGATCGTCCCCGCAGCACAGCCTTTACTCAGTTCTGTGCGCTTGTTGAACGCAACCTCAGCCGTCTCACCGACGCCATCGTCAACATCTCTTCTCACGAGGAACCGCTGCTTCGAAAAGCTGGCTTCTCGCTCAACAACGCCAAGCTCATCGTGAGCGGAATAAAAGACCTCGCGTCGCCTCCTGATGCACGACCGCCCGTAACTGACCACAGGGCTCCGTTACGCCTGCTCTTTGTCGGGCGGCTCGACTCGCAGAAGGGTATCGACCTGCTTCTGCGTGACTTCGCACTGCTCAAACCCGGGCGCGCCACTCTGAGAATTGTCGGGGCAAAGATCGTCGACAAGGGCGACCTGATCATACCTCCCGAAGTCGAGCTTCTGGGCTGGGTGCCACGCGACACCTTGCCCGCGCTGTTCGGTAACTTCGACGCCCTTGTCATGCCTTCGCGCTGGGAGGGCATGCCATTACTCGCGATCGAGGCGCTCCGATCCGGACTCCCGTTGGTCTGCAGCAATCATGGCGCCTTCCCGTATTTTATTAAGGACGGCGTCAATGGCGTCTTGATGGACATCAACACTTCCGGTTTCCTGGATTCGGCGTTAACGATACTCGAAAACACCGACCGTCCGGCGATGAGCGCAGCGGCACGTGCAACCTACGTTGCTATGTTCCGACAAGAGCAGATGAATCGCGATTTGATCGGACTGTATGACAGCCTGGTCCAGACGACGTCTCAATCCAAGCGGGCGCCGACACTGCAGTCCCGACCAATGAAGGCAGAACGGATGATCGGTCACCGCGCCGTTGGCGAATCGCGTCAATGATTGCCTCAGCCGACCAGCTGCACCGCCGGCGCGCCATAGCAGCGCAATGTGCCTGCTGTGCCGCCTTTCTCAGAGAGTGAGACCTTGTTCGTCAACTTGTCGCTGGACATGGTGTTTAGCAGCCGCACATCGACATCGTTGATGATCATGGGCTTGCGCGCGCTTGCGCTGGCATCCAAATTCGCCCTTACGCTCTTCATCGCTCGATTCATCGGCCTTGAGACGCTGGGAGTGTACGGCCTCATCGCCGGCGCTGCAGTTATGTTTCCAGTTGTCGCCAGCCTTGGGCTGATCCGCATCATCAGCCGCAACGCCGTCTCGCAACAGCTCGCCGAAGTAACCCATATGCTTCGTCGCTACTGGGCCATTCAGGCAGCAGCCTACGGAATCATCAGCATTATCGCACTCGCGGTCGGCGTCTACTTTGATCAATTCGCGCTCACTTCGATTATCGTCGCCATCATCTTTCTCGAGCACGCGAACGGCGATCTGTTTGTCCTCCTCAATCATCTTCTGCAGCCGCGCCTGGCAAACTTGCTGATGTTCTTCCGCACGGCCGGCTGGATCAGCGTCTATATGGCACTCGCTTTCGCGTTCCCGGCTCTGCGCGACCTGCATACGCTGCTGGAGTTCTGGATAGGAGGCAGTCTGCTGGCGCTTGTGGGCTTTGCAGTGTCGGCCCGCAATTGGCCATGGTTGCACCGCCCCTCCGGAGCCGGGCACAAGGAGTGGTTTTTGAGCCACTTCAAGGCGTCCCGGATTCTATATGTCAATGACATTGCCAATACGGTCGCGCAGTACACTGACCGCTATCTCGTCGGCCTGTTCATGGGCCTCGAACTGACCGGCGTCTATGTGCTGTTCTGGTCCATTGGCAACGCCCTGAGCAATCTCGTCGACACGGGACTTATCCAGGTGTCGGAGCCGAAGCTTATCAACGCGCACAGGCGGCAGGACGGCTCCTATTGGCGTGTCTATCGGCTTCTACACGTCGAAACGATAGCGATTTCGGTGCTTTTCGCGATTGTCACCGGGGTTCTCGTGCATGTCGCGATCCCATACTTGAACCGCCCGCTTGCTGCCGATTGGACGCTGGTTTTGTGGCCGGTGCTGCTCGGGTTCGTGCTCCGCATGGCCTATGAGGTTCAAGGCACCGTCTTCTACAGCCGCCACAAGGACTCGTTCACCCTGCTCAGCGGATTGTTTGTAATTTCACTCTCAATTATCGCCAACATGGTACTAATCCCACCTTTCGCGCTCTATGGCGCGTCCAGCGCCATCATCGTCTCTTATCTTGCTGGGATCGTAGCCCGTCACGTCATCATATCGAGATATTGTCGATGAGCGCACCGGCCTGCATCCCCTTGTCGCAGCTCGTCGCCGACGAAACGCCGCCTGACGTGGCTCTTTTCCTTCCGACGCTTTACAGCGGAGGAGCGGAGCGCGTGCAGCTCAATCTGGCGGAATACTTTCTCGCCCGCGGCCTGCGAACCGATCTTGTCGTCTGCAAAAACTTCGGTTCTTTGAAAGATCAGGTGCCTGAAAGCGTCCGGTTGATTAGCCTCGATTCACGCAAGGTGATGTTCAGCGCGCCGGCCTATTTGCGCTATCTGCGGATCGCGCGTCCGCCGGTCGTTCTGAGCTCGGTCGAAAATGCCAACATCATCTCGTGCATCGGGAAAATGCTGAGCTCCCATCGCCACCGGCTGCTCGTTCGTCTCGACAACTCACTGTCGGAGCCGGGGAGATTGCCCCTGCAGATGCATCGCTGGCCCGTGATGGCGGCCATTGCGTCTACATTCCACGCCGCTGACGCTTTCATCGCGGTGTCGAACGGGTTGAAGGAACAGCTCGGCCGCCTGCCCGGCCTTGGCGAGAAGCCGATCCGCCGGATCTATAATCCGATCATTCACGACGGGTTTGAGGCGCAGGCCGAACAAGCGCCCGTCCTGCCGCCATCGATCAAGCCCGGAGAACCGTTCGTGCTTGCGGTGGGCCGCCTGGAAAAGCAGAAGGGCTATACGCATTTGCTGCGAGCATTTGCTCGTGTCGTCAAGCAACGGCCTTCGCATCTCATTATCCTGGGCGAGGGCCGCGACCGCGAAGAATTGCAGGGTTTGGCTGGCTCGCTCGGTATCAGCCCCCATGTCCATTTTCTTGGATATGCCCCTAATCCCCTCGCCTACATGCGACAAGCAGCCGTCTTTGTCCTCTCGTCGCTCGCAGAAGGCTTTGGCAATGTCATTGTGGAGGCACTCGCCTGCGGTACGCCGGTGATCAGTACGGATTGCCCCCATGGTCCCAGAGAGATCCTGTCTGACGGACGCTACGGCACGCTCGTCCGAGTTGGCGATGTCGATTCGCTCGCGCAAGCGATCGTTGCCAAGCTGAATGTTCCCAAGCCGGCTATGTCGGAGGACTTGAAGGAGCACCTTCGGCTCTTCTCCATCGAAACCATCGGCAATCAATATATTGAGGAGTTGGGCATGCATTCCGGCATGCCGCGAAACGCGCCGGCGCAGACTGCAATCCGTGCAACACATCAGGAGCCGGCATTCCCGATCCCGAATTATCCGTGAGGAAAATTCCTAGGGAATCGGCTGCGGTAGAGACGACAAGGTCCAGAGGCATTTTCACAGAAAAATCACATGACAATTACCGACCGTAAAACGCCACCCATGTCTGCAACATCCAAGAGCGCGCGCATTGTCATCATCGGTGCCGGCCTGAGCGGTTCTCTTGCCGCTGTTGCACTGTCGCGGGCTGGTCACCAAGTTTCGCTCATCGATAAGCATAAGACCTATCCAAAGCAGTTTCGTGTTGAAAAGATCGCAGGTCGGCAGGTCGACCTGATGCGCAAGCTTGGGATTCTTGACGCGATTGCCGCAGAGGCAACCCCGTTCCGGGATATTCTCAACGTTCGTGCCGGCAGCATTGTCGATCGCAGCCACGACCCGCATTTTGGCATCCTTTACGAAGACATCGTGCGTATTGCTCGCGCACAACTTCCGACATCGGTGGATTGCATCATCGACGACGTCGTCGACATCCAGACCGGCCCGCAGACGCAACAGGTGTCGTTGTCGAGCGGCGGCTCGGTCCAGGCCGACTTGATCATCCTGGCAACGGGAATGGCCGACTCGCTCCGACACAAGCTCGGCATCAGCCGCCGTATCGTCGCGGAGAAGCAGTCGATATCCTTCGGCTTCACGCTCGCTTCGAAGACGAAGCAGGCGGCAGCGTTTCAAGCGCTCACCTGCTACGGCGCGGGCATCTCCAACCGGATTGACTATCTCAGCCTGTTTCCGATTGGCAGCCTCCTGCGCGCCAACCTCTTCACTTTCCTCGACCACGATGATCCCTGGATTCGCGAGCTCCGCCGCGATCCGGTCGCAGTGTTGTTCAAATCATTGCCCGGACTTTCGGATTTCGTCGGCGAGATCGAGCCCATCGACAAGGTCCAGAACTGGGTCATGGATCTTTCCGTCGCCGAAAACGTCGATCAAAACGGTGTCGTTCTCATCGGAGATGCATTCCAGACGTCATGTCCGGCGGCAGGGACTGGTGTGACCAGGCTGCTCACCGACATTGACAGGCTTTGCAATGTCCTCATCCCGCAATGGCTTGAAACGCCGGGGATGGAGAAGGAAAAGATAAGGAATTTCTATTCCGACCCGGTCAAGCAAGCGATGGATATCGAGGCCATGCAAATGGCCCACTATCGGCGCTCGCTCACCGTAGATCGCAGCCTGCGATGGGGCTTTCATCGTCGCCAACACTTCGCGCGGCGCCGCATCGCCAGTTGGTTTGATCGCACACGTACACGCCAGGCCACCGCGTCATATCGGGCAGATGCTGGCTGATCTGTTCCGGCGCTCACACCAAGCCGTCAAGGGTTCGCGGCGCTTACGCTGATTTCCGGCTCGGCACCGATCGATCAGGCGGTCAATGCGTGTGACGCGGGATCGATGAACACGGCCTTCGCCTTGATCTGACAATGACGCAACAGGTCGTCGACCAGTCCGGATGCATCAAACATCTGCTCGCCATGCACCGCCTTGAGGAAGACAACTTCATCCGCCATGGCATAGAGACCAGACCCTGACAGGGTGCTACCGAGCTCGCCACCATCGATGATAACGCGACCGAACGCTCTCGCTTGATCCAAAGCTGCCGAGAGCTCGCTCCGCATTTGCTGATTGAGCCTCGGCAATGCCGCCGTGCCGACGGGGACGACTGTTATGCCCGTCCGCCCCAACACATGCGCGACCTCGCGAATGGAAGCCACGCCTGCCAGTATGTCGCGGACACCAGGGCGCTGATCAAACCCCAGTTGCGACGATACGACATGAGCTTTCAGATCGGCGTCGACGACGACGACTTTCTGTCCAGACTTCTCGACAGCATGCGCAAGTTCCAATGCAACCAGATCCAGCGCTTCATCGCCTGAGGCCCGCACGAGCAGGATGGAATGGCCAGCCGGCGCTGCCAGCAGTTCCGCCCTCAGACGCGACAACTGCTCCCCGCGTCCCCTGGCAGGAACCTCTGCAACTTGTTGCAGCACGCGTTCCGCTCTCTCGCGTCTTGCTCTCGGCGTCGGCGGCCTGCGCATTCGTCCCAACGCGTCGCGAAGCAGAGCCAGCACGATACCGACGAACAGTCCGCCAAACAGCGCGCCCGCCATGATGGGAATCGTCTGTGGCCAGCTTTTGCGGTCGGGAGGCACCGCCCGGGAAACCAATCTGATATTGGTATTATTGATGACCTGCTGCTCACTCGCCGCTTTGGCCCTTGCGAGATAGGTTTCATATACGACGCGGTTGGAGTCCGCCTTACGCTCAAGTTCGCGGAGCGGCACCATGGCTTTTTCGTTATCTTGCGCGAGTTCCTTCAACGAATCGAAGCGCGCCTGAAGATTCTGAACGTTGATACGCTCGGTTATCGCCGCATTCCGCACAGACTGAGCGATAAGCTTGGCCTCGTTCTTGATCGCGGCCTGCACATCGCGGACCTGCGCCCGCGCCTGCTGCAAGGCGGGGTGGTTGGGACCAACGACCTGCGCCAATTGCGCTTCCTCACGCGAAGCATCTGCAGCACGCGCTCGCAATTGCACAATCGTGTTCGACTGTATGGCTTCGGGCAGCGCTTCAAGCGGCGTGGTGCCCGATTCAATAGATTCGACAAGTTTGGCGCGCGCCTGCGCCTCATTCAGCCTTGTCTTGGCATTGGTCAGTTGAGTATTGGCTTCGTCCAACTCCTGGCCGGTAACCAGCCTGTCCCGCGAGCCCACGAGGTTATTGGCCGCCTTATAGGCAGCGACCGCCTGTTCCGACTGGCTCACCGCATCGCGCATTCTTTCCAGTTGCGACGTGATCGCCTCGGAGGTCCGCCGGTTGAAGTTCGCGTTCGCGTCGTCTTGTTCCTTCAAATAGGCGCTCGCAATCGCATTGGCGAGGTCAGTCGCCCGCTGCGGCGTGTGAGCCGAGACGGATATATCGATGACGAAGGAGCGCTCGTTGCGCTTCGCCGACGTCGCCGCACGGAGATTGCGCAAGGCGGCCAGTCCCTCGTCGCCCGACGGCCCGAAGCCCAACATTGCCTTGACGCTTGCAACGAAGCCGCCATGGCCGTTGAAGTCCGGGTCCTCGCGCAGACCCATTTGATCGACGACCCGCGAAAGCACCTCGCCGGACGTGATGATTTTCAGCTGGCTTTCGACGAGGAGAACACCGTCTCCCGGCACACTGCTCTGCTCGCGTGCGTCTTCTTTGGGAATCGGCCGATCGCGAGGATCGAAATAGACCTGCGCGGTCGACGTGTAATTGGGCTTTACGACCGCCAAGTACCCAGCCGCCAGCACAAGACAGGCGGTCGTCGCTCCAAGGATCCACGCTTTGCGTCGATAGAGAATGCCCGCTAAATCACCGAGGTTGATGCCCTCTGTGGTTCGGTCTGCATCCTCTGCCGCATCGTGGCCGGTGCTCCTCGTGCGCCTCTTTTTCTCAAGCGACATCTCAAAACCCAACGCGAGCGACACCACGAGAGGCAAACGGCTTCTGCTCGAAGGTAAATATCTATAGTTAATTTTGAGTTGACGCCTACGAGGCCTTTGGATCACGCGGCGATAGTATTCCAGCTTATTTGAGACGGGCGTATGCCGCTAATCAATTCATCACCTCAGGCGGCGCTCCATTTCCGATCGCGTCATGGGTCGCTGCTCCTCGTAGGTCGCCAAGCCTAGACCCCGCACTTTGCCGCGCGTCGTCGGGGGCGAGGAATCACGCCCACCTGACATCGCGACTCATCACGATTCGAAACAACCCCAAGCACATTGCGTGGCAACGAATCCCGAGGAACAACCCCATGCACGATTGGACAGGCGATGGGCTAAATTTACGGAGTAAATCAGTATATTTCCAAGACCCATTAAGAGCGGCCGCGGATTGTGTACGGGGAATGCGCTGAATTCCAGAAAACCGTCGGTCCCTACGGGCCCCATCTTCATCGTGATTGATCTGCAGTCATTAGACTCGCTTGCACCTTCGTTCGGGAGATGTGTGCTTGGCTTTCACGGGGCAGAGCTTATTTAAAGCGCGACATTCCGCGGCGACGCCATTTCGAGATGATGGTGATGTGCTGCAGTTCGCCGAGGCGATCGGGACAACCAAGCCGGTTTCGAGTCCCTCTTTCTGAACAAAATCCGACACAACAGCTGGAACGTCTCGAACAGACGCCTATATGCTACGTGTGCAAAGCGGATTCCGCTTCTAGCGCTCCCCAAGATTTAGATCTCTCAGAATCCACGACTGGATCCCGCGTGGTGAACACGCGCGCGAGGCTATAGATCATCATATCGAATGAGGCGACCTTGATTAGCGAGAAGAACGACAACAGCCATTGGACATTGCCCTACGCGCTGAACACGCCTCGCCGGCTTCGGGAGAGGCCCCAATGCGGGGCCAAGACGCGCGCCGGCGCACCGTGCAAAAGCAGAACCAACAATTGCAACAACTCGGCAGAAAGCGGCAACGGGGGCAGCGCAGCGGCGGGATGCGACGACGAAGACTGGCCAGACATCTGTCGCCGCTCACCGCAACACCATGATTGAGATGATGGTTTGCGTTGCAGGTGAGGGCCATCCCGGCTTGGGCCTACGCGAATTTTCCTTCATGCCGCGCGAGGGTGATTACGTCACTTTGACCAAAGACCAGGGTCATGCCACGTATCGTGTTGTCGCGATCCTCCTCACGGAAGGTTGCACCTCACCGGGAATCGATCTTTTTGTTGCAGAGGGCAGCCCATCCGATGAAATTGGCGTTCACATTCGACGATCACTGAGCCTAGGTACGGCAGAAAGCGGCGAGGCAACACCCCGGCGGAATGCGGCAACAGTGGCTAAGCGAAGATCTGCCTCCGCGAACCGTTCCACAATGACTCAGATGATGGTTTATGTTGCTGACGAGGGCGACCGTTGCCTAGGCCCAAGGGAATTTCCCTTCATGCCCCGCGAGGGCAATTACATCGCAATGATGGACGAACGAGTTCATGTTGCGTACCGTGTTGTCGCGATCCGTCTCACGGAAGGCCGCGCATCAGCGAGCATCGACCTTTTCGTAGCAGGGCGCAGGCCCTCCTCGGAAATATTCGGTTACATTCGACGATCATGGAACGTGAGCGGGCCTTGAACACGCTTTAGCACACAATCGAGAGAGCAAGCGGAGCTTCGAAAGGAGAGAAAGAGGAACGCAGCGCTTGGTGGTAAGAAATGCGTCCCGTCGAAGTGCCGTCCTAAACGCCCGAGGATGTCGAAATAATTGAATGCTTCTCGAGGCCGCTTGTCGTGAGACGGCGCTCAGCTTTGCATTTCAACAACCACTCAAATACGAGGCGCGGACAAATTGGACCAGCACTAGAAAACTGCAAGCAATCGCGCAGACGCTTGCGCGTGTCGGCGTCCTTCTTCTTCGTTTCACTGCAGAAGAGGCTCCGGCATTCAACCCATTCAGGCAGCTGCCTTGCCCCGCCGGAACTCTGATTACGCGGCTACTCAACACGATGCCTGTCTGGTGTCGAGGCTCCTGGCATTGGCCTTATGCTAGCCCACGGGTCGTTCGCTGGCTTCCGGCCGGCCGCGTTCGCAGCACCTTTTTTACTAGAGCTACTGTCGTCGCTGGGTCGGTACTGGCTCGATGGGCTGGATATTCCCAACAGCGGTCGCGAGCGTGAACTCGACACCGCTGCACCGATGCCCATATTCGGAGAGTCTCCTGGCACGACCTGCGCCCGGGCGCTTCCGACCCACAGGGTGATCATACAAGCGGCAACGATGAGGCGATGCATGGTGATCTCTTGAGTTTTGGCGCAGGCGGATATTGAGACGAACACAATCCGACCCGGCAACTAAAAAACACGATCGCGCTCCGCGCGGAGCTTGGCAACGATCTAGCCCCTGCGAGGGCGAAGACGAACCACAGTCGCGGCTATCACCAAGAGCGCAAGCAAAGATTGCCCGAGTGCTGAATTATCACGTCGCTCGGTATGGCTACCACGCTGTCGTTCAGCACGTGGCGTCCGTTTCGACTGTTAAAGTTCTCTCCTGCGCCCGTCAGCAAGCCGAAACACTTATCAGAATTTATAACCGATACGTACAGTCACCCGTTGATCGCTCATTTCTTGCTTGAATCCCACGATTCCGAGGTTCTGAAAGCCTATGGGATAGGCAAAAATCTTCGAATCATACTGCGTGTAACGGTATGCAAGACCGGTAAACCAGTGGTCCGTGAACGCGTAGTCCACGCCGCCCCCTATCGTCCAGCCCCAGCGAGTGTCGTCGCCGCCGATCGAATAGCCTGTAGTCGTCGCAGCGATTTTCGTGGACGCGAGCGCGGCACCGCCGGCCAGATAGAACAACGCGTGGTCCGCGGCATAGCCCAGTCGCCCGCGGATTGCGCCGCCCCATCTGCTTTGCGCGGTGATGAAGTCGCCGGTGATGGCCGTCGAACGCATGGTCCCAACCGTCCACCCGGTAAAGTCGCCTTCGACGCCAACAACGAACTGACCGATTTGATAATTGTAGCCAGCCAGAAAACCATAGCTCAGGCCCTGCTTGTCACCGACAGGCAGCGACGACGCAACAAAGGCCGCGCCTGGCACGACCGCACCCGGCGTAAACTTGGGGTCGGTCTGCATCCATCCGAGCTCGCCTCCAAGATAAAGCCCGGTCCAAGTGAACGTCGGGAGCAGCACGGCGGGCTCCTTGTAAGTCGGCGCGGGCGGCAGGTCGGCCGCTTGCGCTGCGAACGTGGCCGCAAGAAAAGTCATTGCTGATATCGCAAGTCTGTTCATCAGGCTGAATTCCCTCGTGCGTCCTCGCTCCGCCGTTTCGACCTCCAAGCCGATGACTGAACGCGGAGCCCTTAAATCATAGAAGCAACGAGCAACGGGGACTACTCAAATCCCGCAACCGTTGCTGGAGGGCCGCAAAAGACCTTGCAAAGATCACGGCTTATCAGGAGATCCCAACTGCTTCTCAAGAGCATCGATCAAAGCAGCGAGACCGCGGTCTGCGGGCTGCAATTGCGCCAACCGTCTTGCGTAGCCTAGAGCGGCTTTGACATCGCCGCTGTCGCGATGGAATGCGATCAGTGCCGTCAAGGTGCCGCTGTGGCTGGGATGTCGTGCAAGGTTCTGCTCCAGCACCCGTACGGCCTCGTCCGGACGACCGGCCGAATGAAGCGCCACGGCATAAGTATAGGCATATGTCGCACTGCTCGGATCGAGCTCAGCAGCGCGGGCCAGTTCCTCGAGCGCCTCAGTGCGACGTTTTGCGCGAACCAGCGCCAGTCCGAGCCCATGATGTAGCCCTGCATCCTGCGCCGCGGACGCGATCGTCGTACGCAGGACTTCAATTCCTTCTTCGTTGCGCCCCAATTGCCGATAGAGATCGGCAAGATCGACCGCCGCCGGAGCAAACTGCGGGTTCAAGCGCAGCGCTGCCCGGTATTCCATTTCCGCGTCGGCAAACATCCCTCGCCGAGCATAAAAGGCGCCGAGAGTGGATCGCGCCTCCGGGCGATCGGCATTGAGACGTTGGGCAGCCACGAACTCAGCCGCCACGCGCTCAAAGCGCTGACGATCCGCCGGCGGTTGGTTCGCAGCCGGAACCGCAGCCAACAGCGATACCGCCCTCAACCGTACGCCACGAACCGGGTCGGACAGGAGCGGCGAAGCAAGTGGCCAGAGCTGATCGGCCCGACCTCCTTCAAGCATGTCGAGCGCACCCACACGCACGAGCGGGCTTCGGTCAGAGAGAGCGGACCGCGCAAGACCTATGTCGATGGAGGGGGCATGGGCCCCCAACTCCCCCAATGCGCTGGCTCGAACAAAGTCCGGGCCGGTGGTGTCAGACGCAACGATCGCCAGAAGGTTTGCAGCGTCTGTTTGGTCCGTCCATCCGGCGTGAAATGCTTGCGCGTATTTCTGAAATCCTTCGCGCTGCAACCCGAACCAGCCCTCGACCGCTGCAGCCGCCCACTCGGCCGGCCTGTCACGATGACAATCATTGCAGGCGTTCGATGTCCCGACCTTTACCGAGATATCCGGCCGTGGAATGCGAAAGCTGTGATCGTGTCGCCGATCAACGCCCATGTAGGTATGCGAAGGCATGTGGCAGGACGCGCATGAAACCGGCAACCGAATGTCCGCATGGTGATGGTGGCTGGCGTCGTCGTATTTCTCTGGCGAATGGCATTGTCCGCAGACATTGTTGCCCGGTGCACGCAGAGCGGCACTGTGAGACTCGTGGCAATCGCTGCAAGTGACCCCCATCGCAAACATCTTGCTTTGGACGAAGGGGGCGTAATTGTAGGTTTCCTGCTCATCTCGCATCTGGCCGTCGGGGTGAAAGAGGCCACGAAGGAGTGGCGTGACCTGATGGGTGTCAGCGAGGGGGCGGCCGGGGACCCAATTCTCGGACAACTGACTCCGCCTCGCATGACAAAGGCCGCAAGTTTCGACCTCCTTGCGCAGAGACGCCGGTGTGACACTGCGCTGAGGCCTTTGCCTCGCCGGGTCCTGCTGCCAGGTCACACCGCGGCGTTCGTCGAACCGAACGAGCAGCCCGTTGTCACGATCGCCGGTTTGCCCGAACCGCCACCACTGTGATTTATCGTTAGCCCATGCAACGTGCCGGGATCCCTGGCCGTGGCATGCTTCGCAGCCCACGCTGATTTCGCTCCAGGTTGTCGCGAATCGATCCTTAGCGGCGTCATAGTTCTTTCGAACGCCTGTCGAGTGGCATTCGGCGCACATAAAATTCCAATTCTGATTGAGCTTGGTCCAGTGCAAACTGTCGTCGTGGCGAATGTTCTCGTTTGGATAGAGATGAAACCAGCGTTGCCCCCCGTGGTCTTTTGGGCGGCTGTCCCATGCGACTGAGAGCGCTTGCAACCGGCCGTCTGGGAACTCGATGAGGTATTGCTGCAGCGGATCGAATCCGAACGTGTATTTGATTTGGAACGTAGCAAGCTGCCCATCGGGCCCATCTGTCTCGACAAAGAACTTGCCGTCCTTGCGGAAGAACCGCGACGTCACTCCGTGATTCTCGAAGCTCGCGTTGTTGAAATCGCCGAGGACGGATTGATCCGTTGCGTGATCCATCGCCCGCTGATGCTGGGATGTCCTCCAACGATCGAACTCGGGCTTATGGCAACCGGCACACACCTCGCTGCCGACGAAGGTCGCGGGCCGAGCCGCTTGTGAGCTCGCAAGAAGCGAGGGCCCTTTCGATATTAACCAGGCAAGGCCGCCAACGAAAAGCACCGCTGTCGCGATAGCGATCGCGACAAAAACCTTCATTCTCGACATTGCCCCCTCAGCAGGACCTTGCTGCGCGGACGGCTGCGTCCGTGATCGTCGATTGACTCGGGGGCGTCGAGAGCGGGCCACGGGAGCGGTTCCTCATGTCATCGGAAGCGAAAGGCTAAGCCAGCCGCGACAAGACGACCACGGAATTCTGCTGGCCACGGCCCAAGAGCCTGGCTTCCCAGGCAGGCGTCCAAATCTTTTTTGCGATCGCGCAAAGCCTGCTTTCAGTGCGGCCGGCAAGCCCGCCTGTGCGCAGCTACTTGGCCGCGCTCTCCACACGCTTCCACGTATGATCGGGATTGAACAGCTTGATGTCCGAGGCAACTCGATCCGTATTCGGTCCGAGGTCCTTCTGATAGATGGCGCCGTCGTGATTGACGACGAAGGTCATGACTCCAGAATTCCCGTAGCGGGCCGGATAGGCCAGTAGTGCAAATCCTCCAATCATCTTGCCGCGAACGACATAATCGTAAGCGCCACCGGATGCGGCTGGGCCCTGCCCGGTCAAAATCCGATAGTAATAGCCGTGGAATGGCACCTGTTTATCGGTGCGATAGCCCGCTGCCGACGCGCGCGCCACAAGCTCGCCAAGAGGACTTTTCGGACTGCCTTGCACATCCGGCCAGTACAGCCCATCGCGTTTGCCGGGCGTGCTCACGATGCGCTGTGCGTAAGCGTGCAGGTCGGTGCCTTGTGGGTCGGCAGCCGCGTATTCATTTTGCGCGTCGACGTAAGCGAGACAGACCTGGATTGCGTCGAGTTCGTTGCTGCCAATACGGCGATACAGGATCTCTCGGCGACCGCTTTCCGTATCAAACTGCCATGCGCCGTCCTTACGAATCATCGGAATTGGAAATGGCCAATCGCCTGAACCGATCACGAGGACAGCTTTATTGTCTCCTTCGAGAACGATCTTGTGCTTCGCTTCAAAGTTACTGAGAAAATTTGTCCGGGCGGCCTTGTCGGCAACGATGTCGCCCGACGAGATGATATCGCGACCTTGGGAGCCCAACACTGCGATGGCGCGATCGTCGCTGTCGGCCTTTGCGGCAGCGATCAACACGTCCACCGCTTCATGGGGCGATTTGAATGATTGCTGTGAGTTCGCCGGTTGCGCCGCCATCGCGATCAAAGCGCTCACACAAATGACAAGCCACCACGACGGTCTACGTGCGCTGCTTACGGTCATCTTCATCCCCGCCGACATGTGAGTGATTTTGAAATTTTGCTATTCATCTAGAGGATCGCACTAGCGCCCTCGACGCATTCCGCCGCCACCACCACCACCGCCACCGCGCCCAGGGCGCTCTCCGCCAAACGACCGCCCTCCCCCAGCCATGCCGCCACCAAGGCTTTCGCGGCCACGCTCAGAGCTCAGTCGTGCGCCGTCGCCGTTCCCGATACCGGAGAACGCATTGGATTGGTCGCGCCCGCCCAAATCCGCCGTTCTGTTGGGTGCGGCGTTCGGGCCGCCAGCA
The DNA here is from genome assembly GCF_001579845.1 of Rhodoplanes sp. Z2-YC6860. Classification (GTDB taxonomy): domain Bacteria; phylum Pseudomonadota; class Alphaproteobacteria; order Rhizobiales; family Xanthobacteraceae; genus Z2-YC6860. Next base: position 6,016,340 of record NZ_CP007440.1, read on the forward strand.
CGGTTGCTGGAAGCGGCGCGGTCGCGATTGTTGGGACCATTCAAGTTGGCCGGTCTGTCGTTGCGCCCCGCCTGAGGGCTACCATTCGGCCCGCTCGAAAGATCTCGCCGATTTGCATCGGGTCTCAACACCTGCTCGCCATTTCTGCCGCGGAAGTCCATCCGCTGGTTGGCCTGGCTGAAATCGGCCTTTCCATATCGCTGTCGCAATTCGGCATTGTTGTATTGAACGCCGCGACGGTGCGCCGAATTGTGCTCCCACTTGTTGATCGTGTTGCTGTTGTTGACGTTGATATTGATATCGTTGTTGTTCCAGTTGAACCCGCCGCCCCAGACTGCGCTGCCAACAGCAACGCCGGTCGCGAAGGCCAACCCGGTTGCGAATGCCGTCCCTGCCACGTAGCCCGGCGGCGGGTAGTAAACCGGCGGGTACGCCGGGTATGCCCAGGCGCCGTATACGACCGCGGGATTGTAATAGGGAACGTAGATCGTCCCGGGGACAGCGGACTGGATAACAATGACCTGCTTGTTCTGCTCGGTCTTGACGACGACTGTCTGTTCCTTCGTCGACGCCAGCTTCTTGGCCGCTTGAGCTTTCGCACGGAGCCGCTGGATGGCATCCATGACGTCCTTTTGCTGCGCCAGAACCGCATCGCCGAGCTTTTGGGACCAGTCCAGCCTTTCGCTCATCATTGCGAGGACGCTCGGGACCGCAATCAGGGCTTTCACGCTCTGATCCCAGTTTTGGCCCGCCAATGCCGTTTTGAGTGCGTCGCCCTTCAGCGTCTTGTGCTCGCGCGCCCAGCGGTCGGCCTGAACGACCTCGAGTGGATACGTTGACGCGATGAGAACCTGCGAAAGGACATCATCCTGGTAGAGCGCGATCGGCGCGAGTATCTGCTCCAGCTGTTCCGGCTTGAGCAATGGCTGCGCCGGAGTTGTCGTGCCGGCCGGCGCTGCCGTCTGTGCGAAGATGGCGCCCGGCGACGCGCAGACCAATCCAGCGGCGATGAAGCCAATTAGCGGCACTCTCACTGGCCTGCTCCCTTTGGTGATCTAGCCAACCATGTGTCGCTCTTGGTACGAGCGACCGTCGCCCACACGTTGCCGACTGATCATTTCGGGGACTACTCAGAAACCGCGAAGGGTGATCAGCGAATGCCATCGAGGCCCTTCTGGCCCCTACAAAACGGATTCTTTTTTGCACGCTGCGCTTTTCGATCGATCATCGCCGATTCTGAGTAGGCGTTCGTTATGGCCACTCCTATTGGTCGGCTGATTGAAGTTATTGGGGAGGTTGTCGAGATGACAATGCCAAGACTAGCAGCTCTTTTAACTCTACTGGTGTTCGCGATGGCTTCAGGGGCGCAAGCCCAGGAGCATGCGGACATGTCGAAGGTGACGTGTTCGGAGCTCACAAGCGTACCGCTTGAAGATGCAGTGGCCACGGGAATCTGGTTGAGCGGGTACTACAACGGAAAGCGCAACCGAACCGTCGTCAATCTGCAAAATCTGCGCGCCAACACCAAGCTCGTCATCGAACACTGCCAGAAGAATCCCAAGAAGACCGTAATGCAGGCGGTCGAAGCGCTGGCCAAGTCGATAAAGTAGGATCGACCTGCCAATCGTGCAGCTGGACACAATTGGCGCGCCGGGCAACCGGCGCGCCAATTTGTCGAGTCCCGCAGACTAAGCCAATGGCTGCGATGCGCCGGCAGGCACAAGCGATTGTCTGCGAAAATTGATCAGATGCTCGAGCCTGCTGGCCGCAAGGCTCAACGCACCGGTCTCGGTTGCTTGTGCATCGCCGTTGCCATGTCTTTGCAACTCACGATTCAATATCTGATCGATTTCATCCTCGATCGCGACCAGATCATGATCGTCCCTGGCGGCCCGGATGCGCGCCCCTAGCGCGTGCAGATCGTCCAGCGGGTTGGTTGTGGGCCCCGGTGGCCCAAACTCCATGAAGCGACGCGCCCCTGCCCACAGCGACGTGAGTGAGCCGAATATCATCATCCCATAAAACAGCACGTCGCTATATTTTTCAAAGAAGGTCGTCTGAGATCCCTGGAAGAACGCCGACGCTCCCGGATGGACCTGGATCGGCGGATCCTTGTCGGCGCCCGGCGCACTGATTTGCACGAGGCCCGGGACCTCGGAGACCAGCTCCTGACGCAGATTCATGATCGTTTTCGCCAAGTCCGAAATCAGTTCTTCCGGCACATCCTTATGTGCCGCCAGAAATAGAGGCACACGGATCGTATCGATGGTGTCATCCGGGATCGGGGGTGATGTCCGGAATACTCCCTTTGGAAGCTCGAAGCTCTCGTACTGCGGTGACACAGCAGCGAGCGCCTCCGCCGAGTCCAAAGCGATGATGTTCGGCTGTTGTTTCGCACCGGGCGGAACGAGACCGCGAAGAGTTGTCAAGTATCTTTGGGTGAGCGGCGCGACGACGAGCACTGCGCTGACTTGTTTTTTCAGAATTGCCTGCCGCGCTTCCGCTGGCGTCAGATCCTTGATCTGAAAGCCCGCACGGGTGAGCCCGTATTCTTTCACAAGCAATTCAACGAGCCGTTGATTGACCTCTGTGTCGACGACACCAAGAACCTTTCCGTTCAAATCACCGAACGACTTGATCGAAGAACCGGCAGGCACGACCACCATGGCTGTCAGATGCGTGATAAGCACAACGCTCCGGGCCGCACTCAAATCCCCGACATCTGGTCGCAGCACCGCAAGATCGACCTGCTTCTTCGCCAGCGCCTCGGATGCGGCAATCGCGGTCGCGGTATCGACGACCTTCAGCCGAGTGCGCGTTTTGCTCGACGCGACCCTTTCGGCGAGCAACGACAGCGCACGAACCACTTCGCCATCGACCGATCCCCCGGCCACAGTCAGCGTTATGGGACGCGTCAGATATTGATAGGCTCCCAGCCCCGCACCAACCGCCAAAAACAAAAGGCCAACAACCAGCGCGATTCTGGCCGATCGCGACCCGAGCATTGCCACCATTCTGTTCGCACCGCTGCTATTTGGTGATCATGGTCTTCGGCCGGGCGCCTGGCGGCGGCGGAGCCGACGCAATCACAAACGTGACCCACGCATTCCAGCCTTCAGCGCGGTTCTCCGCGTTGAATTCCTTATAGCCTTTGAAATTCAAATAGCCCTGTTTGTCGCCCACAGGGAAAATGAAGCCGACCTGCGGCCCGATGGCCGCGACCCGTGACTTGAAGTCACCCAGGAAGACCGGCTGACCACTGTCAGCCGTAAGCTGCTGATAGTGATATCCGACCAGGCCCACGTGCATTTGCTTTGAAAGGAACTGGGACGCACCCCAATCCAGATGGAAGCTGGTCCCGTTCTGGTAGTCCGTCGATGGGTTGGTGAAATTGTATGTGAAGCCGGCGACGGCCGAAAACTCATGACCCTTCTGCGGATCGAAATACGTATATCCACCACCGGCATCGATGGCACCATGTCCAATGCCCACATTGGCCAGATTGCTCGAATCATAGGTCCCGACCGGGATGCCCCCGGTCATGTAAGCCATGTAGTTGTGCACGCCAGCGTTCCACCGAAGCGACACTTGCGGATAAAGATCGCCAACTCCGCTCTCTGCATCACTGATGGAGCCGTTGCGCACGAGCGCTAGCGGTCCCAATGTGCCCATCGCCGTTCCGTTGATCGACGTGTCGGTGCGGCCATAAATCACAGTCATCCCGGCAGCCAGCTGCCCTCCGAGCACCGGGTTCGCAAACACGTAGCTCGGCGCAAAGATCGCGAGATCACCATGCGCCTTCAGATTGGTATTGAGGTTGACGTTCAGGGTCGAGGTAAACCGGCCGGCCTCGACCTGGCGGGCCGCACTCACGTTCCCGTCCGCTTTGACCGACGTGTGATAGTAGGCCGTGGCCAGCATCCAGCCGGGCTGTTGCGGAAGCGCGGCCATGCTTCCGTATTGTCCGGGGAGCCAAAAGCTGATGCCAGCCTCGTCGGCGTGAGATGCGCTTGGGTACTGCAGCAATGCGGCAACAGCTGCCGATGCCCACAGCAACGGCTTGGTCTTCGTATTCATTGACTCCCCCAACCCCACACAGAATTTCGGTGCCGCGCTTGCAACAGTCTCCATCCGATGCGGGTGCGCACAATCCCGCCGGTTCTGATTGATCGCGGCTCTTAGTCGGCTTGCTGATAGAAGGTATCTTCATTGGGAAGAGCTGGTGGCGTCGTCCTCACGCCTTTGACGATCTTCTGAAAGACTTCGGTCAGCAGCAGCGAACGCGCCATTTCGGACGCCAAGCCGTCGATCCGCTTTTGCAGCTCTGCGACTTTCTCAGGATTCTGCTCCGCAAGGTTGCTCTTTTCGTACGGGTCGTTCGCCAGATTGAAGAGCTCAATCTTGGAAGGCAGCGTCGACCGCCAAACGAGCTTCCAATCGCCCTTGCGAACCGCACCACGAAACGCTTCGACGTTGTAAACCACCTCATCGCGCGGGCTCGGCTTGCCCTCGGCGATCGTCTGCCACACATCAAAGCCATCGAGAGGTTTGCTCTTCGCGGTGCTGGCACCCGCAAGCCTCGCGATAGTCGGATAGTAGTCGACGACATGGATCATCTGATTCACGACGGTGCCGGGTTTGATGTGACCGGGCCAATTGACGAGTGACGGGACGCGGACACCGCCTTCGTACAGATCGCCTTTGCCGCCGCGCAACGGCCCATTGTCGGACGGCAACGGTCCTTTCACTTCACTCTCACCGCTCATGAGCGTCGATTTATTGCCACCGTTGTCGCTGTGGAACACGATCATCGTGTTCTGGCGCATTCCACGCTTGTCCAATGCTTGCACGACCCTGCCGATCTGATCGTCCATAGCGGTGATCATTGCCGCATAGGCGCGACGATTTGGATCGCTGATGTGCTTGTATCGGTCGAGATAGGCTTGCGGCGCCTGGTACGGCGCGTGCGGGGCTGTGAAAGCGAGGTACATGAACAGCGGCTTGCGCAAATCCTGTCGATCGATAAGCCGGACCGCATCATCACCCAGCAGCGTTGTCACATAACCCTTTTCTTGAAGCGGCTTGTTATCGCGATACCAGTCATTCTTCCCGACCGACATGTGGGTGAAATAATCGATTTCCCCGATCTGCGACCCGTACTGATAGTCAAATCCGCGCTGCATCGGCCAGAATTCGCGCTTGGCATGCCCAAGGTGCCACTTGCCGATTATCTCGGTCGTATATCCGGCCTCTTTCAGCATCTGCGGCATCAGCCACTCGTCGGTAGGCAGGCCGTATGTCGATCCGCCCGGGATGACCAGTGTTTGCAGGCCGTACCGCAACGGGTAGCGGCCAGTCATCAACGCGGCTCGCGTTGGTGTGCACATGGGCTGCACATAAAACTGCTCGAGCTTCACACCGTCTTGTGCGAGCTGATCGATGTTCGGCGTCTTGATGTCCGAACCGTGGAAGCCAAGGTCCTTCCATCCCAGATCGTCCGCGAGGATGTAGATGATATTCGGACGTTGCGCGGATTGCTGTTCCGCCGCGCCTGACTGTGCAGCATCGATTGTGCGGGCCGATGGAGCGAGTGGCTGCGCCTGCGAAGGTGTCGAACTGGCCAACCAGCCGGCGAATGCAGCCAAGCCTAAGGCAACACCGATACGTATAGCTTTCATACCAACTCCCCCGTCCATGCCGCCCCTCGGTCTCGTGTCGCGTCGCCGACAGCAAAAGTGGCCAGTCAGACGCCGAGATGCATCGCTCGGTCGCCGCCGCAGCGGCGGACGCAACCATGCAAAACATGCGATGTGCCTGTTTGGCGGGCTACTCAATTTACGCAAGGAAGTGCAGATCTGCGCAGAGCTGCACTTGCGCTTGTGATCTCAAGTCAAACCCTAGGACATCGCCTCGCGATGCACACCCCTGGCCCGATTCAGCGTTTGCGAGGGAGACTCGCCGAACCGATGACGGTAATAACGCGCGAAATGCCCGAGATTTCCAAAGCCGCAGGAGAACGCAACGTCGGTCACCGAAGTGCTCTCGATGGCGTGCACCAGGAGTTCGTTTGCATGCTTCAGCCGGACCCCGCGCACGAACTCCATCGGTGAATAGCCGCGGTGCTGCTTGAATGAATGAAAGATGCTTCTCGCGCTGATGCCCGTCACGATCGTAAGCGCCTCGACCGTCAGCGGCTGATCCCAGTTGGCCTCAATGTACCCTTCTGCCAGCCGAACCTGCCAGGGACTGGAATTGTCCGGGTTTCTTTCCAGGTGCTGGGCATGGTTGTGTCGATTGCCGCAGAGGTAGGCAACCATGATCGACTGCTCAAATTCCGCAAGCGCCAGCGTTGAAGGGGGTGCTTCGATCTCACTTAACTGCTCGACGAGCAAAATGCATTGTCGCCGGACAAAGTCAGCGCCCGGCTGCCGAAGGTCCGAAGCCAGTTCAAATCTCAGCTGCCCCTTCAACGGCGCCCCGGTCAACGCTTCGAACTTCTTGTTCAACGCCGCAGCATTTATCTTCAGTGCGAGTTGCTTGAAGTCGCCCGCATATTTCAGCCTGGTGCTCTCGTGGGAGCTGGCGACGCAAGAGTTGGTGCGATCGACCGGAACAGTGGCGCGACCCGATCCAGCCTCGGCATTGCCACCGAGCGAGAACAGTTGGCCGAAATATTCGAACGCCGGGAGCTCGATCTCGAGCGGAGACCCATGGGTCGCGTAAGACAATCCAAGACTTTGGAGCTGGCAATGATTGGCTCGGACGTTGAAAGATTTGGTGTCCCGGGGAATTTTGAAATCGATGTGCCCATAATAGCGCGTCACCGAAGCGATCAGTTCATCGACGCTTCGTGTCCGTATGAGAGGAAAGCGGTCTAGGGGCTGTTGGCCAGCCGACGCGCTGCTCATTGCTACCCCCCGGTCAGAACGAGCAATTAAAACATGAATACTATGGCGTGTAATTTGACACACAGCCCCTTTGATTTAAAGGGGCTATGAAAAGCGGCATTTCGCTTTGTTATGAATTATCAGGATTACCAAGTGGGCGTTTTCAATTGGTTTGGGCTGAGACTAATGACTGTTTGGCAGCCAGCATTCTCCGCGCCAAAATTCTTATCGTGAGATCGGCCCGATGTTGATGAGCTGCACCCGCCGGTTTTCGGATGCCTCGGGACTATTGGGCTTGAGCAGTTGCTCTTCTCCGAGCCCGACAGCTTCGATTCGCGACGCATTGATCCCGAAAGGATTGATCAACGCTTCGCGAATGGCATCCGCACGTTGCTGGCTCAACTTCAAATTGTATTCGCGGTTACCCTTGGCGTCCGTGTGGCCGACGATCAGGAAGCGATAACCTTGCAGGTATGGATGGTTGAGTGCGTCAGCCATCAAACCGACCGCCCGGAACGAATCGGTGCGAATGCGGGCCGAGTTGAAGTCAAACTGGATCGCGATGGTCAGCTGTGCATGCTGCCCCAGTTGAGCGGACAGCGGGGCACGATTCATCCGGTTCGCTCGGGATGGATCGTTCATCGACTGCAACGCGAGTTGGCGGAGGCTTGCGGCATTGATGGTATTGGCGGCCTGTTCGATCCCTTGCAAGCTGCTGACAAGATCGTTCGAGTCCAGCGCAACCTGGCTTGTCCCTGCCGACGGGCTCAGCGACACGTCGTAGCCGGCGTTGGCGACCGTCTGCCGGCACTGAGGGCTGACGCGCTGTCTCGCCTTGTAGAAGCACTCCATCAGGTTCCCATCGCCGGGCTGGATACCAGAACACAGCCGCCTGATATCCGAGTCACATACCCGCATAACGGAAGCACGCGCCTGGGCCCGCGTCGCCACCAGCGACTTCAGATCGGCAATGGTAGACTTGCAGCTCGGAGACACACCCGCCTGGTTCTGCTCCAAGCATTGAGAAACGCGCCCACCGCCGAGATTGAGTGTCTTGCAGAACTTGTCGATGTCCTTCGCGCAGCTTTGGGCGAGGCGGTCGATGGCTTCCGCATAGCCAATCGTCTGGGAGGAAGCGCACCCGGCGCCAACCGTCCAGACAAGGCAAGCCAATAGAACGTACGATAGCAATTTCATATTCGCCTCCGGAGGGCTTACAGTTGCGTATTTGCGCCAGCTATCGAGCCGCCTGCAGTTCGAGTCCTGCAACGCCCAATGCGATATTGACCCCCACCTGCCCTTCGACAGACACGGGCTGCAACGCGACAGCTTTGTTCGAGCCGCCGATCATCACGTTGGCGCCGGCTCCAATGCCGAGCGCGATGTCGCCGCTTGCACCCACATATCGGCCAGCGAGTCCGCCGCGAGGAGAGATATGTGCCGAGGTGAGAACGGCCCATGCCATAGCGCCCCCGGCCGTAACTCCAAGATCAAGGCCAATACGGGTTATCGCTCCAGCATAGGCTTCGGAAGGCCCGCCGCCGTCGGGCGTGAATCGACAGCCTATCTTTTGCCGCGAACCCACGACGAGTCCGACGGTGGGCGCCAACTTGCAAGAAAGCACGCCAGAACGCGTGTAAGATTTTTGCTGACCGAGAGACGGCACCGCCATCACGCTGACAAGCGCGCACGCGAACAGCAAACTGGCGCCGCAATTTGATACTATCGGCATGAATCATTCCCCCGATCTCAACGACGCTGCAATGATCCCTGAAAGAGCACCAGCCGCGATGCGCGACTACTCAGCGCACGCAAGAGTGAGCCGAAACCCGCAATCTTTCGCTCGGAATGCCGCTGACCTCGTGAACAATCGCACCGGGCGATCGCCGCGCTGGGCGTGCGGAGGTCATTGGTTGCACATATTGAGTAGCTTCAGCGTATCAGCCTGCTGAAATCGCGCCGATGATTAAGCTCGTCACTGCTAATCACGGTGGAATCATCAACGTCCATATCAAGGGGCGGCAGTCTGCTCTGGAGTTTGGCGAAGCCGGCGGAACGTTTGCGAAACAGTACGCCGGTTTGATGCGTCTGCTTGTTTTGTTCGATTGGTCCGCCCTCGCTGGCTGGGATGATAACGATGCCGCCTGCGCCGCCTGCCGAAAGTGGCAGGAGGCTGCCCGTGCAATCGATCGGGCTGCCATTGTCCACGAGCATTGCTGGAATCGTCAGGCGGCCGTAATGGGCGCGGTGCTCCGTCTCAACCGAGTTTCCGTGCGATCCTGGGCGGTGGCGGATTGCACGAAAGCAGCTGCCTGGCTCGATGCGGCGGGCACAAAGGTAGCTAACCGATCGAAGAACGGTTCGAGATGATCGGGACCTATGAGATCTATCGCGTGGTGTGCAGCCTCGCGAACGGGGATTCCGGCACGCTATTGCGTTGACTCATGTTGGCTGCACACGTCATCGGGCCACCGCGGCTACGCGGCCGGAGGCGCGGTCTCGACTTGCGCCGCGCGAGGCGTGTTTCGCGCCGGTAGCGGCGCCGCCTACCCCCGGGTTGGATCCCAAATCCGACGGCACAACCGCCTGCACCGGCTATTTCTATTGCCATGCGTCGGTTCGGTCTGACGCACCGCGATCTTCAACTGATCTGACTAGCGCGGAACACAGCCCACGGGGTATCCCACTGCGGTGCAATAAACGATAGCACGTCGTACGGGAGCCACGACTACGGCGCGCCTAACAGTGCGACGCGTCGTGCGACGGGCAACCCCGGCGACGCTGCCCGGAGTCGCTGGTCGCCCAATGCGAGCTTGCGCACTGTCGACAGCAGGCACGGGCCAGCCCGTAGCCGACCACTCAACGGACAACGGCGCTTCGCAAAGCAGCACGACAGTCGCGATCAGGATACCCAGCTTTTTCATGGTAATAACCTCGTCATGATGGCCAATTCGAATATGATTATTTGACCCCAGGGTCTTCCGTCCGCTTTTGATGCAGATCAACCAGCCGGCATTTGCTACGCAAGCGCGGTGTGGCGGGATCATCTTGTTTGTGCCCGGCCGTGACCCATTTGAAATGAATGTAGCTCGCGCAGACAAACGCATTGGATCGTCAAGCGCTCGATCCAAATTCTCGGCAGCGGCGAGAAAATCAGTTTGTGGCCTCTAGCCGGACGAGTTCTGGGTCTGTTCGGCGTAGGACATGAGTTTATGTAGCCGGACCGCGGGGACGCCGGCCGACGCACATCTTTGCTTCTTCAGGCGCCGTCGGTCGGAGCAAGCTTCATTCGCCGATCGTCACTTTTTCGGATTGCGAGTCCAACTTTGAATACTTCGCACTAAAGTTTGAGCCGCAGCATCAGTGGCGATAGATGGCAAGCGTTCAGCGTAACGGAGAGCGGCGGAAGCAGCTCCGGCGTCACGGTTAAGCGCGACTAGCGCCAGCAATATATTTCGATCCTCCGCCGAGATAAGGCTTGTTCCAACACCGCGAGGGCTTGATCCACCCGGCCTGCCGAGTGCAACGCGACTGCATAGACGCATGCATACATCGCATTCGGAGGATCTAGATCAGTGGCAGTTTGCACCGCGATGAGCGCGTTATCGGTCTGCTTGAGCCGGGTGCAAGTCAAGCCTAATGCGTGGCGAAGGGCAGCATCGGGTGGCAATTTTGCGATTGCAGCAAGCAGGATCTCCTCACCATCATATTCTCGGCCGATTTCGCTCAGGAGATCGGCGGGATTAACCGCTGCCGCCGCAAACTGCGGACTTAACTTGAGTGCGGCCCGATATTCTTGTTCCGCTTCCATAGGAAGCCCGCGTTGAGCAGAAAACGTGCCGAGAGCAGTGTGCGCTTCGGGATGGTCCGCATTGATGCGCTGCGCGGCCACGTATTCGGCCGCTGCCCTACTCATCACGGCGTTTCTGTATCGGCGAAGTCACGTCGCTGAATGTACGTGCAATGCTCGCGACATCTTCAGCATTGCTCCGGTTAGCGACCTTTCTGATGCGACTCTGCGTCTGGGGGATCTCGCGGCGATGCAAGATGGCGATCGAGTATTTGTGGGGCGACCTGCGGGTCCGCTTCGGACCCAGGACTTCACGCCAGTGCTCAACTATTCCGCTTTGTCGTTGCGAGCGCGCGCGATTCTGGATGCTATGGACGAGTAATCGAAAATGGACAGAGCCAAGTAGTCGCCTCTTCCTTGGCATGCGGCGAGCTGGCACTGTCGCAGATCAATTTCAGGCGCTTTGCACGTGCAATTTACGCAACGACGCGTTGGCGAGATTGACCAACTCGGTGACTCCGAGGAGGCGCGCCATGCTCAAGTAAATGACGATCCCCACGCTGCATAAAATACCGATCCGGATCAGCATCGCGAGGAGTTGCGTTCCGGGCAGCAGTTCGTCGAGAGCCGTTCGCGCGAGCAAACCAACGACGATCGCAACACCGGCCGCCGACGCCAGTTGGAAGGCTGCAACAGCCATGCTGGGTAGGCCCTTCAAGCTGGTGCCCCTTGTCGCCGCTTCTCGCTGGAAACGCCGATGCTGCAGCGAGGCCAGGATGGACACATATAGGATAATTGCGATGGAGCTTGCCATAGCCAATCCGGTTGAGCCCCAGTGCTGTCGTAGTACGATATAAAAAGGCACCATGCCAAACGCGATGATCGTCCCGACGATCGTAGGAAGCCAAGTGCTTCCCAAGGCATAGAATCCTCGACTGATGACGGTTTGCGCTGCCCAGCCGGTCAGCCCGAAACACAGAAATGCCAGAACTGACGCCGTGGCCGTCGCGTCAGCGACACTGAACTTGCTGGAGAAAAGTCCCCAGATCAAATACGTAATCTCGAACCCGGCGAGCGTCATGCACACTTGTGCAGCAAACGTTGCCAACAACATCAGCCGCGTTGCGCGACATAGCAGAGCGTATGCATCCACCACACTTCCTGCCGCCACCAATCGGCTTAGTGTGGGATACGACGCCACGCCCGCAGCCATGCCAAACACACCTATCGGCACCTTCATCAGCGTTCGGCCGTATTGCAGGTGGGACAGGACGCCCGCGTCGAGATAGGACGCCTGGTTTTTGATGATCCATTCGTCGACGACCACGATCGAAAAGCCGATCATGATGGGAAAAGACAGCCAGATATATTGCCGAAGATCTGAACTGCGCAAAGAAACGGTCGGGTGCCAACGCATTTCCATCCTGAGGCAGCCCAACAGGGGCAGGGCGAAGGGGCCCAATATGGACCCTATGAGCACGCCCCAGGCGAAGCCGTCGGCGCCCATTCCATAGTGACCTGCCCCGAGCGTTCCTCCAGCGATAATGCAGGTTGAATAAACGAGTGGTGCCAAGGCCGGGAGTACGTGGCGATCTCGCGCTTGGAGAGCCGCGGAAAGCAACCCGCCAACAACATGAAAGAACTGTGCGGGAAGGACGATCCGAATCAGGCGCACCAGGATGTCTGCATCGGCAGGATCAGTAAAGCCCGGCGCAACAACGTGGGCCAGAGGTCGTGCGAAGATCATCAGAAACGCGATGCCAATTCCTCCAACGACAATGATGAAGTTTGCGATGGCGCTGAAGGCTTCCCAGCCGCGTCGCTCGTCGCCGGCCTCAAGATGCTTGAGAAAGATCGGAATAAAGACAATCGACAGGGCGCCCGCTGCGAGCAGATAGTTCAAGAAGTCCGGCAACGTGAAGCTGGCGAAATAGATGTCTGCCTGGCGGTTTGCGCCCAAAGTCCGGCCGATGACTTGCTCGCGCACCAATCCAATGACGCGACTGAGAAATATCGAGGCGGCCCAAACCATTGAAGCTATGGCGACTGTTCGTGTTTGGCTCACCTGTTTCGTATTGTTTTCCAGCATTCGTTATTCCGTGTGGGCCGGCGCCGGAGCGCTAACAATCGATCGCGGTCTTGACGATTTTCTTCCGTAAATTGTGAGACAGTTCGTAAAAAAACGAGAGCGGCTGCCTTGCGGAGGCAGCCGACTCCAACGCGCAACTGCAGGCAACGAATCCTCACGGTCCTCGTTAGCATTCGCTCTCGTCACATGCGCCAATTCACGCCGAACAGGATGTTCTGAGAGTCCTTCTTGAGATTGACGTTGACCCCCGTCGTCGTAGTGGCGGAATTGGTTCCGAAGTTCATGTAGTTGTACTCGATGAAGCCTGACCAATTCGGCGCGAACTTATATTCAAAGCCGGCGCCAACGTCGTAGCCGCCCTTATTGTTCGCGAATTGGCCTGTCTGGACGCCCGCGCCGTTGGTGATGGTGACGTCCATGCGCGACCAGGCGCCGCCGCCTTGGACGTAGAACAAGCCGGCTGGAATCACAGCATAACCAATGCGGCCCGTGAGAGTGTTGGCCCATTTAGTGTTGCTGCTGGCGATGCTTCCGGCTAGCGCGCCGCTTGCGAACGTTCCGCTGCCGCTCAACCCGGTCCAGTCGAACATGTCACGGATGCCGACAACGAATCCAGTTCCGGCAAATTGGTAGTCACAACCGATTTGACCGCCCCCTATCACGCCACCGTTCGTCCACGAAATTCCACCGGTTGACGATTCCACGTCAGCGCGACCCCAACCGTATCCGACGTTGCCGCCGATGTAGCATCCAGTCCAACTTGGGGCGGGCGTGACAATCGCCGGTGCCTTGTATTCAGGCCTTTGCGGAAGATCGGCAGCGCTGGCGACATGTCCGCCAGTCAGCAAACTCAAAGCGGCTAGGACGTATGGTTTTGAATTGCTGCGGAACATGAAAGCCCCCTGTTCGCTGAATCGTGTGCATTAATCCATTTACACAAACTCGACTCGTCGTCGCGCGCTTTGATCCAACGCAAACCACGCGCAGCAATGTGTCAGAATTTGAAAATGAGCGTCGTGGGCACTGAAATACGAAGGATCCAACCGGGCTAGTCGGGTCCCTCCAAGGCCGGGGAAAATGTCGGGCGTTGACTTATCTGAACACTACAATACCGAACAACGCGAAGACGATCGACGCAACTAACGCGAACACTATAATCCTGACATGGGCTTCAGCAGGCCAACTCTTCGTTTGCGCGAAATGTCTCCGTTTGCGTGTCATTCGCAATCTCAATCTCGATCAACGAATCTACCGCGCGCAGTGCCGCGTGCCGCGCTACGAACCGTACAACTGCAAGTTCGTGATGCCGCCAGCGGCGCTTAATCCGGTGAGACCTTCGACGGACCACGGCTGCAACGCCACCGTATTTTGGGAGCCGCCGAGCAGAAAATTCGAGCCGAGGCCGATACCGACCGTGGCGCTCGCGCTGACTCCATTGTAGGACCCGGCAAGAGCCCCCGGAACCATGCGCTGCGTTGGCGCGTATACTCCCCAAGTCAGGGCGCCGCCGGCCGTAAATCCCACGGCCGCGCCGACGGTGGTGAAAGTCCCCGTGTAGATTTCAGGAAATGCTCCGCCATCGGGGCTGAAGCGGCAATTCATCTTCTGGAATTCAACGACAAGTAGACCGACCGACGGTGCAATCCTGCACTCGAGGACGCCGACCTTCGTGCCAGGACCGCCGCCAATTATCGGCGGCGGCGCTTGGCGGGATGGCAAATCCCCCGCGACTGCTATTCCCGCAGTTGCCAGGATGGCTGTCATTACAGCCAAGCATGATGCAGTGCGCATGGTCGCCTCCGTTGTCGTCGGCTACCAGCTAGAGAGCATTCCTTCGCGTCCCGCTTTGATACGGATCAAATCTGTGCTGCGGCTCGCAGCGGTCCGCTACTTCGTTATCATCCGTGCACGAGTGGCAGCGGGCGGCGCTGCCGGTGTAATCGCGAACGTGAGCCAGACATTCCAGCCGTCCGGGCGGTTTTCCGCACCGAACTCCTTGTATCCCTTCAAGTTAACGTAGCCTTGATGATCGCCGACAGGGAAGATGTATCCGATTTGCGGACCGACGCCGAACACGCGCGACTTGAAATCGCCAACGCGGTCTCCACCGCCGCTGTCAGCCGTTACCTGCTGATAGGCATAGCCCACCAGACCGATCAACAACTGCTTGCTCAAGAACTGTGATGCGCCCCAATCGAAATGGAAATCGACGCCGTTCTGATAGTCGGTGTCTGTGTTCTTGAAATTGTATGTGAACCCGGCGACGCCGGAGAATTCTCGTCCCGTTTGCGGATTGAAATAGGTATATCCGCCGCCGGTATCGATCGCGCCATGCCCGATGCCGAGATTGGCCAGACGTGTCGAGTCATAGGCTCCGACAGGGATGTCGCCGGTGACATAGTACATATAGTTGTGTACGCCGGCATTCCATCGCAGCGCGAACTGCGGATAAAGGTCGCCGAACCCCGACACGCTTTGACTGATGCTGTCGGTGCGTGAGAATGGAATGCTGGCGCCGCCAACCGTCAACGCTCCATTGAGACTGCCGTTGAGTGATGTGTTGTTGCGCCCGTAAAGACCCATTAATCCGAGAGATGCCTGGCCGCCAAGCAGCGGCGTCGCAAACGCATAATTCGCAGCAAAGAGACCAGCATCAACTTTGGCATCGAGCTTGGCATTCACAGTCGCTGAGAGATTGGCGGGAAACCGTCCAATTGTGATCTCTCTCGCACGTGTCACGTCACCCTGAGCTGAGACGCTGGTGTGATAATAGGTGGTCATAAAGGCCCACCCGGGCTGCTGCTGGGGCGCGGCCGCGAGGCTTCCGAACATGCCGGGAAGCCAAAAACTCACACCACCTTCGTCTGCCATCGCCACCCCTGGGATGACCGCGCTGAAGAGCGCTGCAAATACGAAATGCGTTGAACGCTGAACAAGCGACATGACTGCCCCCTCCGACTTCGATCAGTCTCCGCCTCGGCGAACTGGGGAGATTGATCCAAATCAACACCAATGCCCGCTGACCAACATATTAACCGAAGTTAATTGGCCGACCTTTGGTCAAGCGGTCTGGAGCTTTGCAAACGAATTCAAGCGCTTGCGGCGGCCGCAGCACCGTCTTCTGGGCGGGCCATTACGCGATCCGGAGAGAGATTATGAAAATCGACTCCATCGACTATGCCCGACATCAGCGGCATCAAACACGCGTGCGAAGCGGGCTGCTCGGCTCCGCAATCTCGTGTTTGCTCCTGATATCGCCAGTCGCAGCGCAGAGCCCGGCGACCGCGCCGGTCGTGCTACCAACTGACCGTACAGTGTTGCCGATTCCGGAACCGGCCATTCCACACAGTACGGTGCTCGATGTGCGCGAGGCCATCCCGCCGGCCCGCTTCGAAGTCAAGGCACCGGCGCAGGCGCCGAACGTGCTGGTCGTTTTGATCGACGACATGGGCTTTGGTCAGTCTAGCGCATTCGGCGGACCGATCCACATGCCGACCGTCGATCAGCTTGCGAACGAAGGTCTCCGCTATAACGAATTCCACACAACCGCGCTGTGCTCGCCCACTCGCGCTGCATTGCTTACGGGACGCAATCACCACACGAACAACATGGGCTCAATCACCGAAACGGCGACGGCCTTCCCGGGACAGACTGGACAACGACCGAACAACGTCGCGCCGCTCGCGGAGATGCTGCGGCTGAATGGTTACAGCACTGCCGCGTTCGGCAAGTCGCATGAAACCGCGGCATGGGAGGTAAGCCCGTCAGGCCCGACCGACCGCTGGCCGACCCGGTCTGGCTTTGACAAATTTTATGGATTCATTGGCGGAGAAACCAATCAGTGGGCACCGCTGATCTACGACGGACTGTCACAGGTGGAGTTGCCGAAGAATCCGAACTATCACTTCATGACGGATATGACGAACCAGGCTATAGCGTGGATGCAGTATCAGAAGTCGCTGACTCCCGATAAGCCCTTCTTCATTTATTTCGCGCCCGGCGCCACCCATGCACCGCATCACGTGCCCAAGGAATGGATCGCAAAGTATAAGGGCAAATTCGACCAGGGCTGGGATAAGCTTCGCGAAGAAACGCTGGCACGTCAGATCAAGCTAGGAGTTGTGCCGCCCGGCACCAAGCTTGCGCCGAAACCCGAGGCGATCAAGGACTGGGCAGCACTTTCGGCCGACGAGAAGCGGCTCTTTGCCCGCCAAATGGAAGTTTTTGCCGGTTTTGCCGAATATGCGGACACAGAAATCGGACGCCTCGTCGAAGCCATCAAGACCGCCGGTCAGCTCGACAACACGCTGGTTTTCTACATCGTCGGCGACAATGGTGCGAGCGCCGAAGGCGGTATGAATGGTCTTTTCAACGAATATACTTACTTCAATCAAGTGCGTGAGACCGTACCGGATATGCTCAAGCACTACGATGAGCTTGGCGGACCGACGACCTACAATCACTACGCCGCTGGCTGGGCGGTCGCGGGTGACACGCCGTTCACGTGGACGAAGCAGGTTGCGTCCAGCTATGGCGGTACTCGCAATGGCATGGTGATCCACTGGCCGAAAGGAATTTCGGCCAAAGGTGAGCTGCGTTCGCAATGGCAGCATGTCATCGACATCGCGCCGACCATCCTCGAAGCAGCAGGATTACCCGAGCCGAAAAGCGTGAACGGCACTGTGCAGACGCCCATAGAAGGTACGAGCTTCGTCCACACGTTCAACGAACGCGGCGTTGCAAGCCGTCACACCACGCAATATTTCGAGATTTTCGGCAACCGCGCCATCTACAAGGACGGCTGGCTCGCCGGCACTGTCCACCGTGCGGCGTGGGAGTATCAAAATCGCGCGACGTTCGAAAACGACAGGTGGGAACTCTACGACGCACGGTCGGACTTCAGCCTCGTCAACGATCTGGCGCAGACGAATCCGGACAAGCTCAAGGAGATGCAAGGTGAATTTTTGAAAGAAGCTGTAAAGTATTCGGTGCTTCCTCTGGATGATCGCCTGTTGGAGCGCATGACTGCATCATTGGTCGGGCGTCCAAGCCTGATGGCTGGGCGCACCTCCTTGACGGTCCATCAGGGCATGATTGGAATGTCAGAGAATGTCTTCATCAATTTGAAGAACCGCTCCCACACGATCATCGCCGAGCTGGACGCTCCGAAAGGACCTATGAACGGTGCTATCGTTGCACAGGCTGGGCGGTTCGGTGGCTGGAGTCTGTACGTCAAGGACGGCAAACCAGCCTACACTTACAACTGGCTCGGTTTGAAGCGTTTCACGATCACGTCCAAGGCGCCACTGCCTCCCGGCAAATCCAACCTGCGTTTCGAGTTTTCCTATGATGGCGGCGGTGTTGGCAAAGGAGGCACCGGCACCCTGTTCATCAATGACAAGAATGTCGGCACCGGCCGTATCGAGCAGACACAATGTTGCGCGTTTTCCGCGGATGAGGGTGCTGACGTTGGTGCCGACGAGGGCACGCCCGTGACGGAGATCTACAAGTCTCCGTTCAAATTCAACGGCAAGATTGAGAAGGTCGAATTGAGCTTTAAAGAAATGACCAGGACCGAACACCAAAATGAGTTGGATGTCCGCAAG
Organism: Rhodoplanes sp. Z2-YC6860; assembly: GCF_001579845.1. Classification (GTDB taxonomy): domain Bacteria; phylum Pseudomonadota; class Alphaproteobacteria; order Rhizobiales; family Xanthobacteraceae; genus Z2-YC6860. Next base: position 6,034,712 of record NZ_CP007440.1, read on the forward strand.
GCAGCGACTCTCCGGCGGGGACTGTCGGATTAAGGAGCTGTTCTTCCGCTCGTTTGATGACTTTTTGCTGCAACGGCCGTTGCAGGCTGTCCGGGGGCTGAAATTGTCGATCGGCAGATTTTTTTGCTTATTGAAAGCGAGCAGGCGCAGGAGACACATCCCGCCTATGCTCCCGATTTGCTCATCGGCGTCGGTTACATTTTAGCAGGCGTTCCAAACCCTACTCTATTTACTGTCCTAACCGTGGCGTTCGCGATGCTTCCGTTCGGAGCATGGGTGGTGTTTTCAATTGCCGCGGCCGCGCTCCTACTCAGTGGCGGTAGTGGGGCCGCCGCTGCAGCTTTATTCGGCTGGGGTGTCATCGTGATGCTTTGCGGCGACCGCCAGACCGTAAGTAGCAACGCCATGATGACCGGGCCCAAAAACAACCCCATCAGACCGAAGCTGGCAAGGCCGCCGATCAATGCGCATGAAAAGGGAAAACGCGCTGCGGCGCCGACGAGCGTTGGCCAGACAAAGCCGCCACCAAGAGAATTGAAAAACAACAGGCGCTAGTGACTACAATGCGAGGAAACGGTCACAACGGAGTGGCTCAGGCGGAGGCGCTTTTGGAGGCCTTTCGCGATAGTCAGCGCGTCAGCATGGACTACCGCGAGCCCATACTGAAGGAAATCGACGGCAACAGCTTGTGATTGAGCTATAGCCCGCCCAAACTCCGTGGCATGTAAAACGATGCATGGAACCACTCAGTTACCGTCAGGATGAACCTGACGGAGATTTCCAACGCCACCTCAACTGGCGGCATCTTTTCTTCTCCGAACAGGTCGGGCGCTACGGCGCTTCTTGAGTTGCCGATTTTATACGTCGTTAGTTTGCCGTCCGCGGATCGCCTTCGTCTGGGTGTGGCTCCCAGCGCCATTCCATGCACTTCATACAGTTTACGTCATCCAGACAGTTGGCCACGTACTGGGCATTGTCGGTGACATCCGTGCCGCAAATCGTCCACGCAACCCTGCCGCCTGACTTAAGCTCGGTCATCTCGCAGGCATGAACGTTGCTGGCCGAATCCCGCCAATGGATGGGAAATCCGTCGACGGCGCGAAAGACGGGAGCCGGACGATTGGGTGTGGTGCTGCGCTCGGCGGCGGTGCGTTGGCACACCGCGGTTGTTCTCTCGTCCCGAACTTGACGACGTCGCCCACCGTTGGGTCCTCTCTCGTGAAAATCGCTCGGCAAAAAAGAGGACGCCGGCAGTTTGGGTGATGCCGGCGCCCTTTAAGTGAGTGTGCAGAAGTCTAGGTTCGTGGTGCTGCACACGCACCGATCGTAACGGCACAAGCAAGACCGAGTATGTCAGGCGACGCCTTACAAATCGGGACCATTGGTATCGAAAGCTACAATCGAACGGAGCGGCGTTCGCGAGCGGGCTCACAACTAATAGATCACTGCGGCAGACATCGCCAAGACAGTGAGCGCCCATAGTGTGCAGGTCGCGTAATACATGCGACTACGGATCAACCTCGAACGTCTGCACATCACCACAGCCGGTGCAGCGAAAGCTTTCGAGGGAAGGAAGCGGGCCAACACGTGGCTCTCTCCGGACCATTATCATATCCTCGCCGCATAGTTCGCACGTCCGGGACTTTTCGTATTTGGGCTCCATGCACCCACACACATGCACGCAGGGCGACGAACCTCCATTGAGCTATATCAACATAGAAGGTCCGTATAACTACGAGCGACTACTTCGCCTGAATTGAGCGACCCGTGCCTGTTCCGCCAGAACAGCTCATTCCAGAGCGGGTCCAGGCGGCGCAGAACCTTCCTCACCTCACCTTCCTCCATGTCGGGCGCCAGCTGTTTCGCCTTTCGCCAGGCCGGACGATAATCTCGGGTGCACAAAGCAACCGGCGAACTTGATCGACGGCTGCATTCTCGATCTCACCGGCCGGCACGCGCCGCACCGGGCAGTCGGCTTCGTGCTTCAGCAAGTCGCTGCCCATGTAATGCGGTAGGGCCGGCCGCGCTTCCGTATATGTGTCGACGCCGACACGTCCATAACTCGCATGAGCTTGAGACCGCTCAACCGTTAACTGGAGAGATGCCTCAAGGATGTCAGACGCCCCTCTTGCTATACTAGGCCTGTGACCGACTAGAACATCGCCAAGTAAGAGCCGCGCCCGCGCAGCGTTTGACGCTGCCACCGGCGGCTTCAATCAGCAGGTGCACGCGGGCCGGTCGTTCACCCGCGACACGCCACGCAAGTTCTAGCGCATGATTCGAGCTTTCGCGTTCGAGGCTTGAATCACGATCCGCAAGATCGCCTCAAGGGATCTCGATCGTTTGCCATAGTGCCTAAGGACGCTTCGGCTCAAGCGGACATGCGTACCACTCACAATGTCGGGAATGAAACAAAACGGACGCGAGGAAGGCCGTCCCGGCAGTACATCATTTGATGCAGCAGTGGAAAAGTCATATGCGAGTTTCAGGTAAGATGTTATTGGCCCAATTCTAACACTGGGTTGTCTAACCAAGCATCGATCAGCTGCGTCGAGCAGCGGTGCCTGACATACCTCTTGGAAGTCGACGCATTGCATACCTAAAGCGAGTTCGAACTGCTTCGCATGACTGATGCCGAGCATCGGACTGACACGTGCTGCCGGCATAAAGGGACATCGCGTGCAACGACGTCACGAGCCGAACAACATTCCAATCGAAGTTCTTCGGTCGTTTGCCACCGTCACTGAAACGGGAAGCTTCACCACTGCCGCAGCAGCTCTCAGCCTCACTCAGTCAGCGATCAGCGCTCAGATTAAGCGTTTAGAGTTTCTGTCCGGCGGAGCGTTGTTCGTCAAAGGCACCGCCACCCTGACGGAGAAGGGTCGCTTCGTCGTTGAGTACGCGCATCGGATTCTCGCCCTCAACGATCAAATAATTTCGGCGGGTGGAAAGAATGGAAATCAACTTCGAATCGGAATTCCCGCTTTGTATGCGGGGACCTTGCTTCGGCAGATATTCAACGCCTGTCGTTACGGCGTAGAAGACATCGCTTATTATAGTGACACCTCTCCGAATCTCACCAAGCGCTTTTCATCAGGTCATCTAGATATCGTGGTCGCTTTTGCTTTGTCCGTACCGGAGAAGGCAACTAGATGGTGGGAAGAGACCTTGGTTTGGGTTTGCGCAGCCGACTTCAAGCCAACGCCTGGTTCACCACTGCCTTTTCTAAGTTTTCCCGGATGTGTTCAAGACGACCTCGCGCGCAGGGCATGCCAACAAGCCGGAACCAAATACGATATTGTATTCACCGCAACAGATCATGCCGCACATTTCGAAGCCATCCGTTCAGGTATGGGATGCCGCGCTTTTGTCGAACGAGCCGTCCCGCCGGACGTAACTATAATGCGCAACAGTTTTCTGCCGGAGTTGCCGCGGTGCTACTCAGCGATCTTTGCGAAGGATGGCGGAGACGACGGGCGGGTTGGTGATGTTGTTCGTAGTCTCGGAGAATTACTTGCACCACACGTGCATTAATCCGCGTTGGGCCTGCCTAAGCAGCCCCTTTTTCATTCGGGTTGAATATCTATCAGCCGCGAGGTTCAAACGGATTTCTCTTAGCTGCACATTCAGTTAAATGCTTCAAGTGTTCGGCATGGAATTCATGGAAGAAATCTTGAAGAACATCGGAACGCTGACTTCAGACGAGCGGGCCAAGACCTATAAGCGGCTTGCCCAGCGCTACCGCCAGATGGCAGACGCCTCAGCATCTCAGGGAGCAAAGACCACCTTTCTCGGCGCCGCTAGGCTCATGGAAGAGCACGCTCGGTTACTTGGAAGCCAACAAAATCTTTGATGCGCCGGTTAGTTGAAGCTTTATTCCCCGCAGAGCGAGGGCGATCGTATCCCTCAGCATCTGCCAACGAGTGTAGGTCACCACTTCGATTCCACAACCTTTGACAGGTCGATCTTCAGACGCTCATGCCGACCGTGGCAAGCCGTTTGACGTCGGCGACCTTAGTACGGGCCGCGGCCATCGACGGTCTCGAGCACGACCATGACCCACTCGGGCCCTTGCCTTCGGCGTTGAGCTCGATGCCCGACGCCGCGCCATGCGCAAACTGCAATGTGGTGCTTTCCTTGATCCCCGACATGCTGCGAGACCTGCCAAGCCGGTGTGGGATTCGTAACCCTGACACGCGTCAGGGGAAGACTTGATCGACTTCAGATCGGCTCAGCCAAATTTCGGATTTGACTAATCGGAAGCATGTAGCGGCGTGCCGAGCAGGATGCTCCCGGATATGCGTCACCATGGATGACGTTCAAAATCAACGGTGGGCGTTCAGCCACTCCCACAAAACGAGGACGCCGGCGGGAATAGGGCTACTGCCGGCGTCCCCGAAGTCGGCGTGCAAGATAGTTATTGGATGGTGCCCTGCATACATCCGAAACCTGTGCGGATGCATCCATCGATGCATGTCAGGATCATCCTGACAACCCTGAGTATATACGACTAGTTTTAATATCGGGCACCACACTTTGTCTTGAAAAGCACGAAGACGGGAGGATAATCGCCCTAAGGTTGTTATAGAGGGGGGGTGTGTAGGTGGGGAGCCTGCCATGGAGCGTTTTATCCGACGCGAGAACGTCAAGCATTTCGAGGAGATGCTCGCTCGTGCGAAAACGGATGGCGAGCGGTCGAGATTGACCAAGCTTCTTGCCGAAGAGCGGCAAAAGCAGATGGAAGCCGGTGACTTCGAGAAGCAAACCGACAAGCCATTATAAGGATAGACCACCTCCTGGCGGCCGCTCTCGTTTCGGGAGCCCTCTGCCGGCTACGTAGAATCCCTTAGTTGTCGCCTTCACATGCTGTCCTACCCTTTGAAAGGGAGGCTCGAATGGAAGAATGTGCGAGGACTGAGAAATTGGCCGATGGCCTTCGCCTGCTGCGAGCCCTCGTTGAAATCGAGTCGCCGGAAGACCGCCGTGCGCTTATTAATCACGCCGAGGTGTTGGCCGAAAAGAACCGCCTCTGGCAACAGCTTCTCCGATTGGCCGGTGCCTGAAGGATTTTTGACGATGCGACGCCAATCCTTCCTGATCTCGCGCGAAAGCTCAGCGTCTTCAGTGCTGGCGTGACCGTACGGACATTCAGCTTCAGACGTCGCCGGACAAATTTCCAGCCCCGCACGGATAGAAACTGGGGCCACTCACCCAAACTCAGCTTTCGTTGACGCGCCACGCGGAGGTTCAGAGTCGTTAGCCCAGGAAGTCGGCACGCTTGAGATAAAGATCAGAGCCGGCGTTAACGTTCGGCGGCGTGATGAAGTCGATGCTCATCGACTCCGAAATGATCGCAGCGCAAATCGCCTGCGATGTTGGCAAAGGTCGGGATGCGAACTGCCCCATGGCAATTGGTCTTTGGAAGGACCCGAAGCCGTATTTGCAATGCTCGGATCAGCGCTATCGCCAGAACGGCCGGACCTCAAATTAAGTCTGCGTACCCTTTCGTTGCAACGCATCAGATAGGCCCCGCATCTGGACCCTGCATGAGCTGAGGAACAACTTGCCGCGCGCGGGGTGTAGTGGCGCGAAGAACTGCGGTTCACCAGCCCCCGCCCGACATTTAAAACATTTTCGATCCAAGAGCGTCGGCAGGCTATTCCTTGATCCAGATCAACCATCAAGCATCTAACGCTGATACAGGAAACGCAGCGCGACTGCGCGCATAATGATTGCTTGGAGGCTTTGAATGTTCGATGTCTACCAGCATTCGACGCTACCTCAATTCCACTGTCTCGTTCGACAGGGTGAAACGCTTCCCCACGAGGCGAAAGCTTGGCAATGGAAGAAGGTTAGGGCTCTGACCAACGTCTGGCCGGAAGCCGAGGCCAACATTGAGGGCGATGGCTATCATTTATACAAAGTGGCGGCGACATTTGAAGACGTGCGCCGAGCCGCCCATTCGCAATCGCGCAAACAGGCTAAGAACCAACTGCCAGCTCGACCCCAATGAACCGAGGCGGTTCTGGCGCGGCCAATACATAATAGGCCCTAGGCAAGCAGGGTTTCACGCGAACAAACCAAGGAAGTCTCAGAGTTTTGGACTTCGGGTCCAGGCCCCTTTCAAAGCCAGCCGTTATCGACTTTGAGCTTCACGCGACGGCGCTGCACGCATCACCTGCTTTTCACCTTTGTAACTTTTCTTTCTGCATTCCTGACCGCTGATGAATCTTGCAACAGATGTTAGTCTGACCTGACTAGGCGCGGACGGCGGACCGAGTCATCACGAGTCGAAACAACCCCAAGGAGGTTGCGCAAGAGTTGAATCCTGAAGGAACAACCCCATGCATCCGAGACCAATTTTTACAGTGCATTTTTGTAATTAAGAGTCTGCGCACTCCCCATCTCAGTTCAAACCATCCGGTCAAAACCTGAACTTGACATGGCTAGCGCTCACGATTGAGATGTCCGCGTTGGTAATGCCGTCCCAGCTCGAGCCATCGATGCGACAGGTGGAAAATCTGGAAAGGAAGCCTACGTTAAAAATTGAGCGGACCGTTATTCGACCGTGATTTGATCTGTCTCTACGATCACAACGGGCCTCATCGATCGCAACGGGTCCCGTTCGCGGACATCCCATACATCGGCTTTACGAAATCGAATCAAAGCAAGACCCGACCTTGACGGTCAGCTTCAGCAACGCGGCATCTGGAACGTCTCGAACCACCTCCTATATCTCCGGGGACCACGGCGAGCTCCGCTTCTGACAGTTTCCTGTCCTCCCGATAACCCAGCTCTCCCAATCCATCATGACCAGGCGCCGACCTTGCGTACGCGCGCCAAGCTAAATCATCATATCGAAAATGAGGTGACCTTGATTAGCAAGAGGAGCGACAACAGCCATTGGACATTGAACTACGTGCTGAACGCGCCTCGCCGACTGCGCGCGAGGCCCCAATGCGGGGCCAAGACACGCGCCGGCACGCCGTGCAAAAATGCCGCAACGATCATTTCCAGACGGTGCCGGATGC